>JAABTP010000027.1 GCA_011389815.1 Desulfobulbaceae bacterium | reverse complement strand
GACCCTTAAACTATCGTGATCTTCTTTTTTTGTCCAATCTTTTTTTGTGTGGAATGAGGGGGGTGAACGGTTACGTTACGGGGTTCGCTTACAGCTCTGGGCCTCTCTCTCAGTTGTATTTTCTGGGAAGTGGCGGTTTTTGTCTTTCTTGTCAGCTTGGTATTGTTTATTGTCGTTGCCATAGCTGTGGGGAGCTGATTGCCCGCCTCCGTAATTGACAGAATTAGTGCAGCTCATATCGGTTGGAAAGGATAACGTAATGCAACCACAATACATCCCGGCATGTATTTATAAAACATGCTTGCTTAAGCAGCGCGACGGCAGGATCGCCCGGCAGTCTTTCTCTCCTGCAAGAAGCTGAAAAACTTGCGGACAGAACGGCAATATGGTATCCCTTTCTTTAAGCCGGTTTTTTTGACAGGTTATCGGCATAAAAAGCATGATTGCGCTTTCACGCTTGCAATTATTTTTTCGGAGAACACGCTGATGAACAATAAAGGCTTCACCCTGATTGAACTGACTGTTGTCATAGCTGTTATTGGAATTCTTGCCGCAGTGGCCATCCCGAACTTCATTGCCTATCGGGATAAGGCCTTTCTCTGTGAAGGCTATGCGCTCTCCCAGCCTGTGCGCAGGGAAGTGATGGAATATTATGATCATCGCAGCGTGTTTCCGGCGGATAATGCCGCTCTCGGTCTGCCTGAGGCAATCCGGGGAAAATATGTGGGCAGCATCAAAGTGAGCAACGGAAATATTGAAATAAAGTACAGAGAGGACAGCAGGCAGAGCGGCGTGACCATCACCCTGCATCCTGTTGTCGGCAAGGATGATCCGACCGGCCCAGTCACTTGGGAAGAAGAGAACTCTTCAATAAAGTGAAAGGAGCAGGATATGTCCGACATTAGGCGATATACTGCGGAACTTCTTCTTGTAGTTGTCATTATCGCGTTGCTGTCTGTCCTTGCGGTCAGATCGTATCAGATTGCTCTGTTCAAGGCCGAGGTGATGGGCGCGATCACAGGTGTTTTTTATTCCGCCAAGCAAGACAGTCTCATCTATCTTGCCCTGCACGGTGAATTTCCTAAAAATACAGCGCAGGCACTGTCAGCATCGGCCGTGCAGGACAGCTCTTCGTTGTATTATGAATCGTTACCGAAAAAACAGACTATTTCCATTGAACATGGTGCTGTCCAGATCACCTTTAACGATTCCAGACGTATTTCAGGAAAAACTCTGACTATGCGTCCTGTGGTGCAGGATGATGATCCGACCGGAGCGGTTCACTGGGTTTACGGCAGGACAGCGGGCGGAAATGGTTGGAAGGTGTATGGTATTGACCGCACCGATCTTGACGACAAATATATTCCTGCTGTCCTGAAATAAACAAATAAGCGGAGAAGCTGATGACACGATTGTCCCTGAGGGAACGTAGCACGTTGTATCGGCAGGTGGCGGTGCTGCTCAAGGCGGGAGCCTCGTTGCCGGAAGCGGTGACAGTATTGCGGCTGGAGAAGGACATGCCGAAGATCGGCAGAATTGCCGGAAAAATAGAAAAAGAGATGGCAGGCGGCGTTTCTTTTGCCGAGTGCCTGCATCGGCATGAGGATATTTTCAATGCCGCATTGCGCAAAATACTGACTTCTGGGCTACCTGATGTTCAGAAAGCCGACATGCTGCAGCAGGCCGCTGAAACAGAGGAGCAATTCGTAGCCGTCGGAGTCACGGGAACAGCTCTTCTGCGCTCAGTGCTGTGGTATCCGCTGCTTGTTTTAAGCATAACCGGTCTCATCGCCTTTCTTTTGTTGATTTTTGTCATCCCGGTTTTTGAAGAGATGTTCGCCAGCATGGGTGGCTCCCTGCCCGCACTGACCGAGCTGGTTGTCGGAATCAGCAGGCCGGTTACGAGCAATCCGCTTCTGTCCCTGCTTGCTTTTGTCGCCTTGCTGGCAGGCGCAAGAATGCTGTTTCACCGGACAGCCGAAAAACTGCCGGTGATCGGCCCGCTCCTGCGCAATATAGCGGCGGCCCAATTCGCCCAATATTTCTCGCTGCTGGTCACCGCAGGTTTTTCCTTCAGGGAATCGCTTGCAGGTGCTGCCGAGTCTGTCATGAATCCCCATTATTCCGCCCTGCTCAAAGGACTGGCCGACCGGACGGTAGGCATTTCCGATCTGTCGGCGCAGATGCGGCAAAGCGGCCTGTTCCCGGAAATGCTGATCCAGGCAGCGGCGGCAGCCAAGACAGAGGAGCGGCTCGGTGCGGCAATGGGCGAGGCGGCGACCTTTTACAGCAGAAATATCAGCAGAGTCGCGACAAAGAAAATAGGCATGCTGGACATACTGGTTTTAATTATTATTGGCTTGTTGGTCGGCGTGCTGGTTGTCAGCATGTATCTGCCGATTTTCACGATGGCCGACGCAATATAACCTGAGGATGACAGGATGAGCAGGATACTGATCGTCAAGAACAGCAAAATGGTCGGAAAAATGATCGGGAGCAGGCAGGGATTCACCCTGATTGAACTGATGATTGTCATCGCGATCATGGGCATCCTTTCCACTATCGCCATCCCGTCCTATCAGGACCGGGTGATCAGAACGCAGCTTGAAGAGGCGTTCAATATGGCGGAATTCGCCCAAAAGGGTGTGGAGGAGTATTACAAGGAAACACAGCAGTTGCCGATGGACAATGTCGCCGCAGGACTGCCTCCGGCAGAAAAAATTGTCGGTAATTATGTGACCGGCCTAACGGTGGGCCAAGGCGGCGTGATCAATATCAGCCTCGGCAACAGGGCAAATAAAAACATTGTCGGCAAAACAGTCAGCCTGCGTCCCGCTGTTGTCGAAGATGCGCCGACAGTGCCGATTGCCTGGGTGGTCGGTCGGGCTTCAGTGCCCGAGGGTATGACCGTGCAGGGAGAAAACAAAACAGATGTTCTGCTCCGTCATCTGCCCATGAGCTGTCGTTATTAAAATCCGTTGTCTTCGGTTTTAACGAGCTGTCGAGTTGCGGACATTAATTCTTTTCACAGAATCAGACCACCATCCTTGTCACCCACAACCCGGAATTGGCTAAGACAGCACACAGCGCGCAGGACTGTATTATCAACCCAGAATGCGGTAGGGGAGAGCCGCTTCTTCCGGAGATCGGTATCCTAGCTGTTAATCCTGCAGAGGCCCCTGTCTTGGCTGCCTATGCTAAAGAGACGCAGATGCAACGCGCCTTTCTTTTTCACTCCAACCTTTATTATTCAGAGAAACTTTTCTTGGCAGGCCCTGCTGTTGGTGCTCCGATGGCGGTCATGTGTCTGGAAAAAATGATCGCCTTGGGTGCGAAGAAGGTTATCCTTTATGGTTGGTGTGGTTCCTTGCAAGAGGATCTGCGGGTGATGGATGTGTTCCTGCCTACGGAGGCACTCTCTGAAGAAGGAACCAGTCGCCATTACCAAGACCAGGCAGAGCAGGGCAGGGTGGTACTCCCTTCTTCCGCCCTGTGCTCGCATCTGGGAACTATTCTGGATGTAGCGGATATTCCTTTTCACCAAGGAAAGATCTGGACTACAGATGCTCCGTATCGGGAAACCCAAGCCAAGATTACTGAATATGCGAACCAGGGAATCTATGGGGTGGATATGGAGTTTTCCGCCCTCTGCTCGGTCGCAAGCTTCAGAGGAGTTGAATTGGCAGCAGCCATGTTGATTTCCGATGAAGTTTGGCGACAGCCCTGGCAGCCACGGTTTTCCCGGAAGGAGTTTAAGCGAAAGTCCCGGAAGCTACTGACGTTCCTTTGCGATACATTGTAGGACACATAAAAATATTGGTTAATGCGGAAGGATTTGGCAAGAAAAAGTGGTTTTTTAAGTGGCATTGAGGGGTTGCGCATGACGTTATTTACTGACAAAAGTTTTTTTATATTATATACTATTCAGTAATCATCTGACTGGTGTTCCTGATAGACTTTATCCAGGAAGGTGATCAGAGGGTTATCACGGTGAGAACCTCTTTGTATGCACTACTGTTTTTTTTATTAAAGTTTTTGGAGTTTCTTTATGAAGAACGTAAAAGGTATTCTATCTTTTGTAATGGTTGTCCTGTTTTCACTGTGTGTAAGCGTGACCGCCTCTGCCTCCGATGTAGTTAAAGCTGTTGGCGATACTGCTTCAGCAGTTGTTGACAGTGCTGCGGATGCTGCTACGGCGACTGCTAAGGAAAAAGCCGGTGAGGCTGTAGCAAATGCTATGGGTGAGGAGGAAAAAGATGAAGTAGCTGCTGAAGATGGTATGGATAACGCTGGTGAGGAAGAAGCTCTCGAAGAAATCGATGAAGAGAGTGATGAAGATTCCTCTGACATGATGGATGAAGAAGGGGACGACAGTGAAGCCGAGGACGAGGTTGAAGAAGAGGCTCCTGACGCAGAGTAGGTTCTGCTTGATGCAGCATGCCGTTTAATGCATTAATGGCTTTATTTTGAAAATCCCTTGGTCAATGTTCAGGTTTGGCCAAGGGATTTTTTTTACCTGCTTGTCAAAGGATCAGGGAAGTGCCCGTTCACCAAGGGAGGAAGGAGAATGGCGAACGGGCGGGTGAGGTACATCTTTGCACAGAGTTTTCACGCAGAGGGCTACAGCAACTCACTGGCCAGCATGGAAAGAGTTGAGCGTTCACCCTTTTCCAGGGTGATATGGGAGTAGAGATGCTGGCCCCGCATTTTTTCAATCAGAAAGCTCAGGCCATTGGACTGGGAATCCAGGTAGGGATGATCAATCTGATGGACATCACCGGTAAAGACGATCTTGGTGTTTTCTCCAGCGCGGGTGATAATCGTTTTTACCTCATGAGGGGTCAGGTTTTGGGCTTCATCTATGATAATATACATCTTGACCAGGCTCCTGCCCCGGATGTAGGCCAGCGGCTCAATGATCAGTTTTTTCTCCTCCAGCAGATCCTGAATCTTCTGGTGCATCTTGCTCTTTTCCTGAAACTGGTTTCGGATAACGGCCAAATTGTCATAAAGAGGCTGCATATAAGGGCCAATCTTTGACTGGATATCGCCTGGTAGAAAACCAAGGTCTTTATTAGAAAGCGGCACCACAGGGCGGGCCAGCATGATTTGGCGGTAATTTTGCCGTTGCTCTAAAGCAGATGCCAGGGCCAGCAGGGTTTTACCGGTTCCGGCCTTGCCACTGACCGTGACTAAGGGGACCTCGGTATTGCACAGGGCATGGACCGCAAAGGTCTGCTCAGCATTACGCGGCAGGATACCACAGACTTTATGTTTGCGGACAATTTGTACCTTATTTTCTCCGGAATGGTAGGTTGCCAGGGCAGATTTATTGGCTTCACGCAGGATGATAAATTCGTTAGCTGTTAACGGGTTGTCCTGGGGCACATCCAGATCATTTGCCGGCATTTCCTCACTGGTATGCAGTTCATCAATCAGGCCAAAGGGACTTTCATCAATAATGCGGGTGCCGGTATACAGGGATCCTAAATCTTTAACATGATCGGTGATGTAGTTTTCTGCCATCAGGCCTACTGCTCTGGCCTTCATGCGCAGATTCACGTCCTTGGTGACCAGAATAAATATATGGTCTGGGTTTTCCTTATATAAGGTATAGCAGATATTGAGGATCTGGTGATCCGGTTTTGCAGAAGCCGGGAAATGGCGCCGTAATTCAGGATGAGGTTCCTGCTCCAGTTTAATGGAGAGGCGTCCCTTACCTTCTCCCAAAGGAACTCCACCGTTGAAGAGTTTGTTGGAACTCAGTTCATCCAGAGAGCGGACAAATTCTCGGGCATGAAAGTTGATACTCTGGTTGCCTTTTTTGAAATGATCAAGCTCTTCCAGTACCGTAATTGGGACGATGATGTCATGCTCGTCAAAATGATTGATACAGGATGAATCATGCAGGATCACGTTGGTATCCAGGACAAATGATTTGCGAGTGTGTTGTTGTGTCATAGTTACCCCCACTATCCAATTTCCTTTTCAGCGCATCAAGCATCGCTTTCTTCTCTTAATAATACTCGTTCTCAGACTGTTTGTACAATAGAGACCGATTACCAAAAGGCTGTCCCGCTCCTGTATCTTTAAATAGTACCGTGAAAAGAGCTTGATATCTGTTTAGGAAAAGATGAGCACCGTGCATTCTTTTTCACAATTTTTTTTTATAACAACCATGTTCCTCCCAACCACCAAGAAAGAACTCAACCAGCTCGGCTGGGATTGTCTGGACGTTGTCCTGGTCAGCGGCGATGCCTACATTGATTCCCCCTTTATCGGCACAGCCGTCATTGGTCGGGTTCTCAGCGATGTCGGTTTCCGAGTCGGAATCATCGCTCAACCCAACGTGCAAGGCGATGATATCTGCCGTCTCGGTGAACCTAAGCTCTTTTGGGGCGTAAGCGGTGGTTGTGTGGATTCAATGGTGGCTAACCGGACTGCATCGGGCAAGCCCCGGAAAAAGGACGACTACACCCCTGGTGGCATCAATAATCGCAGACCAGATCGGGCCGTGCTGGTTTACGCCAACCTGATCCGCAGCAAATTTAAAAATACCTGCCCCATTGTCCTCGGCGGCATTGAGGCCAGTCTCCGTCGCATTGCCCATTACGATTACTGGTCCAATTCCGTGCGTCGCTCCATCCTCCTGGATGCCAAGGCTGACTTTCTTCTCTACGGCATGGCAGAGCGAGCGGTAAAGGAGCTGGCTTTTGCCCTGCGGGACGGAAAAGATCAGCGCCATATTCGTGGGCTTTGTTACCAATCCTCGGTGCGGCCGACAGACCATCTGAGACTGCCTGCCTATGAGGAGGTTGCTGGCAAGAGCAACCAGGCAAAAAAAGCCTTTACCCAAATGTTTCGCCGTTTTTACGAGAACAATGACCCGATCTCTGCCCAAGGCCTGGTGCAACTCCACGGTACTCGCTGGTTGATTCAAAATCCCCCGCAACCCCATCTTTCTCCCAAAGAACTAGACCATATCCACAGCCTGGATTATCAGCGGGATCTTCATCCCTTTCATCAAAAACAGGGTGCTGTGCGGGCATTGGAGACCATCCTTTTTTCTCTGACCACCCATCGAGGCTGCTATGGCGAATGTAATTTTTGCGCCATTGCGGTGCATCAGGGCCGAACTCTTGTCCAACGAACCAGAAAATCCCTTGTTGATGAGGCCAGGCAGCTGACAAAACACCCTGTCTTTCAAGGGAGAATTCATGATGTGGGTGGCCCAACTGCGAACATGTACGGGGTGGAATGCCGGAAAAAGCTCAACAAGGGGAGTTGCCCGGAAAAACGTTGTCTGTTTCCAGAGAAATGCAAGGCTATGCAGGTGGATCATAGCGAGCAGCTTTGCCTGCTGGAGGAGCTGCGCCAGCTTAAAGGGGTAAAACAGGTGGTGGTGTCCTCTGGTATTCGTTATGACCTGATTCTGGCAGATCAGAAAAACGGGCTTCAATATCTCCGTCAGGTGGTGCGCCATCATGTGTCCGGACAGATGAAGGTGGCTCCAGAGCATTGTCAGGATAATGTGCTGGCCTGCATGGGCAAGCCAGGCCGGGAAAACTTGCTTAAATTCCGGGAAATGTTTAATCGGATGAGCGCTCAAGAAGGATTGAAACAGTTCCTGACCTATTACATTATTGCGGCCCATCCAGGCTGCCGTCAGCAGGATATGCAGGCATTAAAGAACTTCGCCCAACAGGAACTCAGGGTTCTGCCCAGGCAGGTGCAAATTTTTACGCCTACGCCCTCAACCTGGTCTACTCTGATGTACTGGACTGGTGAAAATCCCTTTACCGGCAAGCCTTGCTTTGTGGAAAAGGATAATCAGGCCCGGGAGCGGCAAAAGGAGGTGTTGACCGGGCCGGGAACGAGCAAGAGGCAGGGAGAAGGGAGATCTTTTGTGAAAAAGAAGGGTTCGATGAAAAAGGGAATACTCTCCTCTCGGAAAAAAAGAGGTTGATTGCTGAAAATTGCTGTTTATAACGTTTTCTGTTGATACCCTCTTATCCCGCCATTCATAGTGGCTGATACCAACAAATTTTCTAGCCAATTGTCAGCATATCGCTTGCCATTCAGACGTTCAGCAGGGCAAGTTTTTCCTTGATGCTTCTCTCTACCAAGTCCGCCAAGGAGCCATCCGAGCCTTAGCAAGCAGAATAGCCGACGGAGTAGCCGATGCATCCCTGATCGGCAAAATCATCCAAGCCCATCAAAACTTCGACCCCGATGACCTCCCATCCCCCTTCCCCGCCTTCCAAGCCATAGACCTCGCCCTCTGGAACCTGGAATACACCGGCAAAAAGGCTGACGTAAGCAAGCTGCAAGACATCCTCAATAATCGTCCAACTCTGTAAAATACCGGGCCAGGAAGGTGTCATAGAAGAGAACGCCTGGAATGGACCATCAAGCGGTTGGAAGAGAATCTTGCAAGAATGCGGAACTGGCAGTTGCTGAATGAGGTTAATCCCTGCTCCGCTTGGCAGCCTTTTTATACACTGTGCTCTTCTCCCGTTTTCCCACAGCCACTACAATAACGACAATTTCGGCATCCAAAACCTCATACACCAACCGATACCCCACGGAGCGCAATTTAATTTTGTACCTGTTGACACTGCCTGAGAGTTTGTCAGCAGGTACATGGGGATTTTTCAGGCGCTCAGCAAGTTTCTTCTTCAATTGCTTTTTGATCGTCCCGTCCAGATTTTTCCATTCTTTCAGAGCATCAGTCAGAAATTCAAGATTATAGGTCATTCAGATCCACCTTGATTCTCTCCTGACCTGCGCGGGTATCTGCAAGGGCATTCAGTTCCATATCTTCCAGCCTGTTCAACAGCTCTTCGTAGGCTTTTGCCGGAATGCAATAGAATGCAGGTTTGTTGCGGTTCAGGATAGCGACTGACTCACCTTGGCCCTGAGTAACTACTTTCATAGGATTTTTCTTTAAATCTGATATGCTTGCTATTCTGCTGCTTAAAACAAGATCTGTCATTGTTGTTCTCCCGTGTGCATTTAAACGAGCTTGTATTAACTCTTATAATAGGGCTTTTAACAGGTCTTTGTCAAGCTGAGAACAAAGCTTTTGGAGTTAAAGACCAGCATTTGAGTTATCGAATCCGTTGCTACCCTGTTGTCCTGCCTTCCGAAATACGGTACACTGTTGCCTTTACTCATTGCAGACAGTGAACAAAAATATAGTAAAAAATACTCCAACCAAGAAGAAAGATAATGGATAATAAGGAAATTGATCAACTCATCACCGCTATGGCAGAAAAGGGAAGGGCGGCAGCCCGCAAACTGGCAGCCCTTTCCACCGCAGTAAAGAACGATATCTTGCTGGCTACAGCTGAACAGCTCAAGAGCGAGCGGGATTTTATCCGCAGAGAAAACGAGAAAGATTTGGCCGCAGGCCGGGAAAAGGGTTTGTCTCCGGCTATGCTGGATCGCCTGGAACTCAGTGATAAGGTCATTGCCTCCATGATTCAGGGGCTGGAAGAGATTGCGGCCCTGCCCGACCCCGTGGGTGAGGTGGATGATATGAAGCGTCGTCCCAGCGGAATCACGGTCGGCCGGATGCGGGTGCCCTTGGGCGTTGTGGGGATGATTTATGAATCCCGACCTAATGTGACCATTGATGCGGCTGCTCTCTGCCTTAAAGCAGGAAACGGGGTTCTGCTCCGGGGCGGTTCTGAGGCTATTCATTCCAATTTAGCCCTGGCTGGCCTATTGCAAAAGGTGCTGGAAGACCATAAGGTGCCCAAGGAGGCTGTACAGGTTATCCCGGTCACAGATCGCTACGGGGTTAATGCTATGCTGGCTCAGGAAGAATTTGTTGACGTGATCATTCCCAGGGGCGGCGAGGGCTTGATCCGTTTTGTTACGGAGAACTCCAGCATCCCGGTGCTCAAGCATTATAAGGGGGTCTGCCATCTCTACATTGATGAGGGCGGTGATATTGATACCGGTATCCGCATTGCCATCAACGGTAAGACCCAGCGGCCCGGTGTCTGCAATGCCTTGGAAGGCTTGTTGGTGCATAAGGATATTGCCGAACGTTTCCTGCCTGCGGCGGCCAAGGAGCTAATGGGAGCTGGGGTTGAGCTGTTGGGTTGTGAGCAGAGCTGTGCCTTGGTGCCGGAGATTAAGCTGGCAATGGATGCAGATTGGGGTACAGAGTTCCTGGACTTGAAAATGGTTGTCAAGGTGGTGGAAAATATGGACGAAGCTATGTCCTATATCGAACAGTATGGTTCCCAACACACTGAGGTCATTGTTACGGAGTCTTATGCTAACAGCCAGCGTTTTCTCCGGGAGGTGGATGCCTCAGCCGTGATGATCAACGCCTCCAGCCGTTTCAACGACGGGGGCCAGTTCGGCCTTGGTGCTGAGATCGGTATTTCCACCACCAAACTGCATGCCTATGGTCCGATGGGCCTGGAAGAGCTGACCACGAAGAAATTTGTGGTCTATGGTGAAGGCCAGGTCCGGCAGTAGAGAGGAGTGGAAACAGGTGTGGGGGAAGATAACGCAAAAAAACGGATCGGCCTGTTCGGCGGCACCTTTGATCCGGTGCATAACGGCCACCTGGCTATTGCCCGCCAAGCCGCTGTAGAAGCCGAGCTGGATGAGGTGCTCTTTATCCCGGCAGCAGATCCGCCCCATAAGGCTGCACTTGGTGCCTCGTTTTGGCATCGGGTGGCCATGCTGGAAACCGTGCTTGGCAGATCAGTCTTGGCCGATGATCGTTTTGCCATTTCCCTGATTGAGGCAGAACTCCCTTTTCCCTCCTATACGGTGGATACTCTGGTCGAGATCAAGAAGCGATTCTTTTATCCGAAATGCTATTTCATCATCGGTGCGGATTCTCTGCTGGATCTGCACCGATGGTACCGATACCAGAAACTCCTCAGTCTGACCCATCTTATTGTTGTTTCCCGCCCAGGTATTTCCCTCACGACCATGCAGAGTGCGATTAAACGTCTTCCTGGTTCTTTTCAACCGGCGGAGTCTGATCAACGCTGGCTCCGCCCGGACGGGGCAGAAATCCTTTTGCTTATGAATCAATTAACAAAGGATATTTCCTCCACTATGATTCGATCAGAGCTACGACAGGGCAGGGCACCGGAAGAGGTGGATCTCCAGGTGCGTGAGTATATCGCCCGGCAGGGGCTGTACAGAAATATCTGAATTATCTGGTAAAGCTGGACACAACATCATGAGCAGGAGAGAACGCAGCAAAGAAAATTAAGGAGTTACTGAAGAAGATCCCCCTGTGACGCAATACGATCCCCAAGGTGCGCAAGGCAATCCCCCTGTGACGCAAGACGATCCCCAAGGTGCACAAGGCAATCCCCCTGTGACGCATGATGATCCCCAAGGGACGAAGGGCAATCCCCTTGTGACGCAAGATAATCCCTCTGTGACGCAAGGCAATCCCCCTGTGACGCAAGACGATCCCCAAGGGGCGCAAGGCGATCCCCCTGTGACGCATGATGATCCCCAAGGGGCGTAAGATAATCCCCAGGAAGCTGTAAAAGGTGACCATAAATTTTCCCTTGCTTTTTCAGAACACGGTGGTAGTTTTTTCCTGTTTTGGGTTAAGAGAGCAAAAAAAGCAGATTATAAATAAGGAAGCGATGACGGACGAAACTTTGATAACACAAAAGGATGCTGGGAAAGCCTTACAGTAATTTGGTGACCAATTTCTCCTGGTGAGGCGGTTGTTGCATTGACCTGTCTTATAAAAAAGAAAAAGCTCTCTCTTGCAAGAGCAAGAACGGCATGTTATAACGGGGCTGTTTTGAAAAAATTTGTTGAAAAAAGTGGAAAAGGATGTGAGCGGTATTTCTGATCACCAGCATAAACCGGGACAAAAGCCAAGGATATGTACTTGGTCTGCTTTAAAAAAGCAATGGAAAGGGTATGTAGCCATCTTTCTGCGTGTATTGTTGTTCCTTATTAAGTTGGTCATCGTACTCCTTTATCTGTTGTTACGTTCTGTGCGAGATACATATATAAAAATGGCAAAAAAGCGACCTCAGAAAAAAAGAAAAAAAAGCAAGGCCAAGTCTATTGCTCATATGCCGATAAAAGAGCTGCCCAACCTTGGTCAAAATTACCTCAAGCAAGAAAAATTTGCTGAGGCAATCAAGGTATTCCGCAGGCTGAGCCAGGAAAGCGAGGATGAAGAGTGGGCGGAACCGTTCCGTTCTTCTTTCCAGGGTCGTATCAAACAGCTGGTAGCCAAAGGCATGTATAAAGAGGCTCTTGTTATTTTTCATAATATGGAAACCCAGTTTCCTGATCAGGGCCCGGAACTGCAGGATCTGCATATCTTCCTGCTGATTCATAATGGTCAACCGGACAAGGCATGGGAACTCTTTGAGCAAACAGGCGATGCTCTGACCAAACAGCAAAAACAGTTGGTTGATGAAACCTTTGCGGCATTACTGCTCAGCGGTAACGAGAAACTTGCTCAGAAAATTCCTGCTGACTCACCATTACGCAGCCAATTTTCCCATGCCCGGCAGGCTCTGCGTTGTTACAGCCTAGGACAGGATAGCGAAGCTCTGGAGCATCTGCAAGGTCTTCCCTTCCGATCACCCTATAAAAATTTTCGTATGGCGCTGAACGGCATGCTTGCCTTTCATGATGATCAGGAAACGGCTCAGACATTTTTTGATAAAATTCATGCAGATTCCCCTTTTATTGCGCTGATTTCACCGTACCTCCATTTGGTAAAGAATGGAGGAGAAAAAGAAAGCATTACCAAGACGTTTGGCAAGACAGAAGAAAAGGCAGTGCAGGAACTCTTAGGGCTGGATAAGGCCAGTTTGAAGTTTGTATCCTCGCTCCAAAAAAATGCAACAACCCCGGCTGGATTTATGCGCTGTCTTTGCAATGCCAATGCTGGTGTCTCTCTGGACAATACGGTGATCAAGCAGATAGCGTATCAACTCCTTGTTCATGATCTGTCTTGTCTGCGGATGTATGAAAAGAAATTCGGACCAATTAAGGATGACTTTGAATTGGCACGTCTTAAGGCCCTTGCTCTGGAAATACATGAAGAGTCCCCTAACATCCCGGAAAGATGGCGGCAGGCCAGCCAGATCCTGAGCAAAAGAAAAAATGCAGATGATGCGTTGAAGATCGCTTTGATGCATCGGCATATTGCCACCTGGACAGCAAAAATACATGGCCCTAGATACCGTTGGGACGACCAGAAGAAGGAATTGGAAAAAAGTCTGGATTATGATCCTGATGACAAGCAGACCTGGCTCAAGATTCATCAGCTTCTTTCCATGAGTCCTGCTGAGCAATACCGCTGGGTGAATAAAATGCTGGAGCATTTCCCCAAGGAACCGGATATTCTTTTTCTTGGTGCTGAAGCAGCAGTGGGACGCAGTGCCTTTAAAAAGGCCAGTCGTCTTGCCGGAGAATTGCTTAAAATCGACCCTATCAACACAAAGGTCCGGGAACTGCTCATCAATGCCCATATCAACCATGCCCATAAGCTTGGTAAACAGGAAAAATATGCCCTGGCCTGTAAAGAATGTGATCATGCATCCGCCTTTGGTCGAGGCAATGCCGATCAAGGCAGGATAGAGATAACCCGTGGACTGATAGAGCTGTTACAGGGCAAGGAAAAAGAAGGTCAAGCCCTGCTGGACAAAGGGGAATCACAGTATGAATATCAGACCGTTGCCCGTGTTCAGACCCGCATGGACGCTGAGTTGATGTCTGTTTCCATGGAATGGAAAAAGAAGCTTTTGACCCGTTTGAAAGCGGTTATTAAGAATACGCCGGAAAAAGAAGAGCTGTTACAACTTGTTCCTCTCATTGTTAACAGCAACAGGAATAAGGCTACGGCCTGGAAGGGAATACGTGTTGCTTTGTTGCCTTATCTGAACAAAGGTGTGAACCTTGCCTTGCATAAGGATGAGTTTGTTATGATTTGTCAGGCTTGGCAGCGACTGTCTGAGTTTGCCCTTTTGCATGCATACGGGAAAAAGGCTGCGCAACACTGGTCAGATGTTCCTTTGTTCAAGTACTATCTCGTTGTCGGGAAGAGTGAATCCGGGAAGAAAAGGCTGACAGGGAAGGATATAGAGGAACTGGAAGATGCCTCACATATGGCTATGCAACAGAAGGACAGCGCCACTGTGAATTTAATTGATGACTTTCTGGACAAGCACGCATCATTTGGTTTTTCTGGAGGCCCGCCCATAGCATTGCTGGCTGAGCTATTGGAACAAGAAATGTTAAATGAGGATGATGACGATGATGATAGAGGAAAGAAAAAACCGAGCAAAGAGGATATAGAAAGATTTTTTGAACTCTTTGGTGATCATTAAAAATATACGTTTATGAAAACACCTTATGAAATCTTAGGCATATCAAAAGATTGTAACGACGAAACTGTCAAACAGGGGTATCTGCTCATGGTGAAGCAATTTTCCCCTGAACGGTTTCCTGAAGATTTTCAACGAATCCGCCATGCCTATGAAAAGATAAAGACGAAAAAAGATCGTGCAGCTCTGGAGCTGTTTGACAAGACCTTACCGGAACCCGAAGAATTGATTCGGGAACTCAGCAAGGTCTCGACAAAGAACCGGCCTGATGAACAGACCCTGCAGGAGTTGCTTGCTCTGGGAGTACGGCAAATATAGATAGCAGTGTAATAATTAGTGCAACATATGGCGATAGACAGAACAGCGGAGATGGAGACAGGCAGGGCAGAAGAATTAGTGAGCAGGTTTCGTGATTATCTGGCAGCTGTATCCGATGATAATGGGCAACCGGCAGACAAACTGGATTTATTTTCCCTGTACAGTGAAATTAAGGCCCTGAAAAATGAGGTTAAGATTGAATCCCGGCATATAAAACAGGGATTTGTCGAGATGCAGGATGCCTTGCAAGCGCATGAAGAAAATGATCTTTGCGGGGATGCGGAACAAGACGGGCCTGAACTCGCCCCTCTGTTGGACGGCATAATTGATCTCTATGACCGTATTCACGCATCCATCCGTGCCTTGCCGGAACCTCGTGAATCTGAGCCGCAACCAGAGGGGAAAAAGAGAAAGATCTATTGGTCACGTCGTCAGATGAGGAAAGAAGAACAAGAACAGAGGGAAAGACAGAGGAAAAGGGCAGAAAGACTGCAGCGGGAACAGGATATGATTGCCTCTATGCGAGCTGGACAGCAGATGCTGCTGGACAGGATCCTCGGTCTGTTGCTGGCCTGGGATATTACCCCTGTTGCAGCCCTTGATCAACGTTTTGATCCGCATAGCATGCGGGCCGTGGGTACAGACACCCTGCCGGACCTTGCTGATGGAGTAGTAAGTGCTGAGGTACGGACAGGTTTTCAAGAGGAGGACAGGATTCTGCGTTTGGCTGATGTTCGGGTAAACCGCTTAGAACAAGGGGGTTAACACAAAGCCCCTTACTTTTACAGTCCTACTATTTTGTAAAAATTCCTGAAGCTATAAATATTTCCCCCTCTAAAAAAAAGGGGTGTAAAGACTAATGAGATTGAACAATGAATGAGATAATTATTGGTATTGACCTTGGAACCACCAACTCAGAAGTGGCTGTTGTTCAGGACGCCCATCCTGTCCTGCTGAAAAACCAGAACAGCGTGATCCTGCCTTCGTATGTGGGAATTGATCAGGACGGTGCTTTGCTGGTTGGTGAAGCAGCCCGCAACCAGTATGCAGTTTACCCGGAGCGGACGATTAAATCAGTCAAGCGCTTGATGGGAAGTGGTGACCAGGTCGAGATGGCAGGAAAAGAGTATTCTCCCCAGGAAATTTCCGCCATTATTCTCAAGTCACTCAAAGAAATTGCTGAAAAACAGCTCAAGCAAAAGGTTGAAAAGGCCGTAATCACTGTGCCTGCCTATTTTTCCGATGTCCAGCGGCAGGCAACCAGAGAGGCCGGAGAAATCGCTGGTCTGGAAGTGGTTAAGATGATTAATGAGCCCACTGCTGCTGCCTTGGCCTATGAAGGCGATGCCCATGTGGGCAAGACGATCATGGTCTATGATCTGGGGGGCGGCACCTTTGATGTCTCGGTGGTCGGTATTGAGGACGGTGTGATTGAAGTCATTGCCAGCCACGGCAACAACCATTTGGGCGGTGATGATTTTGACCGCAAGATCGTTGAACACCTGCTTGAACATCTCAAGGAAGAGCACGGCGAGATATCCCTGGCTCCTGAGGCTGAGGCGCGGATAAGCCGGGCAGCAGAACAGGCCAAGATCACCCTTTCGGACAACCCTTTTGTTACGGTAAAAGAAGAGTATCTCTTTGAAAAAGATGGGGTACCGGTCCATCTTGATCTGGAGATCAGCCGGGAAGAATATGAAGAGATGATCACGCCTTTTATTGAGGAAAGCATGGAAGCTGTGCATATTGCGCTGAAAGGGGCAAACCTGACCGCTTCTGATATTGAGGAGGTACTCTTGGTCGGTGGTTCATCCCGTACCCCTTTGGTGCAGCAATATTTTGAAAAAGAGATCGGTCTTGTTCCCCATTGCGAGATTGATCCTGATCTCTGTGTTGCAGCTGGTGCAGCTGTACAGGCTGGTATGATCAGCGGGGAGGAGGTTTCCACAGTGCTGGTTGATATTACACCCTACACCTTTTCTACAGCTTCTCTGCAAGTCAATATGCAATCCATGTCCTACGATATGGTCTGTGTGCCGCTGATCAAAAAGAATTCTCCTATCCCGGTGAAAAAGAGTGAAGTCTTTTATACCGTGCATGATAACCAGGAAAAAGTACAGATTGAAGTGTATCAAGGAGAAAGCACGGTTCCCAGTGAAAATATTCTGATCGGCGAATTTATGATCACTGGCCTTTCCCGGAAACCTGAAGGCAATGAAATAATTGATACCTTTGAGTTGGATAAGAACGGCATCCTCCATGTCACGGCCATTGAAAAATGTACTGGCAAATCAAAGAAGATAGAAATTGATAATGCCATGGCCAAGCTGGATAAAAAAGAAATGGACAAGGCCCGTGGCAAGATCGGTGAATTGTTCAGCAGCCAGTCTGATTATGATATTGATGGTGAATATGTTGTGGTTGACGAGGAGAACCAAGAAGAGACAAAACAAGGTGAGGACGCCAAAGAAGCTGTTGAGGCTGAGGCATTGATCAAGAAAGCAGAAGCCCTGATGGACGACGTAGAAACCGAAGATCAGGAAGAACTGGTCGAATTGGTGGAGGCGATTCGTGATGCCCTGAAAGTAGCGGATGGGGCACGGCTCGGCGAATCCATGCATGAGTTAAATGAGGTGATTTTTTATCTGGAATCATAATGATGGAACGTTGTCCTGTCTGCCGGGCCTGGTTTAAGGGCATGCCTGTTTGCCGACGTTGTAAATCTGACCTGACCGATCTTCTTGCTCTGGAAAAACAGGCTGAGTTCACAATGATTCAGGCTGTACAACAGCTGAAGGTCGGTAATCTCCACAAAGCCCGGCTGCTTTGTGAGTGCTCTGAGAAACTGCATCGCACCGAATTTGGTGCAAAACTCCTTGGGTTTATTGATACCTTGGTTTTGGAGGAAAAAATAGCTGCAGAGGATTTGATATGGCAAAGGCAATAAGGAGTTATGGGGGATTTACCTTTTGTATTGCGAGGCTTGTGGGGGCTCCCTGTAATTTTTTATTTGTTTTATTTGGTTCCAAGAGAAGGTGCTCGCCAGGTGTATACCGCAGTGACAGCATAGTTCCAAACTGAACTGACGCCTATTCCTGCCAGGGCTGAAAGTATCCAGTTGGTCTGTCGCTGAAAGAGCAACGAGGAGATCCCTACATTGGCTGCTGCCCCTATCCCACAAACCAAGGTAAAGGAAAACCAGCCTGTCAGTAACTTCCTGCCCTTAAGCTGAACATCGTTATAAGTGAAGAAGTTATTCAGAAGAAAGTTGGTGGTCATTGCAGTCAAGGTGGCAAAGGTCTGCCCCAGCATAAAAGAGGCTCCGGTTATGCGAAAGACAAGGAGCAACACCAGAAAATGGACAAACACACCAATGCCGCCCACCAGAGTAAAGGCCACAAAACGAACCGGGATCAGGTGTCCGATCCACTTATCCAGCAACAGCATTGCAAATTCAAGTAAGGCCCGATTATCCAGCTTACTTTCACCAGCATTGCGTTCTTTAAAGGTATAAGGAAGCTCTAAAAAACGCATGGGCGTTGGGGAGGAGGCAAAAAGATCCAGCAGGATCTTAAAACCTATGCCGGATAGCCTGCGAACACGTTGCATCAGGGCTTCCCGTCGAATCATAAAAAAACCACTCATGGGGTCAGTCAGCTCAGTGCGGGTAAAATAACGGCTGATGCGGGTCGCAAAGCGGCTGTAAGCAGCTCTTTTGGTATCCCAGCCACCAATGCCGCCTCCATCTGTATATCGACTGCCCACCACTATGTCAAGTTGCTGGCTGCGCAGGGCTGTCAACATCTCTGGCAACAGGGTCTCATCATGCTGAAGATCTGCATCCATCACTGCGAGATAGGGAGCAGAAGATGAGAGCATACCTTCCACACAGGCAGACGTAAGTCCCCGCCGATCAATGCGATGAATAAGGCGAACACGAGGATTTTGAAAGGCCATATCTGCAACCTTCCGGCTAGTTTTATCCGGGGAATCATCATCCACAAAAATGACTTCCCAGGCAATTCCTTGAAGAGCCTTGGTCAGGCGATGGGTAAGTTCCTCTACATTATCAACTTCATTATAGCAGGGAACCACGACAGAGAGCAGGGGCGCAGCTGAAGCTTTATCTCGATGATTGTGCATAAGTGAAGCCACCCTGAAACGAGTGCTTTTTGCAGTAGAACTGATTTTAGTGAGATGCGTTATTATCCCGCCCCTGAAGGGGGCAGGATGAGCAAGAGCATGGAGAGTTCATTTTTTTCTGTCTAACTTTGATTTTTAAACCACTTATGCCATCGGGTTTCTCTTGCTTCTTTATGGGTGATACTACAGCCTTGTTGGGTTGAGCATTGTTTGCCTTGCGAACAGTCATTGTTTTGTTGTTGGCGCGTTCGACAGTGATGTTCAAAACGTGGGTGGTAAGAGACTCCGCAGGATTGGCAGCGAATTTCGCCACAATCATGTTGTTTTTTCTTTTTATACTGTGTGCCGCATGTTCTGCATTGCTTCATGCCACAACGATGCTCAACGCCTCGGGGATATATTTGACCACATGATTTGCACGGTACCTTATTGCAGTAATGATCAACTCCTTTAGGGTACCGAGTACCACAGAGTCTGCATTGCACCATGTTAATCTGCTCTGTTGTAGTGCTACATGTCGTCTTGCATGTCTTGCATTGGTAACTGTCCTTGCGAACAATCTTTTCTCTGCACGGTTTTTTCTGCGTAGTGCATCTCGCACGTTTATTGCAATTGCATTTCTTCCCGCTACGATAATGTTGCCTGCACTGTGGTTCTTTGCATTGTTTTTGTTGGCCGAGAGAACAAGGCTGGACTTGAGGTGGTGGTGCGGGTATATCGCATTGGTAAGAAAATGCTGTCCCTGCTGGGAACAAGAGTGTGACAAAAAAACTAACCGCAAAAATAGATTTCATACTTCCTCCTGTGTTTAAAAATAAGTGATATAAAGGTCTCAGTAATGAGGAGTACCCCAGTTTTTCAATCAGGACAATAAAAAAATTATGCTTTAATGGAATAAAATTTATCAATCATTCGTTTATGATTCAGTGCAACACTGCAATCGCGTAGCAATAACCCTGTCATTTCTTTTTCAGGGATAGGAGGGCTAAAAAGAAAGCCTTGCCCTTCATGACACTTGTTTCTTTGCAGGAAGAACAGATGTTCCTCTGTTTCTATGCCTTCGGCAATAACTTTGAAATTCAGATTTTGGGCAATGGCAATGATACCCAGAGTGATAGCCGCATCTGTGTTATTGGTGGTAACATTAGTGATAAAGGAACGATCAATTTTTATTTTATCGACCTGGAGATGCTGTAAATAGCTCAGTGAAGAATACCCTGTCCCGAAATCGTCAATTGCTAACTTGATGCCCTCTGCCCGCAGTTTGCTGATCAGGTCAACAGTGAAATCTATATTTTCAATAAGCACGCCTTCTGTAAATTCAACCTCTAGTGATTCTGGAGGAAAACCAGTACTTTCTATGCAACTCATGATTTGGTAGAACAGATCCTGACGTCGGAGCAAACGGCCTGAGATATTAACAGCCATGATGAATTTTCGAAAACCCATGTCCCGCCATTTTTTCCCTTGTAAACAGGCTTGACGGACCAGGTCAATACCCAATTTTTCAATCAACCCGGTATTTTCAGCAATGGGGATAAAGGCTGCCGGAGAAACCAGACCTTTGACAGGATGAATCCAGCGGGCCAGGGCCTCCATTCCAGAGATGGAACCATCAACCAGACTAATTTGCGGTTGATAGAAATTAATCAGGGCATCATCAGCCACGGCCTGACGAAGATCATTTTCCAGGTATAGACTTTGTGCAGCCTGAATTTTCATACCAGAGTTCCAGGCACGGATCCTGTTACCTCCTTCACTCTTGGCTGCCTCCATAGCTGTATCTGCATTGCGCAGGATATCCAATGGCGTGTCCCCGTCCTCTGGAAACATACTGATTCCAACACTGGGCCGGATAAGAATAGCACGGGACTCATTATTCAACGGGGTGCGGAATCGCTGCATAATATTTTTTGATAGCTTTTCAGTATCCTCCTTGTTTGCAGGAGGTGGAAGGATGATTGCAAATTCATCACCGCTCAGGCGGGCAACATGGGCAGCACCTGCATCTTTTGCGCATTGCTGGAGTATGGTGGAAACACTACAGAGTATCTTATCACCAAAGCCAGGACCAAAGATTTGATTGATGCGTTTAAAATGGTCCAGGTCAATGTAGACCAAGCCTATTCTGCTGTCATCTTCATGGGCGGCATGTATTGCATCTTCCAGATATTGCTGAAAGGAAGGCCGATCAATAAGACCGGTTAGTGAATCATGGGTGATTTCGGTGGAGAGATGATCAGCAGATGTATTCTGCGAATCCCATTTCAGCGGTGAAGATCGGCTGAGAGGCTCATCCAAATATAAGAGACAGATAAATCCTTTTTCCTGGCCTTCTTCCTGACCATCTGAATATTTAAAAGAGATAATAGAGGGTTTTTCTTCAGCCTGGTCAATCTCATCTTTACCTTGCCGCCCCTGCCAATTACCCTGGCGAATAGCATCTTTCAGAAAAGCCCTGGCTTCCCATTTATCCTGATGTATAGACTGTTTCATTGCCTCCTTGACTGAGTATTCGGAATCCACCAATCGGATGACCTGATCAATTCGTTTCGCCTGAATGGCTTTTAAGCTATAGCCAGTTCGTTTGAGGAAAACAGGGTTAGCATAAACGATGCGTTGTTCAAGATTAATAAACAGGATACCACAGTCCTGATTATCCATGACCTGACGACGAATAGATAACTCTTTCTGGAGCCTGAATGCGTTGGTTTTGGCCTGATGAAGCTGGGTTTTATACTCAGCTAATTGTTGCTGCAGGATTGCTGTGTCCTTTCCTGCTTCTGGCAACACTGTCTTTGTAGAAGGGGATGCTGTTGACTTTTGTTCAGAATCTGTTGTTGTGCTTTCTTCAACCGAAGTGTCTGGTTGCTCTTCTTCGTAAACAATATTTATTGTGCCCCAGCTCATAAGGTGTTCTTCGCAGTAAATAAGACTAACATCATTATATCCTGGAGAAAATCTGTCATCATTTTTCAGAGGGTTAATATTTACTGTAAAGGTATTTTTGGATGTTTTTTGGACTGAAATCAGGTCAGCAACTTCCTGAAAAGGTTCTACTGTGAGCTCTGGGGACGGAGTATCTTTGACTGTAAAGACCAGCTGGATTTGTTGTTCCTGGTTGATGCGTTCCGGCTCTAAACGCACTACTTCTGGATCCCATGTAATGCCGGGATTGCTGCCAGTGCTTTGTCGTTTCTGATCAAGAAAAGGAAACGGGCTATGAAAACCGCAAAATTGACAGGTAAAGCTATTGTTTTCAATCAGAGCGGGGGTCAGAGTGATGGTGTTTCGCTGACCGCATTCTTCACAAAAGAGAATCATGGGGAACGTACGTTACTTGTTTTTTGTCAAAAAAATCTTGTGCCATTGTAAATGTTGTGGTCAGTTTTTGGGCGCAAGAGGAGTTGGCGTTATGTGGCTTTGGTGTAACGATTCAAAACACGATACAACATGTCTGGCAGGTCGTTCTTATTACGAGAACTTCGTTGAATTTGTTTCAGGCATTTTTCCAGGGTTATTTTCTCTCCCAGGAAGATATGGCGAAGAATCAAGGATATTAGCCGGGTTATTGTTGTGAGGTTTGATATACGCGATTGTAACTCATGGTCACGATCAAAGGCTGTTGAGGCAAAGACTTCCACTGGCTGACCATCAACTTCACTGACCGAGAGGTACCATTTATTATGATCACGATCAATGGTTCGGTAGCGTTTACCGTCCAATACATCAGAGAGTACCGGGTCTGCGGCCTTGGTTACAAAAGTTCCGTTGGCGGAGTCGAGGGTATTATAATTATGGATGTGTGGTAATATCTTTTCTACAAGAGCAGGATTGTTTTTAAGTGCTTCTACAAGAGAGCAACAGGCTGAACATGCCTGAAATTCGAATATTCCTACTGTTGGTTCTTCGGCTCCACATAATTGACAGCAGGGGGATAATATTTTTTCTACATCCACATGGCCTCCTTTGAACTCACTCTGTTAATTAGACTTTCTTTCTTAGAGTACAACGTGTCGGCAAAAAGAACAACTGTAGTTCTGCAAAAGAGACGAGAAGGAAGAAAAAAACTATTTGGGAAGTTTGAAGAAATGGTAAATTGCATGGGTTTTAGAAACGAGTCAAAAATTTTGGCATGAATATTTTTTATCAATGACCCGGCTTAGAATAAAAAATGGCCGGAGGAGAAGAATGAAGTATGGCGCGACGCTATAATAAACGATTTGACATTGCAGTCCGTTATGAACAGGTACGACGAAAAAACCTTATCAGTGCAACTCCTGGGGTGCATGAGTACATCCTTGTATTGGATGGACTTAAACCGGATTTTAATATCGGTAAGATTTTTAGAACAGCAGATGCCTTTGGAGCCCGTGAGATTCATCTGGTGGGGGTAAGTGCATTTAATCCAGATTCAGCTAAGGGCTCTGTGCGCTGGGTGCCGTTTTATCATCATGAAGATTTTTCTTCCTGTTATCAGTACCTAAAAGAAAAGAGATATGTGTGTACTGTGTTTGAACCTGGTCGTTCCAAGTTGCTGGGAAGTTGCTCGTTGGCAAAGAAATCAGCCTTTGTCATGGGACACGAGGAGTTTGGTATCAGTTTTGATAAATCAATGTATCCCGATATTGAAACGATCTCAATTCCGCAATGGGGGCATGTCCAGAGCCTGAACGTCAGTGTAGCGGCGTCTATTGTGATGTATGAGTACATTCGGCAGTACGGTAGGCCAATCTCTGAGGGGCTGCCACAAAAAGAGGCTGGAGTGAATTTCTGTCCAGAAACAGGTGGAAGGTAAAAAAACAAATAGTGACTCAAAAAAAACGTTTTTTCAGCTTGATAGAGTTTGTTGGTGCGTCCAGGTGTTCTTACGCTTTCATTTTATGAGTGGCTACGATTGAGCTTGGTGAAATAGGAGGCTGCTTTTTTTACTTGACTATAGGGTAAGTATGTATTAATCCTCTAGAGTTCATTAAAAGCGTTCCCCACGGTCTGTGACCGGGGCCAAACCTCGAAGTAACAGCGACGTACACATCATATGTTACTTAGAAATATTACTCGGAAATTTATGCCCCTCAGTTAAAATGAGCCTCCAGGAAAGGTATCTCATAAAAAGAGCTGTGAAGGGCTGATTTTATATTGCAGGTTGTATATTTTAACTTATCTCAATTTAAGAAGGAGAAAATCATGAAGTCATGTGTCGTTGCCCTTACTGTTGCATCTCTGCTGGTTGCTGGTTCTGCTTTTGCAAGTGAAGAACTTTTAAAAAGTAATAACTGCATGGTCTGTCATAAAATGGCCGAAAAGGCTATGGGCCCGAGTGTAGCAGATATTGCAAAAGCAAATGCTGACACTTCAGCAGAAGATTTGGCCAAATTCATCAAAGAAGGCGGTAAAAGTGAAAAGTATGAGGGGATAGCTATGCCAATGCCTCCTCAGGCTAATGTGAGCGACGAAGATGCTTTGGCAATGGCTGAGTGGATTAAGACTCAGGCAGCTCCAGCAGAAGAAGAAGAAGCTCCAGCAGCAGCGGAGTAGTTTTTTCCTGTAGTTTATAACATACCGTGTTTGATATGTGTTCGTTCATGCATTCAACACGCCTAAGGGCAGACAGTTTCTCGTCTGCCCTTTATTTTTTCAACGGTTTTCCTCCCCGTTTTTTCTACATGCCCTGCCTACCGAATCAGGACTTCCATCCTTTTTTATTTTAAGCTTTTTTGTCGATTGCTGAACCTTTTTAGGCTTTTGTGAGGTAACCAACAGCGTTTGCAGGCAATATCTAGATATCTTTTTTTTGGGGGAATGGTGTATGAGTGCAAATTAAAAAAGCCCCCGCTGATTAAAATCAGGGGAGCTCTTTTTAACTGACGGCTCGTTAGCCGAGTTTCATCAATCTCGCCTTGGACTCCTCATTCTTCGCCAATCGAGTCTCCAGCTCCTCCTGTTTGGCCCGTTCCTTGTCCACCACCGCTGCCGGAGCATTATTCAGGAACTTCTCGTTGCCCAGTTTACCCTGCACCCGCTTCAGCTCCTGCTCAATCTTCTTGCGTTCACGGGCCAGTTTGTCCAGCTCCGCTTCCACGTCAATCAGATCCTTGAGCGGCACAAAGACCTCCACCCCGCTGTCGGTGAGGACATGTCCGGCATCGTCCGGTACTGTGCCGGACTCCATGATCTCCAACGATTCAGCGCGGGTCATGGAGCCGAGCGCATCGCTGAAGGAACTGAGCAGTTCCCGTTGCGCCGCATCAGCACAGATCACCGAGGCCTGTACTTTCATTGTGGGATGTACATCCGCCTCAGAGCGGATAGTACGAACGGCTGAAATGACATCCATCAAGAGCTGCATGGACTGTTCTGCCTCGGCATCCTGCCAGGCTGGGTTGGCCTCCGGGAAAGGCTCCAGCATAACTGTACCGCGCTCACCGGGCAGCTGACTCCAGATCTCCTCGGTCACAAAGGGACAGATAGGATGGAGCATTTTCAGGATGTTTTCCAACACGCAGAGGAGTACCCCTCTGGCCTGCTCGCGTTTGGTCTCATCATCAGAGAACAGATCCCTCTTGATCCACTCCACATACCAGTCGCAGAATTCATGCCAGGTAAATTGATAAAGAGCTGAGGCAATCAGGTTGAAATCGTAACCGTCCAGGGCCTTGCGCACGTCGCGGATGGTCGCATCCGTGCGACTGAGTATCCAACGGTGGGGCAGGGCGAGGTCAACAGGTTTATCTGCTGCGGCGACAATCCCCGGATCGCTGTTTTTGATGTGCATCTGAGCAAAACGGGCTGCATTCCAGAGCTTATTGATAAAGCGGCGGTAGCCGTCAATGCGCTCCTCGTCCATCTTGATTTCGCGCCCTTGGGCGGCAAAGGCGGTCAGGGTGAAGCGGAAGGCATCAGTTCCGTACTGGGCAATCGTATCCACGGGATCAATCACGTTACCGGTGGATTTGGACATCTTCTTACCGTGCTTATCCCGCACCAGAGCATGGAGATAGACATCCCGGAAAGGAACTTCGTCCATAAAGTGTAGGCCCATCATCATCATCCGGGCCACCCAGAAGAAGAGGATATCAAAGCTGGTGATCAGGACTGAGGTGGGGTAGAAGGTGGCGAGCTCCTTAGTTTGTTCAGGCCAGCCCAGAGTGGAAAAGGGCCACAGGGCTGAGGAAAACCAGGTGTCCAGGACATCGGTTTCCTGCTCAAGATCCGAACTGCCGCAGATAAGACAGGCATCCGGTGCCTCTAGGGCTACTATGAGTTTGCCGCATTCCTTACAGGTCCAGGCCGGGATACGATGTCCCCACCAGATCTGACGGGAGATACACCAGTCGCGGATATTGTCCATCCAGGAGTAAAAGGTATTGTACCAGGTATCCGGGTAGAGCTTGATTCGTTCCTCCCGCACCGCCGCCACAGCCTTGTCCGCCAAGGGCCGTACCGAGACAAACCATTGCTTGGAGGTGGTGGGCTCAACCACGGTGGCGCAGCGGTAGCACTTACCCACAGCATGGTCATAGTCTTCGATCTTGTCAAGAAAACTCATCTCATTCAGATCCTTGACGATCTGCTCACGGCAGGCAAAACGATCCATACCAGCATACTTGCCAGCCTGATCATTCATGATGCCGTGGTCATCCATGATCTTAATTCGTTCCAAATTATGGCGCAGACCGATCTCGTAGTCGTCCCGGTCATGGGCAGGCGTGACCTTGAGGGCACCGGTTCCGAACTCCCGTTGGACATGATGATCTAGAACCACCGGGATAACCCGATCAACAATAGGCAGACGAATACCGATCTCCTGAAGGCCGGCATAGCGTTCGTCATCTGGATGGACAGCCACGGCTGTATCGCCGAGCATGGTCTCCGGCCGGGTCGTGGCGATGATCACAGATCCAGACCCGTCCGCATAGGGATAGCGGAGATGATAAAGTTTGCCCTTGGTGGGATCATGTTCCACCTCATCATCAGCCAAGGCGGTATGACAGCGCGGGCACCAGTTGACGATATAATCGCCCTTGTAGATCAACCCTTCATCATAGAGACGGACAAAGACCTCGCGCACGGCTTTGGATAAGCCCTCATCCATCGTAAAACGCTCCCGATCCCAATCGCAGGAGGCTCCCATCCGTTTGAGCTGATTGATAATGGTGCCGCCTTTATCGGTTTTCCATTGCCAAACGCGTTCGATGAATTTATCCCGGCCCAGATCATGACGAGTCATTTTTTCTGTGGCCAGCTGGCGTTCCACCACGTTTTGGGTGGCAATACCGGCGTGGTCTGTACCTGGCACCCAGAGGGTGTTGTCGCCCTTCATCCGGTGATACCGGGTCAGCAGATCCTGCAGGGTGTTGTTCAGGGCATGGCCAATATGGAGCACGCCGGTGACATTGGGCGGGGGAATAACGATGGAGAAAGCATCCTTACCCTCTGCCATTTCCGCGCTAAAGGTTTTATGTTCCAACCAGTATTCGTACCAGCGTTGTTCGGCTTCCTCAAACTCGTAGGCTTTGGGCAAATCGTATTTGGCGGAAGGCTGTGCCGGGATATTTTTTTCTGTCATAATAGGTAACTCCGATCCCTTCTCTTGGGGAGGGATAACGAAACATGAAGATTGCTCAAATGGCTCAATGCCTCATTAGCAATGATTACGAATGAGGAAAAATTGAGGATAATGTCAAGTAAATGTAAAGCAGCTAGTATATAACACTGCGCAGGAGGGTTCAAGGAATACCGTTTTTTGTTCTGAAAAAGAACGTACTCTCAGTCTCTGGGGAAATATCTTGAGTCATCTGCGGGATACAGTATACTGCTTGGGTATATGAAAGGTTATAAGCAGAAAAAATTGAGCAGGCCTAGCTCGGAGGAGAAAAGAAGGGTGACTGTTCGGGGATTGCATCCAGAGAGTGGTGAACTCTTGCGCCGGGTATTTTGTGAAGAGACAGTGCATTGGCCTGTTCATGAAACTGCTCAAGAAACGTTTTCAGAGGAGATTTTTTTTCAGGACGTTGTCACTCAGGGAATGGCACCGCTTCTGTTTCGGAAAGTAGCAGGAGAGCCAGGAACCACTTGGCCGCAATCTCTTGTTCAGCGACTGAGAGAGTTATCTTTACAGCAGAGTGCCGTTGAAATGGTCACTGAACTGGATCTTCGACAGTTGCTGGCCACTTTTGCAGACCGTGGTATCAACCCACTTCTCCTGAAAGGGACGCCGTTATCCTATATCCTGTATCCAGAACCTGGCCTGCGCCCGAGATGTGATACTGACCTGCTTATCCTGGCACAAGATCGTGAAAAAACAGCGAGCCTGATGCAGGAATCAGGTTATGCTCCTCTTCATGAAGCACAGGTGGATTATATCAACACCCAGATGAGTTATGCCCGAAAAAGCGAGCAAGGGATAAGATGCTGCTATGATATTCACTGGCAGGTGAGTAATTGCAATCGTCAGTTCAGTCAGGAGTTTGCTAACGGAAAAATTTTTGAACAAGCTGAGGCTATTCCAATTTTGGGAGAAAATGCCCACACCTTGACTAAGGTTGATGCGTTAATCTTTGCCTGCTTTCATCGGGCCGGTCATTTTTCCCATAGCGGTGATCGGTTGATCTGGTTGTATGATATTCATTTGCTGTTTCAGGCCTTGACAGAACAAGAGGGCATGCGGTTTTCTCAGCGGATTAAAGAACTTCAGATTATTTCACTTTGTGTTGATGCCCTAAAAACAGCGCAGTACTGGTTTGGCACGGTCTGCCCTGAAAGCCTCCAGACTATCCTGTACGAAAAAAACACCTCTGGAAACACTCAGGAGGCCTTTGCCCATCTTTTAGGAAGCAGCAGAAATGATGGTGTTAAAAAACAGGCATTGCTTGAACTTCAGGGCTTGTCCACCTGGCAGAAGCGTTTGTTGTATGTTGTGCAAAATTTTTTTCCCCCACCAAAGTTTATGCTCTGGCGTTATCACAAAGAAAACAAGCTTTTTTTGCCCTGGTTATACATCCGGCGTGTTGCTGAAGGGCTGATTATTTTTTTCCGTAAATAGCAGAGAAAGAGGACATGAGTTGAAAGCTCGACTACCTGCTTTTTTCCTTGGTATGTTGTGTGGTGCTGTGCTGATTATGGTCAGCGGGGGAGTATTTATGCGCTATGCCCCTTTTCTGCTTGTTGTGGATGAGCCAGTCACGCAGGCGGATATTGCTGTTGTGCTTGGTGGAGGCGGAGGAAGTCGTCTTCGCAAGGGGTTATCGTTGTATGAATCCGGGTTTGTTAACCATCTGGTCCTGGTGGATAGAGCAAAGCGTGACTGGGCAGCCATGTTACAGCGGCTCTGCCCGGACTGCGCAACAACAGGAAAAATAACCATTCTGGAAGGTTCACAGAATACCTTTACTGATGCGGAAATAACAGAGCAATACAGCCTTGATCATAACATAGAAAAGATGCTTGTTGTGACAGACCCCTATCATACCCGTAGGGCTTCCTTGATTTTTAAACATCAATTTGCCAGAAGTGAAGTTCAGGTTCGCGTGGTCAGTTCCGGGGCCTTTGGCCACCGACTGGCACCGAATGAACAATGGTGGCAGGATGACAAAACGCTCAAGACAATCTGGACAGAAATGACTAAAACCTTCATTATATTAGTACGACATTATGAGATACTTGCTGACTAAACTGCTTCCCCTGCCTGTTTATCCTCTGGGCATGGGGATCGGTCTTATTGTTGTTTCCTTTATTTTTTTGCGGGGCAACAGAAAATGGATTGCCGGATTGACCTTATTGCTGTCCGTCATTGTTCTTTGGGGGGCTTCTACACAAAAGACTGCTGAGTTGGTCATGCATTCTCTGGAGCGACACTATCCACCGGTTGCTGTTCAGGATACGCCCAAGGCTGAGGCGATTGTTGTCTTGGGTGGTGTCACTCGGGGAATGGTTCCCGGAAACGGCCTGACCGATCTCAGTGGCGGAGTTGACAGGATTGTCCATGCGGCCCGTCTTTTTAAGGCAGAAAAGGCTCCTCTTCTTGTCCTGTCCGGCGGTAATGCGCCAGGATATAGATCTGAAGCCGAGGATATGGCAGATATTCTGCAACTCATGGATATCCCGGCAGACAAGATGCTACTGGAGACCAAGAGCAGAAATACTCAGCAGAATGCCCTGTATTGCCAGGAGATTTTTCAGCAAAGAGGAATCAGAAATATCCTGCTGGTGACTTCGGCCAGTCATATGCGGCGGGCTGAAGCGATTTTTAACGGGATTGGAGTGTTTGTAATCCCGGCAGCGACAGATTACCAATTGGTCGAACGTGCTCCTTCTTTCCTGGACTGGCTACCCCAGGCCGGGGCACTGGAGATGACAACCAAGGGCATTAAGGAGTATATCGGCTATTGGGTGTATCTGCTGACAGAGACGGTAAAAGACTAACAAAGGCAAACCATCTATTGAGAGATGAATCGAAAATATTTGTTGATCTTCCATGCGCTTCTCCTAGGGATCCTTATTGTCTTTGGAACGAGGTCAGGCTGGTCGGAGCAATCCTTTGCTGCAACTAAGAAAAAAAAAGGGCAAAGCGTACAGGAGTTAGTCATTGCTGATAAAGGCAAGACCAGTGCTGTTATTGTGGTTGCCGATAATGCTGGCCTTAACGAACTCTTGGCTGCTGAGGATCTGGTGAAATATATCGGCATGATGTCCGGTGCCACTCCGGCCATTGCCAACACCCCGGAGACCATTGCCGCCGCTCTTCAGGGAAAACACCCTGTTCTCCTTATCGGGCAGGAGGCATTAAAGGCGGACAAGTCTCTTGCTGCAGCCCTGCAAAAGCCAGTCACGGTTCAAGGATTATTACGCAGCGATGCCATTGTCCTCCGACGGAAAGATAATCGACTCTATCTGGCTGGCAGTAACGATCTCAGCCATTATTATGCAGTCATAGAACTCCTGCGCCGTTGGGGCTGTCGATGGTATCTGCCCACGGAATTCGGTGAATGTATCCCCAAAAAGCCGCGTCTGACTATCGGTGAACTCAATTATACTTATGCCCCGCCTTTTGAGATCCGATCCTACTGGATTTCCTGGCTTGGAGACCGTACAGGCATGGAAGATTTTCAGCGACATAATTTCATGACCTTGGGGAAAGGTGATTTTCCGCCCACTGGACATGCTTTGGGTAAGTATGTTCGGGATTTGAATAAGGACATTTTTCGTATCCCCTTGACAGCCCCGGAAACAGCTGAACATATCGTGAAGCAGGTGGAAGAGAAGTACGCTGCTGGCGAGAGCTTTTCTTTGAGTATGGAGGACGGCGTGTACGAGTCTACCTATCCTGGTGATAAAAAGCTGATGAAACTGCAATGGGATAAGTACTATCTCCGTTGGAGTATGACTGATCCCTTTCTGGAGCTGTATAATAATGTGGCTGACACTCTTCAGAAAAAATACCCGGACAGTCCGGCCAAGATCGGTTTTCTTGCCTATACCAATATGACCATCCCTCCTGTGCAGGAGATGAAGGCAGAGAAATCCCTGTTCTGTGAGCTGGCTCCCATTGATATTGATCCTATTCACGGTATGGATTCCCTCCAGTCGCCGCCCCGGCAGGAGTATAAGGATTTTGTTTATACATGGGCTGAGGTGATGGATGGGCGGCTGGCGATCTATGATTACGATCAGGGGATGCTGGTTTGGCGCGATCTCCCCAATCCCTCCCATCAGGCCTTTGTCCAGGATGTGCAGCATTATCGCAAGGCCGGAATCCTGGGAATTCATACGGAATCCCGCAACGCCATTGCCACCACCTTTCTCAATCTTTATCTCCGTGGGCAGCTGATGTGGAACCCGGATGTGGATATCCAGGCTGAACTGGCAGCGTTTTATCCCAAATTCTATGGACCGGCCGCTGAACCGATGCGGGAATATTGGGAGGCCATCTTTCAGACCTGGGAGCAAACTATCGTAACCGAGCACGAGTATTTCCTTGCCCCGACCATCTATACCTCCGGCCTGCTCAAGACCATGAAGGCGCGGATGAAAGAAGCAGAGACCTTGCTTGAACCGTTGCGCAAAAAGAAATCGCTTTCCCGTAATGAACAGCTCTATCTTGATCGAATAGCCTTTACCCGGATGAGCTGTGATATTACAACCCTGTACCTGGCAATGGTCAAGGCGGCGGCCTCTGATATTGACTATAAAAAGGCGGTGCAGCTTGGCGAAAAGGCCCTGGTTATCCGGGAAAAACTCACGGCCATGAACGGCACCTTTACCACTTATAAGGGCATGAAGGTGGAAAACAAGGGCTATGCCTGGTGGCCTGGTGAGGTTCGGCAATACCGTGAGCTGGAGCAATGGGTGAACGGTGATAAGGGGAAACTGGTGCTCAAGCTGCCCCTGGAATGGGCCTTTCGGCGGGATCCGAAGAATATCGGGGTGAAAAAGAATTTTGCCACTGAGCCGGTGGATTTGACCTTCTGGCAGGCAAACCGGGGAACCTATACTCTGGATCTGCTCAAGGACTACCCGGCGACTGAATGGGAGATGCTGCGGACAGACCTGTACATGCAGGCCCAGGGGGTGCGCAATCCAGATCGGCAGAGCTATACTGGCTATGCCTGGTATCGCATTGAGGTGGACATCCCGGCAGAGCAGGTCGATAAGAAGCTGCACCTCCGTTTCCCCGGTCTGTTCAACGAATGCTGGCTCTATGTCAATGGCGAGGAAGTGGCCCACCGTGAACAGAATCCGCTCTGGTGGAACAACGATTACCGCTTTGAGTGGGATGTTGATTTGACCGGCAAGATCAAACAGGGTAAGAATATCCTTGCCCTGCGGCTGAACAGTCGGCATCATTTTGCCGGTATGTTTCGCCGACCTTTTATCTACGCTGCGCGTTGACCAGTAGGGGCGAACCTGTGTGTTCGCCCTTATGCCGGGCAGACACGCAGGTCTGCCCCTACAATTCCGCACCTGCAAACGGGAATTTTATAAATATACTTTCAGGACAGCACCATGAATATACAACAGGATTTACAGCAACGACTGGAAAAAAAGCCCATCCTTCTCATGACCCATCTGGTTCTGGGATACCCATCACTTGAGGTCAACCGGGAGGTCATTCGTCAGATGGCGGAAAACGGGGTGGATTGCATTGAGATCCAGATTCCCTTTTCCGAGCCTATGGCGGACGGCCCGGTGATCCTCAAGGCCAACCAGGATGCTCTGGCTGCCGGGATTCGGGTTGAGGATAGCTTTGCCTTTGCCAAGGAGATAGTGGAGGATTTCCCTCAGGTTCATTTCTTTTTTATGACCTATTACAACATTGTGTTCCGCTACGGCCTGAATACCTTTATTGACCGGGCAGCGGATATCGGCATGAAGGGTTTTATTATTCCTGACCTGCCGCCGGAAGAGGGGCAAGACTATCTGTGTCTGGCCAGGGAAAAGGATATGGCGGCCATTATGTTTTTTACCCCGACCTCAACGGACGAACGCATGGCTGAGGTGGCAGGGCAGGGTAGTGGGTTTGTCTACTGCGTGGCCCGTAAGGGAGTGACGGGCAAGCAGACCGCAATGGACGACGGCCTTTCGCAATATCTCCTGCGTTGCCGTCGGGCAACGAACCTGCCGCTTGCAGTGGGCTTCGGGATCAGCAGCCGTGAGGATGTGGCCCTGCTGGAGGGCAAGGCGGATATGGCGGTTATCGGGACTGCGACCATCAAATTGGTGGATAAGGAAGGGCCAGAGGCGGTGGGGCCGTTTATTCGTTCGCTTATTGGGGGGTGATAAAATGTCGAAACGGAAACTGATCAGTTTTGACTGGGCAATGAAGAAGTTGTTGAGGAGCAAAGCCAACTTCGAGATACTTGAAGGTTTTCTCAGCGAACTCCTCAGAGAAAATATACGTATTCTTGAGCTGCTCGAAAGTGAAAGCAACAAGGAGGACAGCAAGGATAAGTTTAACAGGGTGGATCTGAAAGTAAAGAATGATAAAGAAGAGATTATCATCATTGAGGTCCAGTACGACCGGGAATTCGATTATCTCCAAAGGATAGTGTTCGGCACCTCGAAAGTTATAACAGAACATATCGAAAAAAGTGCTGCGTACTCGGAGATAGTCAAGGTTATCTCCATAAACATCCTCTATTTTGATCTGGGCCAAGGCAGCGATTATATTTACCACGGAACAACAGCGTTCAAAGGTCTTCACTCTCAGGATCTCTTGCAACTTTCCGAGGAGCAGCAGGAACTCTACGGGAAAAGTAAAATTCATGAAATATTCCCGGAGTATTATCTGATCAAAGTGAACAACTTTGATGATATAGCTAAAGACAGCCTTGACGAGTGGATCTATTTCCTGAAAAACGAAGAGATCAGGGAGGATTTCAAGGCCAAGGGGATCAGGAAGGCCAAGCAGGAACTGGATATATTGAAGCTTCCCGAAGAAGAGCGTCTGGCCTATGAAAGATATCAGGATGATCTTCATTATCAGGCAAGTATGGTGGAATCATCCTATACCATAGGGGTCATCAAGGGTGAAAGAAAAGGAAAGGAGAAAGGAAGGGCCGAAGGAAGGGCCGAAGGAAGGGCCGAAGGGCAAATTGAGGGGAAAAGAGAAGTTGCGGTCAAGCTGCTTGCTTCCGGGAGCTTGGATATAGAGGCAATTGCGGAGATTACAGGGTTATCGATTGAAGAGCTTCAGGGGTTGAAAAAGGGGGATGGCGATGATTAAGTTGATGAATAAAGAAGGGCCAGAGGCTGTGGGGCCGTTTATTCGTTCGCTGGCCAAAGGATAAGTGAGGGTGAGCGGCCTTTCCGGGAATAAGGCTCTGGCAAGGGGATAGCTTGTATTAAGTATTTGAGATATCAGGAAGGCTCTGAGATCCAGTATGTATTCAGGAGTGAAGTCATGACAGCGATTGTTCACGATGTGATGAACAAAAACATTATTGAGTATTACAATAACTTTACCTTTCCTCATCAGATGTACTCGCTGGGAACCAATAATATTCACTACGGGTATTGGGAGGATGGGCATTGGGAAGGCGTTCAAAGAAAGGATCATAGGGATGCTCTGGAGCGCATGAATGCTGTTATGGCAAAAGCCGCCCGGATATCTGTGGAAGACACTGTTCTTGACGCCGGTTGCGGCACTGGCGGCAGCGCGGTCTGGCTGGCAAAAACAATGAAGTGCCGAGTCACCGGAGTAACGCTTTGCGAGCAGCATATTCCCCTGGCAGAGCGTTTTGCCCGAAAAAATAATGTTGATCATCTTTGTCAATTTTTCTGTAAAGACTTCAGTGATACCTGTCTTGATCCTGTGTCCTTTGATGTGGTCTGGGTGCTGGAAAGCAGCTGTTATGCTTTGGATAAGAAGAAACTTCTTGAAGAGGCTGCACGGTTGCTTAAGCCGGGAGGACGACTGGTTGTTGCGGATGGTTTTTTGCAACAGGCAGAGTTATCTGAAGATGAACAGGAGATGCTGAATCGCTGGATGCTTGGTTGGGCAGTACCGAATGTGCTCAACGTGGATCAGTTTGGCAGGTATCTTGAAGAGAGCGGGTTTGAGGATATCAGCTTTGATGAAATTACGGAAAATATCTTGCCAACCTCATTACGAATGCATCAGGTTGCCAAGGTAGTATATCCGGTTGCGGCTTGGTCGCATCGCCTTGGTGTTTGCTCTGAGCAGGCAAAGAATCATTGGTATTCCACACGGGATCAATTTCATTTTTTTGCTGATAGTATTTCCTGTTATGGTATTTTTTTGGCGCGTAAAGCGGGTTGAGGAGTGAAAGGAGTTTTGCAAGATATTCTGCCACCTGATTTTCCCGGAGTATGGTAATCTCTATACGGAGGGCAAATAAGCATGAACAGAGACTCTATTTCAAAAACCTCTACGGATGAATACCCGCAAGTGACGCAGGCGGATTTCGACCGGGCTGTTTTGCGTCGGAACCTCGAACCTGATGAAGAAAAACAGCGCATCACTCTTGCGCTTGATGCCGAGGTTGTCCGGTATTTTAAAACAAAGGGCGGAAAGCAGGGCTACCATCATCTTATCAATGAGACCTTGAAAAGAATCGTCAGGCTGGATATTGCCGAACAGAATGGTTTTGAAGAAATTTTGCGAAAAATTATCAGAGAGGAGCTGGCAGCGGCTGGTAATGCTCATTAATCTCCAAGTGACTTGAAATGAAAACAAAAGGACGGGATAAGGAAGCCTTGATCATACGGAATGCCAATTTGGCTTGTGCTGCTGGCAGGCTTTTACTTGGTGAAATATCAACCTGGCAAGAATTTCTTGAGCCCGATACAGTTGACTATTCCAGTCTTCCGCGTAAGCAATTAAAAAGTGGCAAGTTTGATGTTCAAAAGAGTCTAAAATATCGAATCAAAGATTTCTGCAAATCCAATTTCTCCTCTATGACCCTAGAAAAACTTGTTTCTCTGTATGAGGAGTTAAAAGCACATCGTAAACTGGAAATTCCATACACGGAATTTCGGGATAAATATTCTTCTATCAAAAGGTTCTACGAACAAGGCTACCCAGAGCATAGTACCGTTTGTGTTTCATTATGGGGTCTGCAGTATCGATTTCCTGAGCATGATTTTTCAAATGATATGATCATTGCAATAGAGCAACTGATCAAGGGCGATAAGGAGTTGGATGAATATCGCGAAAAACAGCACTGTCAACTTTCTAAAGAAAAGAAAAATCTTGCTGAGTTAATACAGGCCCCTGACAGCCTTTCTGTAAAATGGACATAAGGCGCAATAACCCGACAGCCCTCAGGTTGGAGGCTCTC
>JAABTP010000026.1 GCA_011389815.1 Desulfobulbaceae bacterium | reverse complement strand
CGAATTATGCTTATGCATCTTTCTGGTTACTATAACATCCTGATTTTATTTATTACCACCACTTATTGAGAAGTTACCTTCCGAAGCTCCTTTTGCTTTATCCTCTTAACATCTCATTATTTTTAGTATATTTATTTTTTACCGGAATCTCAACGGCTACGGTGTAGCGGATTGAAAATTCACCTGATGCTATGAACGTTGTGGGCTGGTACAAGGTTTCCGGGAAAGCGGGCTGGAGGTCGGTGCATGGCTTGGGTAAAGAATATTGGAAAGCCGTGTGCGGCAAGACGAAAAGGTGGTCTGACCCTGATTCAGATTTCAGCGATAACCATATTTTTTCTCTAAAATTCCGGTCAGCTCGTTTTTATAGGTTTGTGAAAGGCGGGTTTCGTCACTGTCGGCACAGCCGATAAAATCCGATTCCAGCAACAGTTTCAGAGGATTTTCCGCTCTTCCGGCTTCGGATGCACCTTGATGCCGTTGAGCAATCAAAACGCGCAGCGCAGCTTCAATGACAGCCTGAGCCGATTGCAGACCACTGACTTGTTGCGCTCTTTTCAACAGCATATCATTTATATTCAATTGCATGACATTCTCCTTGCAACCTTGATATTGAACTGGAAAATAATGAGGTGGTGAGCAGTATTATACGGAGCAGGCAGGTGTGGTCTTCGCCTGAATATGATGCGCTGCCGTTCAAAGAGGCGGTGGAGAGAGAGGGGGTCGTATTGTGAATTATACAAGGAGGAAATAATTCGCTGCCAGCTTGAGAGCAGCGTTGAAGAAATCTATCAAGAGAGCAAAGATCTATGTTCTTCATCCCTTATTTACGCTTTTGTTCGTCGCATTATGGAGGTTTGTCAGCCGATAGGATGCGGAGAGGTGAGTTTATCTATTTGATTTGAAATTTCTTTTATGGAGGGGTGAATAGGGTGGTTATTGTTTAATCATGGCGCCCGTCGTCTCGTGCTAAATAGCGTACTAAACAAGAATGAAGCAAAAGCCAGGATTTGAAAGTCAATCTAGCCGTAACTTCAGTGTGTTCTAAAAGGCAATTTTTATCTACAGAGCAACTATATGTAAAATCAATAATAAATCCTTTGTCTGAGGAATCGCTCCACGTCGGCACAAAGAACTTTTTGTAACTATTGTAAGTACGGAGGTTTCCGATTACATCTACAGGAATATCGTCATCTAGCGGTATCAAGGGAGTAATGTGAGATAGATGAGGTGAAGAAAGTTCCCTGTCTAAATCACACGTATTTCCCAAGATCATCCAGTAATCGTAATCCTCTTCTATTACTTGAATATTCCCATTGCTGTCAATAAATGGAAACATACCTGGATACTTAAGAATGTCGCCTTGATATAGACCTGCATCCAGATTTCTTATGTGGAAAAATATATCGAATATCTCGTTGTTGGAAACGAGTTTATTTATTTCTTCACCAAGTGATTCAAAATCGTAGATGGGAGGCCATCGACATTCCGGATCGGCAATATTCATCCTTTTTTCATTCGATGGTTTTCAAATATTGTTCTTGTTTTTATAGGGTTTGACGCAAAATACTCTTCTATTCTCCTGTCAGCTTCTTCATCCACTGCTATGAACGCTAACTTATTGATTATATCAAGGGACGTCAAAGCATCGAAAATTACCTCGGCATCATTTTCAAAATCTGCACAGATGATGTTATCAAGAGGAGCCCATGTAGGTGGTTGTGTATCATATGAAAAATCTTGATCGTATCCGTATCGCATATCGATATCGTTGAATTTTTCGGAATGATAGCTGTTAACGTTTCCATACGACAGCACCGCACAGCAAACGAGAGATGTTACTATTGACGGATATTTCGACAAATAGGGCTTGTCAATATATGATTCGGTATTATTGATCATTTTCGTACTCTGGATTTAAGGTGTCTATAAATTCTTTTTTTAGAAGGTCAAAAAAGAAATCAACAGACAGTTCATGGCAGCTATTAATTATATTCTCTATCCCAGAGAATTCAAACCCTTGCTTATTTTCAATATACGTATCTGTATCTATAATAGAGCCATTTTTTTTAAGACCGTCACTCATTGCGGTGATATTATTCACCACTTGGACTCTAGTTAAAAAGCCTTCGTTTTTATTTTTGAATATTGCATTAAAAGTTTGCTGAAGCGCATCAAGCGGATGTTCTTTCAGGCTGATCGACAAATTGATATTATCAAAGATGTTATTTTCAAAAAAATCTATATATCGAACTCCAATACGAATAAAATTATCTACGATTCCTGCCTGATCAAGATGAGATAAAACGGATTTCACCTCAGGGAAATAATGTTCTTTCCATCCAGGATAATCTTTGCTGATTGCAAGGGAGATAACTTTAGGCCCGACATTGAGCCTATATGCCCCTGCTTCACATTGATAGTATGGGTTAAACTGTAGTGCCTGATCGTTCATACGAACTTCTTTTGGAAAGTCAGCTACAGGAAGTTTTTGAAATTTATTATACTTAGATTTTATCTGAGCGAATAGCATTCCTAAAACGGCATCTTCAGGCACTGAGCTGTTAAACCTTAGTTCAACGACAGCGTTTATTATGGGGTCCGGTGTTATTTTGGCTGGCCTTGTCATGTTGGTCACGCCTTAACTTGTACTCAAACAATCAGCTTGTCTGAAGAAAATTTGATTTCTCAGAGCATAAATTCTGCCCTGTCCTGAAGTGTTCTAATAAGCCTATTTTAAATTATAGGCTGTCTCATCAATTATTACCACCACGCATCATTATTTTCAACTTGATTTGCTTCATTCGCAAAGTTGATTTTCACTGCTCACGACCTAGCCGGTAAAGAGCGGCGAGCCGTTAAAGACTATGCCGATACGGCTGCCTTCCGGCTTCATTTTGACAGGCATGTGCTGGAGAAAGAGAAAGGCCGGGTCATAGAGCATGGTGACCATGCCCGGTGTGGTCAGGCTGTCCCGGTCCGTCATAAACAACAAATCAACCATCAGCCGGATGACTTCACGGGGGGGGATGCTCTCCTGCGGTCTCGTTGGACAGCTCGGCAAATTCAGAACAAATTGGGTACATTTCTTATTTCCCTTAGAAAAAATGCCCTTCTCACCGCCCCTTCACCACCCAGCAATACAACACCGGCACAACAAAAACAGTCAACATCGCGATAATCATCCCGCCAAAGGAGAGAATAGCCATAGGCACCATAATATCCGATCCCCGCCCGGTGGAGGTCAAGATAAAAGCGGTTAATGGGGTCAGAGTAAAATTAGATTTCATTTGACTCTGACCCCTTTTATCACAGAAAAAACATGAGTAAAGGAAATCCGGGTCGATCAGACTTCCTGAACGGCAGACAACAAAGGAGCCTTGATAAGCAAAACTCCTTTACTGTCTATCAAGAATCCTTCCCGGTTTAACAAAACTCCTTTCTTGATAATCAACACTCCTTAGTTGATAGCCAACGTTCCTTCGTTGTTTGATAACACTCCTTGGTTAATAAACAACGCTCCTTCGTTGTTTAACAAAACTCTTTTGTTTGTTATCAAGAACCATCTGTTGATAGCAAACAACCTTTTACCAAGAGCTGTGAACCTTTGATAAAAGGGGTCAGAGCAAAATTAAATCCTGCCCCGGAACAGGTCAGGAATCAATTCATCCCCTTTTCTCCCCACAAACCATCCCGCCAATCCGATGACACATATTGATCACTCCATCCGGCGATTTGCCATAGGCACCACCATAACGAAGAGGATTTTCAGGTTCGTTTTCTCCGCTCCTTGATTTCACTCACAATATCATCCAGACTCATCTTATCAAACACTTTTTTTCTTTCTTCCGTGTAGTCGCCGAATCCGGTCGTGAATTGATTGAGAAAGCGGATTGTGTCCGCTGTTCCGAGCTTGCTGCTTAACAGAGTAATAGCCTTGATATTTATATCATTCAACGTTGTCGCTGTAGCACTCATTTTTCCATCTCCTGTAACAGTTCAAGGATTGAAACAGCCCTGACTCTGAGGTCGTCTACTCTCTTCGCCTTTTTCAGAAACCTGTCATCGCAGGTGCAGAAGAAGTCAGCTTTCAGCATTTCCGCTGCTGCAAGGTGCAGGGCATCAATCGGTTTGATGCCAAAATCGGTGAACAGCCTTGAGCGTTCTTCAATCGCATCATTGAGCTGGGTGAATCCGCTTCGTTCGCTCAGTACCTTCAGCGTGAATTCTCTGCGAAAAGTATTGCTGATTTTCTTCGCCTCATAAAGCGAAATTTCGGATGAAAGCAAGCTAATCTGTCCCGCTTCAATCAGCGAAAGGATGTTCAGGATGATTTCACCCTCCACCGCAATCCTTAGCTGAGTCCTGTCATCAAGCGGTCGCTGAATGCAGCAGTTATCAAGATATATTTTCATCATGATCTCAGTATACAGCAATCATTCTGTGCAGGCAAAGAAACAAATGCAGAATCATCTGATCCTCCCCTCCTCAACCCAACAATACAACACCGGCACCACAAACACCGTCAGCATGGCAATAATCATCCCCCCGAAGGAAGGAATAGCCATAGGCACCATAATATCCGACCCCCGCCCGGTGGAAGTCAGGATCGGGATCAGGGCCAGGCGGATACGGCATCGGGCACCGTGATTATCACCCTCTTGCTACGATCTTCGGCGACATCATCAGCCGCCCCTTATACTTTTCCTGATATTTCATATAATATGCAATCAGCTTTCGTGGATCATGATCACACTGCACAGATATTGCGTGACGCACCTTTCGAATACGGTCAACTGTCGGATCGGTCTTCATCGTCTATATCCTCCTGCATAAGCTGAAAGGGTGTAGTTAAAATCGGAACAGGCAGGCCCAGCAGCGTGTTGATGTGCCGGATATGTTCGAATTTATTTGCGTTGGCAAGATGGCGGCAGTTCCAGGTGAGCAGAAACTGGCAGCTGTAGTACGAAGCGAGCGCAAGGTGAAGCGCATCACCTGCCGGGTCGTTCGGCATGAGATGGTGCTGGATATACTCCTGAACAATATCAATCACCTCTTCATTTACAGGCAGCAGCGGCAGGGCTTCAACGAATTGCAGCGTTTTCTCTTTGGTCGGGTAATCTCCCTGTTCCAGTTCATCCAGAACCGGCGGAGCAGTCAGAAGCTCAAAGCGGTAACTGTGCTCCTCCCACCATTCTCTTGTCCAGAGCCGTTTTGCAACCGATTCGGGATCATCCCGTATCTCGTGATAATAGCTTGGGATGCTTGTTTCTATATAAACTCTGGGTTTCATGGCCTCGCCCTTTTATAAGTTACGCTTTTTTTACCCTTCATAAGGTACAGGCAATGCTCCAAAGCTGTAAACAGTAAATTGCAGAATTCTCATTTTTTCTCAAGCATCAGAAAATGATGCTATCCTCACCGAGTGTTAACCTTCCCCTCCTCAACCCAACAATATAGCACCGGCACAACAAAAACAGTCAACATCGCGATAATCATCCCGCCGAAGGAGGGAATAGCCATAGGCACCATAATATCCGAGCCGCGTCCGGTGGAGGTCAGAATCGGTATCAGGGCCAGGATAGTGGTGGCCGAGGTCATCAGGGCCGGGCGGATACGCCGCTGCGCCCCGTGCAGGACCATGTCGCGGATGTCCTGCCGGGTTCTGCCTTCCTTATCCTTGAGACGGGCCTTGGATTCATCCAGATAGGTAGCCATGAGCACCCCGTCATCGGTGGCGATGCCGAACAGGGCCAGGAAGCCCACCCAGATGGCCACAGAGAGATTGATGCTATGAACCTGGAAGAGCCTGCGCATATCCGTATCAAACAGGGAAAAATTCAGGAACCAGTCCTGGCCGTAGAGCCAGATCATCAAAAAGCCGCCGGACCAGGCCACCAGGATGGCGGAGAAGACCATCATGGTGGTGCCGAGAGAACGGAACTGGAGATAGAGGATCAGCATGATCACCAGCAGGGCCAGGGGCAGGATCACGGAAAGCCGCTTCTGGGCCCGGATCTGGTTTTCGTAATTACCGGCAAAGGTGTAGGACACGCCCGGCGGGATGCTCAGTTCTCCGCTTTCGATCTTCTCCTCCAGGAAGCTGCGGGTCTGCTCGACCACGTCCACCTCGGCAAAGCCCTTTTTCTTGTCGAACAGGACATAGCCGGTCAGGAAGGTGTCCTCGCTCTTGATCATCTGCGGGCCGCGCACATAGCGGATATCGGCCAGCTGGGCCAGGGGGATATGCTCTCCCGTGGAGGTGGTAACCAGGATGCGCTCCAGGGCCTCCAGGGAATCCCGTCGTTCTCGTTGATAACGCACCTGCACCGGGTAACGTTCCCGACCTTCCACGGTCATGGTGATCATCTTGCCGCCCACTGCCGCAGAGATCACCTCCTGCACCCGGCCCAGCTTGATGCCGTGCCGGGAGATGGCCTCCCGGTCGATGACGATCTCCAGATAGGGTTTACCCACCACCCGGTCGGCCAGCACGGTCAGGGGCGACACCGAGGGCACCTGTTTGAGCAGCCGTTCCAGATCCAGGCCCACCTGCTCAATGGTGGCCAGATCCGGTCCCTTGACCTTGATGCCCATAGGCGCGCGCATGCCGCTCTGGAGCATGACGATGCGGGCAGCAATGGGCTGGAGCTTGGGAGCCGAGGTCACGCCGGGGATTTCGGCGGCCTGAACGATCTCGTTCCAGATGTCGTCCGGGGTCTGAATGCCCTCCCAAGCCTCGCGGTCCGGGTTGATTGCCGGATCGAGCGGCGGCCGCCAGAGCCGGAAGGGTTTACCGTTCTCATCAGGGATCAGCCGCCCTCGTTCATTCCGCGCAAAGCGTCCCTGCACCAGATAAGGCATACCGTCTCCGGCCTTGAGCAGCACCCCTTCCGGGCTGCGGCAGAAATCCTTGCGATCCTCCCGCCATTGGAAAAGGAGGCGGTTCCCCTTCTCATCCTCCAGATATTCAAGATGATAATTGATGATGGTCTCGATCATGGAGAGCGGTGCCGGATCCAGCGGGGTCTCGGCCCGGCCCAGCTTGCCCACAGCGGACTCCACCTCCGGGATGGCGGTGATCGCCCGGTCCTGGGCCGCCAGCACCTCCTGCACCTCGGTCAGCCCGGCATGGGGCATGGTGGTGGGCATGTAGAGGAAGGAACCTTCATCCAGAGCAGGCATGAACTCCCGCCCCAGACCGGGAAAGCTGTGCGCCAGGTTCATCATCGGCTTGGTGCGGCGGATGCTGTCTGGCATCCAGCCGGTGAGCTTGGGCATACCCAGCCAGACCATTGCCCCGCCGATCACGATCAGCAGGGGAAAAATCAGAAATATCAGCTTCCAGCGGAGAAAGATCCGCAGCAGATGCGGGTAGAGCCACTGAAAGACCTGAAAAGTTCCCAGCAGCCCACCGATGAGCAGGCCGACAAAGAGGAAATTGGCCCATTCCCCTTTTTCAATCCCCAGGGGCTGCCAGCTCCGGGCCAGCAAAACCGTGACCAGCAGAATCATGATCCAGTTTTCTATCCGGCTGAGGATGGGCAGTACCTTTGTGGGCAGGAACTGAAGGATCAGGCGGTAAAGCCCCAGGCCGAGCAGGATAAGGGCCAGGAGATGGACCTTCCAGGCCAGAATGGCCCCGGCGATAATCAGCAGCACAGGCAGGGCAAAGCGGATCCGCCAGGAGGCCCTGCCTTCCTTCTTGCGCCGGAACAGGATATGAGCCAGGGGCGGCAGCACGGTCAGGGCGATGACCACCGAGGCGATCAAGGCAAAGGTCTTGGTGTAGGCCAGCGGCTTGAACAGCTTGCCCTCGGCAGCCTGCATGGTGAAAACCGGCAGAAAGCTGACCACGGTGGTGGCTACAGCGGTGAGGACCGCACCGCCGACTTCGTTGGAGGCATCATAGATAATGCGCAGGGTGGACTCCTCCGGCCCGGCCTTGTCCAGCCGGGTGAGAATATTCTCGCAGATGATAATGCCCATGTCCACAATGGTGCCGATGGCAATGGCAATGCCTGACAGGGCCACCACGTTGGCATCCACGCCAAAGACCTTCATGCCGATAAAGGTCATGAGCACGGTCAGAGGCAGGAGGGCGGAGATGAGCAGGGAGGAGCGCAGGTGCATGACCGTGACCAGGATCACGATGATAGTGATCAGGATCTCCTCGCTCAGGGCGGTCTTCAGGGTGTCCAGGGTTTCGTGAATCAGGCCGGAGCGGTCGTAGAAGGGGACGACGGTGACCTTGCTCACCGTGCCGTCGGCCAGGGTTTTACTGGGCAGGCCCGGCGAAATTTCCCGGATCTTCTCCTTGACTCGCTCAATGGCGGCCAGCGGATTATCGCCGTAGCGCACCACGGCCACGCCGCCCACCACCTCGCTCCCGGCCTTGTCCAGCACACCGCGCCGCAGGGCCGGACCCAGACTCACCGTTGCTACATCCGATATCCGGATAGGGATATTATCCACAGCCTTGATTACCGACTGCTCCAGATCCTTGATGCTCTTGACAAAACCGATGCCCCGGATCACGTACTCCACCCGGTTGATCTCGATGGTGCGCGCGCCCACATCGATATTGGACTGACGCGCTGCGGCAAAGACCTCCTCCAGGCTCACGCCCCGGTCATGCAGGGCGTCCGGATCCACGTCGATCTGGTATTCCTTGACAAAACCGCCGATGGAGGCCACCTCGGAGATGCCGGAGGCACCCATCAGGGCATAGCGCACATACCAGTCCTGGATCGAGCGCAGCTCGGCCAGATCCCAGCCGCCAGTGGCTTTGCCGTCCGGGCTACGGCCTTCCAGGGTGTACCAGAAGATCTGCCCCAGACCGGTGGCATCCGGGCCAAGGGTAGGCTGCACGCCTTCAGGCAGGGTGTCGGGCGGCAGACTGGAGAGCTTCTCCAGCAACCGCGAGCGCGACCAGTAGAACTCCACTGAGTCGTCAAAGATGACATAGATGGAGGAAAAGCCGAACATGGAATAACTGCGCACGGTCTTGACACCGGGCAGACCGAGCAGGGACACAGTGAGCGGGTAGGTGACCTGGTCTTCCATGTCCTGGGGCGAGCGGCCCGCCCATTTGGTGAACACGATCTGCTGGTTTTCGCCGATATCCGGGATGGCATCCACCGGCACCGGGTCGCGGGGCAGCCAGCTCAGGTGAAAGTCAAAAGGGGCGACCATCAGGCCCCAGCCGGTTACGGCCAGCAGGAGCAGACCGACGACCATCTTGTTGAGGAGGCAGAAGCGGATGATTGCGCTGACCGGGGAGGTGGCCGGGGGGAGGTGTTGCTCTGAGTTATTCATGTTGGTCCGGAAAATATGATTTATCATGATACAGTTAACCACAATGTGATATGGGTATCATACATCCTGGCGGGAAGATTTGCCAACCGGGATTCAACATTTGGTTGGACTTGGAATGTACTTCGGTTTTTCTTGCTTATTTTTGGAATACAGTCTCGTTAGACAAAGGCGATTACCTGTGCCGGGACATTGTGATTCCCCACTCCCCGCTTTCCCTTGCATTTTCCCTGCTGACTGAATATGTTTCTCGCCGGAAAGAGGAGCGTCATCAAAAAACATTTCAAAAAGACGGGAACTATGCAGTCAGTCTGCAAGCAGCTGTCCGCCAAGGAAGGGCAGCAGGGCAAGAAAATAGATATTTGTGGCTTACATGGCGGCAGTGCAGCTCTGTTCACGTCCCGACTTCAGGAAATACAGCAGCAGACACAACAGCAGACTGTATGCTGCCTGGTGCCATCGGATGATCAGCTTGAATCCTTGGCCGGGGATATTCGGCTGTTTACCGACACTCCGGTACTCACCTATCCCGCCTTTGAGATAGCCCCGTATACCCAGCTTGCCCCTGACCCTGCCACGGTGGCGGCCCGGCTTGCGACCCTCTACTTTCTTCAGGAGCAGGTTGGTCCCTGTATTATCTTGACCTCGGTTGAGGCCATTATGCGCAGGGTTATGCCTTGGCAGGTGTTGAGCCAAAGCTGTGAGTTAGTCATGGCTGGTGAGGACACAGACCGGGATGCCCTGATTGCCTCGTTGATTGATGCTGGCTATGAGTCCTGTGAGTTGGTTCGCCAACCAGGGGATTTGGCGGTGCGCGGTGGCATTGTTGATCTTTTCCCGCCCTCATCCGGTGCTCTGCAAGGGCCGTTGCGTCTTGATTTTTTCGGGGATACGGTGGAGTCCATCCGTCTTTTTGATCCCCAGACCCAACGCTCTGAAGAGGAGTTGGAAGAGGCAGTACTCCTGCCGGTCTCGGATATCCTTTTCCCAAATGCAACGGCTCAGGAAAAATGGCGAGAGGGCTTGCATAGCATTGCCCAAGACCTTACTCAGGAGCGTGGTAAGGGTGACCACGCCCGCCAGATCATCCAACAGCTCCGGGAGCAGATTCGTTTTCCAGGGATTGAGTTCTTTCTTCCCCTTATTTACCAAGAGCCCAAGCCGCAAACCCTGTTTGATTATCTCCCTGCTGGTTGTCCCTGTATTCTCCATGATCCGGTATCGATCAGACGCAAGATTGCCCTGGTTGGGGAACGCATTGCAGCGAACTATGAGGATGCTTCAAGTGAAGAGGGGCAGGGATTTGCCCTGCCTCCTCAGACGCTTTTTATGGAGCAGGAGGAACTTGAGCAATGCCTTGGCAAGAGAGCGCGGGTTGATCTCTGTCTCCTGCCTGATCCTGATGCTGTCCAGGCCCCGATCCTGCAGCAGGTGGGGGATCATTCCCTGCTTCGCCAGGAGATAGAGCTGCAACGCAAGAAACGCGGTGTTTTGGCTCCGCTGGCCGATCGACTCCTGAAGTGGCAAAAGGCCGGGGACACGGTTATCCTGGCCTGTCGCTCAGGTCAGCAGGCAGGCCATCTGGAAGAGATGCTGGCCGGCTACGGCATTGAATGCGCTCGCGGGACAACACCGCTTGATCTGCAAGAGCAGCATTCAGGGCAGGTCTTTCTTGTTGAGCATCCCCTGTCGCAGGGATTTGATCTGCCGGAAGAACAGCTCCATATCCTTTCCAGTGCCGAGTTGTTCGGAGACAAACGCCTCCGGTCGGGCAGCAGGAAAAAGAGCCGTCGTCCTCAGGGTGAACCCATTGCCCTGGAGGAGATCAATGTCGGGGATACGGTTGTTCACCGGGACCATGGGCTGGCCAGCTTTCAAGGGCTGGTCAATATGGACTTTGCTGGCCAGCGCGGCGACTTTATGCTCCTTGAGTTTTTGGGCAATGACAAGCTCTATGTCCCGGTGCATCAGCTCCACTGGGTCAGTCGTTATCAGGGCCTGACGGATCAGCAGCCCAAACTGGATCGGCTCGGTTCCCAGCGTTGGCAGACAGCGAAAAAGAAGGTTACTGAGGCGGTCTGGCAGGTTGCCCAGGAATTGCTGGAGATCTATGCCCGTCGTGAGGTGCGCAAGGGCCATTGTTTTCAAGAGCCAGGCATGCCTTTTAAGGAGCTGGCCGAGTCCTTTCCTTATGATGAGACTGAAGGGCAGGCCAAGGCCATTGATGATGTGCTCGCAGATCTCTGTTCTGATAAACCCATGGATCGGCTGGTCTGCGGCGATGTGGGCTACGGCAAGACCGAAGTCGCAGTTCGGGCGGCGTATAAGGCTATTGAAGATGGTTTTCAGGTGGCAGTGCTGGTGCCCACCACAGTGCTGGCGGAACAGCATGCAGCCACCTTTCAGGAACGCTTTGCCGGTTTTGATGTGCAGGTGGCCTGCACCAATCGCTTTCGCACCACCAAGGAGCAAAACGAGATTGTCCGGGAGCTCAAGGAAGGGCATATCAACCTGGTGGTCGGAACCCATCGCCTGCTCTCAAAGGCTATCAGCTTTCACAAGCTGGGCCTGCTCATCGTGGATGAGGAGCATCGCTTCGGGGTCTCTCATAAGGAGAAGATCAAGAAGCTGCGGGCAGATGTGGATGTACTCACCCTGACCGCAACCCCGATTCCCCGCACCTTGCAGATGTCCCTGCTGGGTATCCGTGATCTCTCGGTGATCTCCAGTCCGCCCCGGCAGCGGCGTTCCGTCAAGACCTTTCTGGCCCGTCATGATGATCTGGTGATCCGGGAAGCTGTGCAGCAGGAACTGGATAGGGGAGGCCAGATCTTCTTTGTCCATAACCGGGTCAAGTCTATCCACCGGATCGCGGAGAACCTTGAACAGCTGGTCCCTCATGCCCGCATCGCTGTGGCCCATGGGCAGATGTCAGGCAAGCATTTGGAAGAGGTTATGGTCAGTTTTGTCACCCATGAGGTAGACATCCTGGTCTGCACCACGATCATTGAGTCTGGCCTGGATATACCCAATGCCAATACCATTATTATTAACCGGGCCGACCGCATCGGGTTGGCAGATATGTATCAGCTCCGGGGCAGGGTAGGGCGTTCGTCGCGCCAGTCCTATGCCTACCTGCTGGTGCCCTCTCCTGATAAGATGACCGCCGATGCGGGGCAGCGTCTGCGGGCCTTGATGGATTGTTCCGAGCTGGGCGGCGGCTTTAAGCTGGCCATGAATGATCTCCAGATTCGGGGGGGCGGCAATCTCCTTGGGGTGTCCCAGTCCGGGCATATTGCGGCGGTGGGCTATGATCTTTACCTGGAGCTGCTCCAGTCCACAGTGGCGGAGCTGAAGAAACAGGCAGAGCAGGGGGGCGATCTTGCGGAACCTGCTGTGGAGCCGGATGTCAAGCTGCGGGTGGCTGCCTTTTTGCCGGATGATTATGTCCGGGATACGGTGCTTCGCTATCGTCTCTATCGTCGCCTTTCTGTGGCTGGTAACGAAGACCCGGAACAGCTTGCTGATCTCCGCGATGAGATTGTTGATCGGTTCGGCCCGATTCCCCGGGAGACCGAGGCCCTGTTTGCCCTGGTCGGTCTCAAGTATCCGCTCCGGCAGCTGGGTATCACCAAGCTGGAACAGGGGCCTGCCAATCTGGTGTTCAGCTTTGGGGAGCATTCTTCTGTTGCCCCGGAAACCCTGTTGGCCTTTATTGAGCAGTCCCGCCCGAAAAAGAAGAAGGAAAAGAAGGTGGTTCGCGCTGTGGGAGGCTTACGGGTACCGGCAAAGGCCCCAGCTCCCGATCCTGTTCGCCTGACCCCGGATCAGCGGCTTATTGTTGCGGTGGATGAGCATGTTGAACAGGCCGAGCTGTTTCAGCGCATAGAGGCGGTGCTTGGGTTTCTCAGTTCCAGATAGTCGATGAGGTTGTTGATTATCTCCCTTGCATTCTCTTGGCTCTTAGCTGCTCCCGGACATTCGGCGGCAAGATCCCCGGATAAATCTTTTCGCGTGGTACACCTAATGCGACAAGTTCATCATCAAGCGCATCTTCTGTATTATTGGCCTGAATAATCACCCTGTCGTCCTGAATGTCAATATGGACAAGGCACAGGTGAATCCGGCGTTGGTCGTTCCAGCCGACTCGAAGAACCATATAACGCATCTGCACATCATCAAAGATTGTTTCGATTGTCGACCATTCAGTATTGAGTCCCTCGTACTGTGACAGCAGCGATTTGACACAGGTCTGATAGAATGTTATTGCGTTTGAATCCATTGCAGTTCCCCTTCTGCCCCAACGGGGCAATATCTCATCAGCACAGGGTACCACCCTGTGTGGAATGATACAACCAGCACTTCACCTGTTCATGATACATATCTCTGCGTGACATATCTGCTTTCTTTCACCTCCTATATCCCGTCAGGTGTCCTGAAACCGCGTATCTATAAAACTACCGGCACCCGGCCTGGCCATCATCTTCATATGGGTATATATTTGTGAATAAACTGCAAGTACTTTCTGCTTCCGTCTGTCCTTCGTTGGATAGATCTATGGATTGCCGCCATCACCTTTATTACTTTTTCCAGTGGGACAGTGTCTAAGTCTTTCTTGTACGCTTCTTGTAACATGCGGTAATGCTCTTCCTGGGTGGCATCTGCGAATTGGAGTTGCTCATCGTTAAAGTGGTGTTGATCAAAGAACAGTTCGAGCATTTTGCTCGCATCGCTATCCCGAAAGAGTTTTTCACTATCAATATCCATAGCAAGGATGGTTGACTCAATGACATGGCCGATCTTGACAAGCTCATCAGAGTCAGCCATGTGCTGGGTGCCATAAAAGGGAACCTTGCGGTAATTCCGGCGCGGCCCTGCTTCATCGTAAAATGAGCAGCCTGTACACTTTTCATCACTACGGGATTGACCACAGCACAGACTGCAAATCATTGTGTCGTCGGCCTTGCATTTACGCTTTCCTTTCTTTGCATTACATAGAGAACATTTAGCCATAATTACTTCTGGTAGTACGTGGTTATGAGTTAAGCACCTTATTCAGGTGCCGCTAAGAGGCAGGTACCCTCGCTATCTTTCAATTTGGTGCGTATAGCTGCATTGATGGATACCATGAAAGAGTGGTAGCCTGCAACCGGAAAGAGTGAAGAAGTATACCCGTCAGCGTTTGATCCCGACGCTCGTCAGCGTTTGATCCCGACGCTCGTCAGCGTTCGACCCCGACGCTCGTCAGCGTTCGATCCCGACGCTCGTCAGCGTTTGATCCCGACGCTCGTCAGCATCTGGCATACGAAGCAGGATAAAGTTCTTCCGGCAAAGAGACACGATTCTCCGATTCCTTGGGACACACGACAAGGCGGAAAAATAAATCAAGTTTGACAGTACGTTCCTTTTGTATTAGATCGTAGTATGATGTGTGGAGTTCTTCTTTCTCCAAGAAAATCTTTTACAGCTGGCAGAAATAATACGGGCAAGAGACTATGCAGGATATAAAAGAATACGCTGAAAGCGCAGAACAGGAATGCGGGCCTAAGATTCGCCCTGATTTCTCCTGGGATGATATTGATACGGTCATGCTGGACATGGACGGCACCCTGCTGGATAAGCATTTTGATGACTATTTCTGGGAGGTCTATTTGCCGGAACATTATAGCCTGCTCCGTAATATTTCCATAGAGGAAGCGAGTCAGGAGCTGATGGCCCGTTATCAGGCTGTGGAGAACTCCTTGCAATGGGCTGATCTTGAGTACTGGTCGCATAAACTGAAGCTTGACCTGCCGGAATTAAAGCTGCGGATCAATCATCTCATAGGGGTTCATCCGTATGTGATAGAGTTCCTTGAGTTCTGCCTGAAAAAGCGGAAGAAGCTCTACCTTGTCACCAATGCTCATTCCACGGCCTTGTCTATCAAGCTGGAAAAGACGGTTATTGGTGCCTGGTTTGATCGGGTTATCTGTGCTGAAGATATCGGCTTTGCCAAGGAAGAGCCGGCGTTCTGGCCCCGTTTGCAGGAAATGCTGGGTTTCCTTCCTGAAAAGACCTTGTTTGTCGATGATACGGAAAAGGTGTTGCGGGTGGCAGAGGACTTTGGTCTCGGACAGCTGATCCATATTGCCCGCGCAAGCAGTCGTCGTCCAGCCTGCTATTCAGTACGTTATCCGTCTATTGATTATTTTAAAGAGTTGGTTTGATGGTTACCATAGGATATCTCGGGGCACGGTGAGGTCGGGAAGGTAATAGTGATGGCAGATGAAGTTTTTCGGAAACAAGATCGAGTAAAGCTGAGAGGGTATATAGCTGACATCTCTGATGGAACTGTTGAGTACGATGCCATTGTCGAAGATGTCTCCCTTGAGGGATTGTGTTTGACTGATTTGTCCAATAAGTTTATTGTAGAAAAGAAAATCTACAGTGCTGTTATTACTGGTGGTTTTGATGGAGAATCGTTTAAGCTTCAGGTCCAGCCCCGTTGGGTACGAAGGCATGGTGATTTTGTTGAGGTTGGTTTTACGATTGTCCGTTCACCAACAAAGTGGAAAAAGTTTATTCGGGACCTGATGCCAAAGAAAGGGGTTGTGGATATGAAAGGAGAGTGGGAGCATTTTTCTAACTTAAATATATGATAGAATCTTTTTTTCAGGATCAGGAAACACTTATTACTCAACTCGCAGACCAGATTACCCAAGCCTTAGAGAAAAACATTGTTCAGCATGGGCAGGCGAGTCTGGCCGTATCAGGTGGTTCGACCCCGAAGCCCTTATTCAGGGAGCTTGCCAGACGGGATCTTCCCTGGCAGAAGGTCGTGATCACCTTGGTTGATGAACGCTGGGTTGCCCCATCAGATCCGGCTTCTAATGAGCACTTGGTTCACCAATATCTTTTGCAGGATCAGGCCGCCGCAGCCAGCTTTGTTGGCCTGAAGAATTTTTTTCCCACAGCGGTACAGGGGGAATCCGAGTGTGAGCTGAGACTGGGCAAGATACCCCGACCCTTTACCGTGCTGATTCTTGGCATGGGCAATGACGGTCATACTGCCTCCCTGTTTCCCGGTTCTCCCCAACTTGCTGCGGCCACGGACATGAATTCAGGCAAGAGCTGCATGGCAGTGACACCTGTTGATGTTCCCCATGAACGTATGACTTTGACCTTGCCTGTTCTGTTGGATTCCCAACAGATTATTCTTCATATCACAGGGCGTGCAAAGAAAGCCGTACTGGAACAAGCGCAAGCTGAAGGCCCGGCAACAGAAATGCCTGTCCGTTTTGTTCTTCGTCAGCAGGAAAGGCCGGTTGCTGTGTACTGGGCTGCCTGATCTGCAGCCTGGATGAACGCAATGAATCGGAGTGCAAAAGCCTGTGGTTGAAAGAAGCCGAGAGGTCGATGCAAGGGATAGATATCACTATGGATGCGGAGGACGATATTCTGGAGAAAATGGAATGGGCTTTACTTCAAGAGGGCTGGCTGTTATAAAATATTCGCATCAGAGAAGGAAACGAACACATTTGATATTACTGGTTTTGGGTAAAAGTATTTTTCATATTAGCAAGGCAGTCAGCTTTACAGGAAAGAAAGTATGTTAAAGAACGAACTTGATGTCACTCTGCACCGGGCAGAGAATCTCAAAGAAAAACCGGACCAAAGACAGCTCGGATTTGGTAACTATTTCACAGACCACATGCTCACCATGCGCTGGAATAAGGAGCAGGGCTGGCATGATGCCAAGATAGAACCCTATGGCAATTTCAGCCTTGATCCCGCTGCAATGGTCCTTCATTACAGCCAGGAAATCTTTGAAGGACTCAAGGCCTATTGCGGTGCTGACGATTCTGTTCTCCTGTTCCGACCCATGGACAACCTTAATCGCTTCAATGATTCTGCTGAACGGATGTGCATGCCCCGGATCCCGACCGATAAGGTGTTGCAGGCCATGAAGGGGTTGATTTACCTGGAGCGGGACTGGATTCCCCAAAGCCAAGGCGCTGCCTTGTACATTCGGCCTGCTATGATCGCCACGGAAGCAGCCTTAGGGGTTCGTCCAGCTGACGAGTATATATTTTTTATTATTTGCAGCCCGGTAGGGGCTTATTATGCGGAAGGCTTCAGCCCAACCAGGATTTATGTTGAAGATGAGTACGTCCGTGCTGTCCAGGGAGGGGTTGGTAACGTCAAAACCGGCGGTAATTATGCGGCCTCTATCAAGGCCCACACCACATCACAGCAAAAAGGCTACACCCAGGTGCTCTGGCTGGATGCAGTTGAACGCAAATACATTGAAGAAGTGGGTACCTCGAATATTTTTTTCATGATCAATGATGAGCTGGTTACCCCTCCTCTGGGTGGTACCATCCTGCCCGGTATTACCCGTGATACGGTCTTGCAACTGGCTGCTGACTGGGGGATCGCCACCTGTGAGCGCCGGATTACCATTGATGAGGTCATAGCTGCTGCTGAAGACGGCTCTCTCACAGAAGCCTTTGGTTCTGGAACAGCTGCGGTGATTTCACCCATTGGCGAGTTTGGTTATAAGGAGAATACCATAACCGTTAATAAGGGAAAAACCGGGCCGTTGGCTCAACGCTTATTTGATGACATTCAATGCTTACAACGCGGCGCTGCAGCCGATCCGCATGACTGGATTGTTCGGGTAAAATGATCCTTTCTTCTCTTCTCTCTTGATTTCAAATAATTGAGGGGTGATTTTTTTTTCTCTTTGTCCCTTGATTTTTCAAAATCCATCCCTATTGTTTCTCGTATCAAAATGACAGGAGCTGTAACCTACGGTTTCTGTCCTTGCAAGACAGGTCAGGCCGGACAGAATACATCAACGCCGTCCGGCTTTGAGTCAAAATAACAAAAACAATCTCAGAAGAGGAGGATTTATCCATGAACATTCGTCCATTGAATGACCGTATTTTGGTCAAGCGACTGGAGCAGGAAGAAAAAACAGCAGGTGGTATCATTATTCCTGATTCCGCCAAAGAAAAACCGGCTGAAGGCGAGGTGATGGCTGTTGGTCCCGGTAAAATGAATGATGCCGGTGAGCGCATTGCCGTTGATGTGAAGCCCGGTGATAAGGTGCTGTTTTCCAAGTACGGTGGCACGGACGTAAAATTCGACGGTCAGGACTACCTTATCATGCGGGAAGACGATATCCTCGGTGTGATCGAAGGATAAATTGTTTTTCAGCAGCAAACTGTTTGTACGCAGACGATAAGACGATAACAAGATATTTAAGGAGTAAGATACAATGTCCAAAGAACTGAACTACAGTGCTAAAGCCCGCGAGAAAATGCTTTGCGGTGTAAATAACTTGGCAAATGCGGTAAAGGTTACTCTCGGTCCCAAGGGACGCAATGTGCTGATTGAAAAATCATTCGGTGCTCCGGTCATCACCAAAGACGGTGTAACTGTTGCCAAAGAGATTGAGCTCAAAGATAAGTTCGAGAATATGGGTGCCCAGATGGTCAAAGAGGTTGCCTCTAAGACCTCTGATGTTGCCGGTGACGGTACCACCACTGCAACGGTTCTGGCCCAGGCCATCTACCGTGAAGGTGCCAAAATGGTTGCTGCCGGCTCCAATCCTATGGAGATCAAGCGCGGTATTGATGCCTCTGTAGAAGCCGTTGTTGCTGAGCTGTCCAAGATTTCCAATCCCACTAAAGAGCAGAACGAAATTGCTCAGGTTGGAACGATCTCTGCCAATAATGACAGCACCATCGGAAGCATCATTGCCGAGGCCATGGACAAAGTGGGCAAGGAAGGGGTTATCACCGTGGAAGAAGCGAAATCCATGGAAACCTCCCTGGACGTTGTGGAGGGTATGCAGTTTGACCGCGGCTACCTTTCTCCCTACTTTGTGACCGATCCGGATCGCATGGAAGTGAATATGGAAGATCCGCTGATCCTGATCAACGAGAAAAAAATCTCCAACATGAAGGATCTGCTGCCCATTCTTGAGTCTGTTGCCAAGATGGGTAAGCCACTGTTTATCATTGCTGAAGATGTTGACGGCGAAGCACTGGCTACTCTGGTGGTCAACAAGCTGCGCGGTACCCTGAACATCGCCGCTGTCAAGGCTCCGGGCTTTGGTGATCGTCGTAAGGCTATGCTGGAAGATATCGCCATCCTCACCGGTGGACAGGTTATCACAGAAGATCTGGGCATCAAGCTGGAGAACATCACAGTCAACGATCTTGGAACCGCCAAGCGTATTGTTGTTGATAAAGACAACACCACGGTTATTGACGGTGCTGGCGACAAAGACAAACTGGCTGCCCGGGTTAAGCAAATCCGCACCCAGGCCGATGACTCCACCTCTGACTATGATCGTGAGAAGCTCCAGGAGCGTCTGGCCAAGCTGATCGGCGGTGTTGCAGTTATCAATGTTGGTGCTGCCACTGAGATTGAGATGAAAGAGAAAAAAGCCCGTGTTGAAGATGCACTGAACGCGACCCGTGCTGCTGTGGAAGAAGGTGTTGTTCCTGGTGGTGGTGTGGCCTTTCTGCGCTGCATCAAGGCACTGGAGACCATGAAGCTGGAAGGAGAGCAGGATCTCGGTCGCCAGATCATCATGCGTGCTCTGGAAGAGCCGGTTCGCCAGATCGCCTCCAACTGCGGTTGTGAAGGCTCTGTCATTGTCGCTAAAGTTAAAGAGATGGAAGGTGCCAACGGTTTCAACGCTGCCCTTGAAGAGTACGGTGACCTGATTGCCGCCGGTGTTATTGACCCGACCAAGGTTTCCCGTACAGCTCTCCAGAATGCGGCTTCTGTTTCTGGAATGCTCCTGACTACAGAGTGTATGATTGCTGATGAGCCGGAAAAGGATGATGCCGGTGCTGCTGCTATGGGTGGTGGTATGCCTGGTGGTATGGGCGGTATGGGTGGAATGGGCGGAATGGGCGGAATGATGTAATTGCCCTCTCTGTCCCCTGAACCGACCTGTCGGACTCAGCGGCATTATCCTTTCGGGTAATGCCGCTTTGCTTTATTGCGAAGCTCTGGGTCTATTACCCCGCCGCTGGGGGCGAGGTAGTTCATTTTTTAGCCTGCGTATATTCTTTTTTCTTGACAGAAAGATAAAAAAAGGGCAATATCTCCTGCCTTAAACAATATGCGTTTTACATGTTCACTTTTGGCGATGTAGCTCAGCTGGTGAGAGCGCACGGCTCATATCCGTGGTGTCCGGGGTTCAAGTCCCTGCATCGCCACCACAAAACACTCCGGTGTAGCCCGGTTTATAATATAACCCCGATTCCTGACGAGGAATTCGGGGTTTTTTTATTATCAGTGCCTTAGCATGCTCATCAAAAAGAAAAGGTACCCTTTATGAAGTATACTCGAAACCGTATAGAAAAAAAGTTTGCCGGAGCAGCACACCTGTTTTACCGGCATAATCTCATCACTCTCTTCTTCCTTGCCCTTTTTGCCGGAGCATTACTTTCCCAGATCCCTAACCTGACTCTGGACACCTCCACAGAGGGCTTTCTCCACGAAACTGACCCAGCCCTGCTGGATTATAATGCCTTCCGGGATCAGTTCGGCAATACCGAAATGGTTATTGTCGCGGTCAAAAGCAAAGATATTTTTGCGCCGGATTTTCTCCGGAAATTACAAAAGCTGCATGTGGAGCTCCGGGACAACGTCCCTTATGTGGATGATATCAACAGCCTGATCAATGCCCGCAATACCAGAGGAGAAGGGGATAAGCTCATTGTTGAAGATCTCCTGGAACATTGGCCGGAAACTCCTGAAGAACTTGCTGCTGTCAAGGAACGGGCCCTGTCCAATCCCATGTATAAGAATCTGCTTATTTCCGAACAGGGCGACTTCACAGCCATTGTCCTGCAAATGCAGCCCTACTCTTCCCAGGGGGAAGAAGAGATTGATGATATATTGGCCGGTTTTGCTGAGGACACGGAAGTGAACACCCAGCAGGAAGAGCGAATTTATCTGACTGATGCGGAAAACGGCGAGGTGGTTCAGGCCGTAACCCGGATTGTTGAAGACTATCGTGCCTCGGATTTTGAAATATACGTCGCCGGCGGTCCGGTGGTCACCGACTTTCTCAAAAAGGCCATGATGAAGAATATGAGAAAGTTTATGCTGCTGGTCGGTCTGACCATTGGAACTTTTCTTTTTCTCATGTTTCGCCGGGCTTCAGCTGTTGTTCTGCCCTTGCTGATTGTTGTTCTCTCGCTTCTTTCCACCTTAGGCCTGATGGCGACCTTTGGCACACCAATGAAATTACCTACCCAGATCCTGCCTTCTTTTCTGCTGGCAGTGGGGGTGGGCGACTCGGTTCATATTCTGGCGATCTTCTTTCACCGCTTTCGGAAAAATAAGGGCGATAAGGCTGAAGCTGTCGAATACGCTATGGGGCATTCCGGGCTGGCTATCCTGATGACCTCACTGACCACGGCAGGTGGTCTGCTTTCCTTTTCCAACGCAGATATAGCCCCTATTGCGGATCTGGGAGTCTACGCAGCTGCGGGCGTTATCCTGGCCCTGCTGTATACCATTATTCTTCTGCCATCCCTTCTTGCTTTGATTCCCCTCAAGGAAGGTAAGGAACAATCATCAGAAAAAGCCGGGACACGGCTTGATAGCATCCTGTCTGCTGTAGGACATTTTTCCACTGGTAATCCCAAGGCCATCCTCGCTGCCATGATTCTGATCTTGATTATCTCCATAATCGGCATCACCAGGATCAATTTTTCCCATGATGTTGTCCGTTGGTATAAAGAAGATTCCTCCATTCGTATAGCCTCAGAAACCATTGATGAGAAAATGCGGGGATCTATTGCCTTGGAAGTAGTGCTGGACACGGGCAAGGTCAACGGTCTCTATGACCCGGATCTCCTGCAACGGCTGGACAATGCAGCAGAGTATGTGGAACAGCTGGAAAAAGGCAAGATATTTGCGGGCAAGGCATGGAGTATCACAGCCATCCTCAAGGAAATCCATCAGGCCTTGAACGAGAACCGACCAGAGTTTTATACTGTGCCGGATAATCCCGAGCTTATTCCCCAGGAATTTCTTCTCTTTGAAAACAGCGGCTCTGATGACCTGGAAGATGTGACAGACAGTCAGTTTTCCAAGGCCCGGTTCACCATAAAAACGCCGTTTCAGGATGCCGTGGCCTATACAGCTTTTATCAACGAGGTTGAAGAATATTTTCAGGAAAACTTCCCGGAACTCAAGATAAATTCCACCGGCATGACAGCCCTTCTCGCCCAGACTATGGCCCGGGTTATCCGCAGTATGGCCAAGAGCTATGCTATTGCCTTGGTCGTGATCAGCACTTTGATGATTCTGCTTATCGGCAAACTGCGCACCGGCCTGTTGAGTATGATCCCGAACCTCTTTCCCATCATTCTGACTCTGGGCATCATGGGCTGGTTTCATGTGCCGCTGGATCTGTTTACCATGCTGATAGGAAGTATCTCCATCGGCCTGGCTGTGGATGATACCATCCACTTTATGCATAATTTTCGCCGTTATTTTGAACAGAGAGGCGATGCCAAACAAGCAGTCATGGAGACTCTGCACAGTACCGGGCGGGCCATGCTGATCACCACCTGTGTGCTCTCTCTGGGATTTTTTATCTTTATGTTTGCTAATCTGAATAACCTCTTTAACTTTGGCTGGCTCACCGGTTTAACTATTATCATGGCCCTGCTTTCTGATTATTTCATTGCTCCAGCTCTGATGGTGTTGGTCAATCGGCAAAAGAGCAGTTCCATAGTCGCATGTTAAAGGAGGGATTCATGATGAGCTGGAATTTCATACAGATCAAGAAGAGAAAACCTTAAACCTTGATATTATTTTTATCATTTACATTAGGAGATTTTTTATGAAATATTGTATGTTATCCATCCTGCTATCCTGCTCTCTACTTGCTACCAGTGTAACCTTTGCCAAGGATGATCCCAAGGCCCGTGCTATTATGCAACAGGTCGAAGACCGGGAGGACGGTGATAATCAGGAAAATGATATGACCATGATCCTCATTGATAAAAACGGCAGCGAGCGGGTCCGCAAAATCCATTCGTACTCCAAAGATTTTGGTGAGGATACCCATCGGATTATGTTTTTTCTCCATCCGCCAGATGTCAAGGATACTGGTTTTCTCACCTATGATTATGATAATGAGGCCAAGGACGATGATCAATGGCTTTATCTGCCCGCCCTGCGCAAGACCAAGCGTATTGCCACGGATGACAAAAGCTCCAGCTTTATGGGATCGGATCTGAATTATGCAGATATGACCTCACGAAATCTGGAAGATTATGATTTTAAAATCTTGAAGGAGCAAGAGGATAACGGTCATAAGGTCTGGCTGATTGAGGCCCTGCCAAGAGACCCGGAGGTCATTGACGAGACTGGCTATGAAAAATCCATTGTCTTTGTTCGGCAGGATAATTATTTCGTGGTCAAGGCCGTACATTGGGTGCGGGACGGCGGGTATCTCAAGTATTTTGATGTGAAGAAGCTGGAACAGATTGACGGCATCTGGATCGCCACCGAAACCCATGTGACCAAGAAAAAGGGCAAGAAGACCGAGCATAAGACCGTCCTGAAACTGGATAATATTACGTTTAAGGACGAGATGGATGAGGGAATCTTTACCGTACGACGGTTGGAGAAAGGGCTGTAAGAAGACTACTTGAAGAGCATTTTATTGTCCTCCTCCCTCCCCTCATAGCACGACCCCAACAGGGGAAAAGGGGAGGGGGACAGAGGTCTGTTGTTTTACGGTATCTCTATGCTGCGCCCAAAAAAGCACTGCTTTTTTCAATCAGCAGCTCTAATTCATGAACTTTGCTCTGTGCCTCGTTACAGCCTTCATCAAACTCCAGGGCCCGTTTATACATAACCAGAGCACGGGTGTACCATTGACCGCTCTTATAACTGCTGCCAGCAGCGCAAAAACCTAAGGCCGGGGTATTGTCGTACATATCAGCAAAAACATTGACAAGACCTTCTCCCCAAAGATCCTCAACAACATCTTCCTGTTCCACCAAAAAACGAACCAGGAGAAAATTATCTGCAAGGCCGGGCAGCATGGTCCGCAACATATAATTAGTTTGACCAAAGAGAAAGGCCAGCTGTTCCATCTGCTGCATAACATCAACAGCAACCCGTTTAATCAGGTTCTCCCGGTCCATAGCCTTTGCTAAACGGGAAGCCGGGAGATTTTGCGGCTGGGACTGGTTGTCCCGGTTTGCTCCTGTCTGTTGTGTGTTAAAGGTTGCATTGCCATAATTATTGAGAATACTCACATCCTCTCGCAGACGGATGGCTTCATGAAAAATAGAGCCCAGCAGCCAAACAATCAGAGAGCCTTCAACATTATTCTCTTTTTCGCCTTCAGGCCAGACACGGCGACAGAGCTCCTGCAGGTTCCAGAGTGCTCCTTTGTCGTTCTCTTCGCCGATCATCTCGTTCAGCTGGTCCCAAATTTTGCAATGAACATTTTCACCATGGTGATGTACTAAGTAGCAGCTCCTTCCCATGGCCAGGCCTCGACATTCACAATAGGACTGGTAGAGTTGTTGAAAAGAATAGATCAGGGCGAAAAAATCAGCAAAAAACTGGCGGGTAAAGAAATTCCGTTGTCGATCAAACCAGCTGTTGCGATAGCGACGGTCTCCCAGGGATGTTCTTCCGGTGTTATAGGAAGCGCCACGTTCTGCGGTGTTCATAGCAAAGCCAGCATACTGGTTAAACCGCCTTGCGATACAGGGCAATATACTCTTTCATCACATGCTGCCAACTATAATGGGTTCGGATATGTTGCACAGCTGCCTTTCGCATACTGTCCAGCTCTTCCGGACTGTCTTGGTACATCTCCTGAGCCTGGGACATGGTTCTGGCAAGGGCCTCTGCGCTATGCTGCTCATAGGTAAATCCGGTTTTCCTGTCCAGTACCTTAACCAGGCCTCCGACATGGTGGACAATGGGGATATTACCAAAGAGCTGGGCGATATAGTCTGTTAAACCACAAGGTTCATACAGAGAGGGGATGAGAAAGAAGTCTCCGGCTGCATAAATTTTCAGGGCCAGGGCAGGATCGTATCCCTTGAGGAAACAAATTTGACCATATCCTTGATCATCCTCTGCCAGCTCCTGTAATTGCTGCTCCAGTACACTATCACCACTGCCAAGAACCAGAAGCTGAAAATCTTTCTCTAGCAATGAAGCTGCTTGCAACAGAAGATCCACTCCCTTTTGGGCGGTCAAGCGACCGATAAAGGTCATGAGCGGATTATCTACTGTATTCTCCAGAAAACCATATTGCTCAACAACAGCCCATTGCTCACCACCACGGCAGAGGTGCAACATCTCTTTCTTGCACTGCTTTTTCCCGGCTAATTTCCCTGCTGCCGGATTAAAATTGGCTGCCAACCCGATCTTTTTTCCCTGTGCCGGATTAAAGTCTTCCGGGTTTACCCCGTTGGTGATCCCGACCAAATCAACATCCTTTTCCAGGAGCTTATGACCAAGCCAACCGGTCCGGCTGTCCTCATCACTTTCCTGAAGCTCACGGGCATACTGCTCGCTCACTGTATTGATCCGGGCATAGCCTGCTGCAACCACAAAGGGGTTAAAGGCATTATTGAACAGACCAGCCTGAATAACCGAGTTGGGAAGACCAGTTATTGCCTGGGCAAAGGCCACATCATCCACATCCTGATGATAGCCAAAACCGGCATTATGGATGGTCACTACGGCCCCGGTCTTGCAAAAAAAATGGCGGTATCCACTCTGTTCCCGGAGCAGAGCAGGCAGGATGGCAGCATGTCCGTCATGACAGTGAATGATATCCGGGCGCTGATCAAGCAGGATCATCAGGTCCAACGCCGCCTTTTGCAGCAGGACATTCATGGCAAAGAAATCAAAATGGCCTGTTCCGGCCTTGTGCCAGCTCTCTTGCCGCTCTTCTGCCAGGGTATAGGTATAGACAGCCTGTTTTTCTGCAAAGCGCGGGGAATCCAGCAGGTAGATTATTACCCCCTGCTCTTTTTTCATCCAGAGAGCAACAGGTTCCCGTCGCTCTTGGCCTGGATAATGCATATCAACCTCAAACACCGGACAAGGCAACTGAACCTGTTGAAAGCCAAGCGCTTGCGCCTCAATAAATCCATAACAGGGCAAGACCACGCGAACATCACATCCGGCATGTTGCACTAAGGCTTCTGACAGCTGTCGACAGACATCCTTAACACCGCCAGCTCCGGCCACGCCGTCATACTCACGGGTAACCATCAAAATTTTCCTGATATTATCCACTGTATCTGTCAATCCCCGCCTTACTTGGTATACCTGTGCTTTGAGCTTTGTTTACTCAATTGTTGTAATGGCCTGTTGGCGCAAAAGATGATCTGCAAGGGTCAAACGAACCATAGCCTCACAGACCGGAATGATTCTCGGAATGGCAGAAATATCATGGCGTCCTCCCACCTTGATCCCCACAGGCTCATTAGCCCTGTTCACGGTTTGCTGCTCTTTATGAATGGAAGGAATGGGCTTCACCGCCACCCGGACAATGATATCCTCACCGTTACTCACCCCAGCCAGGATACCGCCTGCATTATTGGTAACAAATCCTTCTGGAGTGATGGGATCATTATTTTCAGAACCCAACATTGCAGCTGCCTGAAAGCCTGAGCCGATCTCAACCCCTTTGACAGCGCCGATAGACATCAGGGCACGGGTCAATTCACCGTCAAGCTTATCAAAGACCGGCTCGCCCAGTCCAGCCTTGCAACGGGCCCGAATTTCAACAATACCACCCAGGGTATCACCCTGACCGCATACCTCTCTGATCCGTTCTTCCATTTGTTCTGCAGCCGCATTATCAGGGCAGAACAGACGATTCTGTTCAATCTGATCAAAATTGCGCTGTTCTGCTTTGATGCCTCCCAGAGCCACAGTATAGGCCTGCACGGACATGTGGTGCTGTTCAAGAAGCTGTTGAGCCACAGTGCCTGCTGCCACACGGGCTGCGGTTTCTCTGGCTGAGGCCCGGCCACCGCCCCGATGATCGCGGATGCCGTATTTTATCTGATAGGTCAGATCTCCGTGACCGGGCCGAAAAACATCCTGTAAATGACTATAGGACTTGGAATGGGCGTCTTTATTAAAAATAACCAGGGAAATGGGTGTTCCTGTGGTTTTAGAAACAGGACAGTCCGCAGGTTGAAAAATCCCGGAGAGAATCTGCACCATATCAGGTTCGTTGCGCGGCGAAGTGGCTCCGCCCTTTCCTGGCCGACGACGCTCCAGTTCCTCTTGAATCATCTCTGGCGTTAAGTCAATCCCTGGAGGGCAACCGTCAATCACTGCACCAAGGGCGGTGCCGTGTGATTCGCCCCAGGTTGTCACCTTAAAGACCGTGCCAAATGTGCTTCCTGCCATAAACCTGCTCTCGTCAATTATACGTTTTATATGAAGACAATACCAGCAGACGTCTTGGAGGTGCCCAACCGGCTTTCATGTCTTTTACGCTCTCTTTCACCATCACTGTTTATGTATTTACCCCCTTTCTTCAACGATGACAAGCCATTTGAAGAGCAGAAAAATGCGTCCAAACCGTGTCCAGCCGCTTGTCAGTCGCTTATTGTTATCCCATCCGGTTTTCTGTCTGTTCGCGCCTGCTCCCAGGTGCGCACTTGTTGAACAAATTGTCTGATCAGTCCGTGATCCTTTTGTCGTGGATGTATTTCAACCCCTGAGTTAACATCCAGCGCATAGGGGCCAGCAGCGGCAAGGGCCTCATGCACATTGTCAGGATCAAGGCCACCAGCCAGAATAACATCCCGTTGCAGCTTCAAGCCCTGAATCAAGGACCAGTCAAAGCGCTGGCCAGTGCCGCCTTTCACCCCTTTTTGGTAGGTGTCTAAGAGAAAGCCTTTTACGTGATCGTTATAGGGCGTGATATCACTTGCCTGTACGTTGCCACCAACTCGCAGGGCCTTGATCACCTGGCAAGGAGCTGTGAAACGGGCCAGACGTTCGCAGTATTTGGGTGATTCCTGGCCGTGTAATTGGGCATACCCCAGGCCACAAAAGCGGATGATTTCTTCCACCTCTTTCCGGTTACGATCAACAAAGACCCCGACCGTATCAACAAAGGGCGGGAGCTGTTCAATAATGATCCTGACCATCTTAGGGTCGACATTGCGTGGGCTTTTTGTATAAAAGATAAATCCCAAGGCATCCACGCCTGCCTCTACTGCTGCCAAGGCATCTTCCAGGTTGGTGGTGCCGCACATCTTGATACGAATTCGATCCGCTTTCATGACATAAACTTATTCGTTCCAGATTGATAGGTTGAAGTGGATGTCAGGTGGAGAGGAAGTGACGAAGCGTCTCTCCCTGGGTAGTGCTGCGCATCAGGCTTTCTCCAATCAGGGCTGCTGTAATACCTGCTTGCTGGAGTCGCAACATTTCGTCGCGGCTGGATATGCCTGATTCACTGACAATGGGGATTCCCTGGGGGATCTCTTGTTGGAGCCGGAACGTGGTTTCTAAATCAACGCTAAAGTCGTTCAGGTTACGGTTATTAATACCAATTAACTTGCTCTCAGCAACTAAGGTCTTTTCCAGCTCTGCCTTGTTATGGACTTCGACCAGCACATCCATGCCTGCTTCTTCAGCCTGCAAACGAAACTCTCTGAGTTGCTCGGTCTCCAGAATGGCCGCGATGAGCAGGATGGCATCAGCTCCAAAGGCAGCAGCTTCCTCTATTTGCAGGGGATCAATGATGAACTCCTTGCGGAGCACAGGCAGGTCCACGGTCTTTCTCACCAGGGGGATATACTCGATAGTGCCTTGAAAGAAATCCTGGTCCGTAAGCACGGACATGGCATGGGCCCCGCCTTGCTTATAGTTGAGCGCTATTTTCACAGGATCAAAATCAGGCTGAATAATGCCCTTGGAAGGAGAGGCCTTTTTGGCTTCAGCAATGATGGCTACGCCTGGTGCGTCAACAAGGGCCTGCATGAATCCTCGGGGGGGATCAATCAATGCTTCAGTTTTCGGTGCCCGGATTCCCTTTTTTTTCAGGGCAGCTACTTCTTCTTTCTTGCGTGCTACGATGGTATCAAGGATCATGCTGGTTGTATGAGGATTATGCTTTTTGGGATAGAGGATCTTTTTTCAGGAGTGTACAAAGCTGAGGGTGATTATGCAACAGGGAATGAAGGACAAGGGTTCTGGACACCATCGGGCGAAGGTTTTTCTTTTCCTCGCCCGAGGTTTTTTCTTTCCTTCGCCCGAGGCTTTTCCTTTCCTTCGAGCGAGGGTTTTCTTTTCCCTCGCCCGAGGTTTTTTCTTTTCCTCGCCCGATGAAAAGTCAGGCGTCCTCCTTTTCTTTGCCCAAAAAAAAGTCCTTGACAAAATAACCATACAGTTTTAAACCGGAATACACTTTTCCCGTTGTTCTATAACATTCCTCATTCAATCTTATGGAGACCAGCCATGCATACGATTCAATGGACCCCCACAGTCAATGCCCTCACCACCCCGCAATCTTACAAGATCCGTTTTGTGCCCCGCAATATCCTTGGCAAAGATGACATAATTGCCCGGATTGCCGAACGGCAGCCCAATCTGAGCGAGGAAGTGATCCGCACGGTCATGGACACCGAGCACGAGGTGATTCAGGAAAGCCTGCTTGACGGCGACCAGGTTACTTTGGAAGACGCCTTCACCTATACACTTTCCTTTCTCGGCAGACTGGATTCACCAGATTCTCCGTTGCCTGACCGGGACGATCTCCTGCAGGTCAGGATTCACGCCTCACCGCCCTTTGTTCGCAAAATACGCAATGAGGCCCGATTGGAACGAGTGCCCATGTCGAAAAAGATGCCCCTGATCACCTCGGCTGAAGACACCCGGCTCAAACTGCCCAACGTACTCAACCCGCAGGGCGTGTTGAAGCTCACTGGAACCAACCTCAACTTTGACGATCAGGACCCGGACTGCGGCTGCATCATTTCCGGTACGCAGAGCGGACAAAGTACCCAGGCGCAGTTCGGCATGATTTCGGCCGCAAGCGTCCTGGTGGTGCCGGACATCCCGGCTCAGGCTAATCCGTGGAATAACGAGTACACCGTGTCCATCAGCACCCAGTACACAGAACACGGAACCGTGCGTACCGGCGTGTATGAACGGATGTTGCGTTCGCCCCTGCGCATTGACGGCTTCGGGCCCGGGATGGAGTACGGTATCCTCAGCGGCAGTGGCAACAGTCCCTATGTCAGTGCAACCAGCGGTATGGTCATGGCGGATGAAATGCTGCGTATCCAGGCCGTGCTGGATATCCATGAAGGGCACCTCCTCTTCAGTCTGCTTGATATGACCGAAGGGGGCGCAGTCGGCCCGTCGGTCACGGTCACGATGAACGGAGACTACACCCTGAACGGCTTTGGCGGTTCTGCGGTGTCCGGCCTGAATATCCGGGTGAACAGCTTTAGTGAGCTGGTGGATATGATACGGAACTCGTATTCCGGGCGGCTGGTTGATGTGCTGGATGTGAGGGTGTAGGAGAACAGGTTTGGTGTGCCCGGCGTTGAAACACCGGGCTATTTTTCGACAGTCCCTCCGGGACGCTGTTTTCCGAGTATCCCCGCCCCGGAGGGGCGATTGATAATAGCCCACCGTTTTAACGGTGGGTGGCAAGGGATCTTTGATACTTTGATACGGAAATTGCATCCTGCACGGGGCTTCCCTGTGACCTTCACCAATACCTGTGAAAAGGGATGACGTGTGTACAACACGAACTATGAAGGCTATAATGGAAAGAAGAAACCGGTTGCTTTTAAGCACGGCCAAAACAGATTATGCCGAAAAAAGACCTTTACCATAATACCGTTGTCAAGGCCTTGGCAGCGGACGACTGGAGAATCACCGATGACCCGCTTCATCTCTCCTACGGAGGCAGAAATCTCTACATCGACTTGGGAGCTGACCGACCGATAGGAGCGGAGAAAGAAGGACGAAAGATAGCTGTTGAGATCAAGAGTTTTATAGGAGAATCGGATATACATGAACTGGGCCAAAGCATCGGGCAGTACAATATGTATCGGAATCTTCTTGCCGAAATTGATCCCGAACGAATGCTCTGGCTGGCCGTGCCTTCTTTCGCTTATGACGGTATATTCAGAGAAGAGATAGGACAACTGATGATAAGCAGAGAACAGATTAAGCTCATCGTATTTGATGAAATTCACGAAAGGGTCAGAGAATGGGTGCCGCAGCAGCTTACCGAAAAATAGTGGAAGACCTTATACGTCGTTATGCCTCCAAGCCCTCGAACGGTGTCATTGAGCCGGAAATCGTGATCGGAGCCGACGGGAATCATTATGAACTGATGCACGTCGGATGGAACGGGTCACGCCGGATTCATGGTTCGGTGCTGCATATTGATCTCATCGGAGATAAAATATGGATACAGCATGACGGCACCCCCTCGGGAGTGGCTTCGGAACTGGCTGAAGAAGGGATTCCCAAGGAGGATATCGTGCTTGCCTTCCGGCCCGGTCATGTTCGTCCTCACACCGGATACGGGGTGGGTTGAAGCCGGACACTGTGTACAGAAGGCCGACTCCTGACTAAAGCCAAGGATGATCAGGATGTAATGATTGAAACCCCTGAAGGTGATATCTTTGTTCTGCAACGAATCACTCATACGACACTTTAGACATCTCTTCCAAAACTACCCCTCTGATGTATCGCGGAGCCTTGGCAAGCCGAAGAAAAAAACACCATGAAGGACAAAGACCTTTTTATCAGAACGCAGTACCTTGCAATGTACATCAGGGTATTTATAAGATCCCTGTGGCCCGGAGCTCTGCTCGCCTGGCTACATGAATGGTTCTATTTAAGTATCCTTATACTGTTCGGCCTCATCTTCCCTGTTCCTTTCATATACTTTATCGATAAGGTTTCAGGTGTCCTTATGTATTTCTACAATGGCAGTCCAGGAACCTTTTCCCTGAATGAACAGCTTGCCGCCGAGGTGGAGAAAATCAGAATTTTGCAAAGCAAACAGAAATTTGCCAAGGCGCTCAAAACCGCGAATGCTGTACTTGCCCGTAACCCGGAACACCCCGAAGCCCTGTATCTCAAGGCGCAGATACTGTCAGGCTTTGGAAAGTACAGTGCTGCTCATGCCTGTCTGAATAAGCTCATTGCCATAAAGGATCCGGCTCCTGATGAGAAACTCCGTAACTGGGCCATCAGCCTGCGTAAGGAAGTCCTGAAGCGCATCCGAGAAAGGCAAGAACCGGACAGGGAACTACGGAGAAAGGCGTGAGAAGTTACGTCAGCAGCTCCTGAGCCAAATCTTGTTTTGTTGTGCCCATTGCGAATAAAGAGCGAATAATCAGATCCAGTGAAACCGTCGGGTCACCATGCTCCATCTTGGCAACTCGGGACTGACTGGAATGGATTAATTCCGCTAATTGGGCCTGGGTCAGATTTTGAGTTTTACGGAATGACCTGAGATAATTACTCAGTTTGATTTTTATCTCAATATACTCGCTTTCTTCTGCTGTCAGGTGGAGAAATTCATCGGCTGAACCTATTTTCCAGCCTTTCTTTTCCAGAGTTTTTTGTTTACTTTTATCCATGATCGTATGATTTGAGTCGCTCTTTACACACATCAATCACTGACTGAGGCGTTTTTTGAGTCTTTTTACTGAATACTTCCAGAAGCACGACAGCATCCGAATCAACTCGGTAGATGATTCGCCATGTTGCATCTCTGTCGTTTATCCTGAGTTCATGACATCTCGGGCCGATGACGGGTAAAGGTCTTGATTGAGGCAAGGATAAAGATTTGCCAGATTGCAGAAGTCGTAACATATATCCTGCTTCCAACCTTGACTTGTCAGACAATGGCGGAGATTTTATTTCTCCGTGCAGCCAGACTATAGGTTTATTTTTCAGCTTCATTGTATTTCAAGAGTATGTCGTATGTGACATACTGTCAAGTTAAAACAGCTCGTGGACACCATGCATAAAACCATTGAACAAGTCACCCGTCGCATTATTGAACGCAGCCAGGAAACCCGCACAGCCTATGTGGAGCAGATAGAAGCTGCCAAGGTACGCGGCCCTTTCCGCAAGCAGCTCCCCTGTAGCAATTTTGCCCATGATCTGGCTGGTTGTCCGGCCTCGCGGACTGCACTGCTGGACGATCACACACCCAATATCGGAATTGTTACCTCCTATAACGATGTACTCTCGGCCCATCAACCGCTTGGTCGTTATCCTGACCTGATTAAAGCTGCTGTGGCTGAGGCCGGAGGTACAGCCCAGGTTGCAGGTGGTGTACCTGCCATGTGCGACGGTGTGACCCAGGGGGAACCGGGCATGGATCTGAGCCTGATGAGTCGGGATGTAATTGCTCTGTCCACGGTGATTGCCCTGTCCCATAATGTCTTTGATGGGGCCTTGTTGCTCGGGGTCTGTGATAAGATCATGCCCGGACTCCTTATGGGCGGGCTGCAATACGGTCACCTGCCGATGATCCTGGTTCCTGGTGGTCCCATGCAATCCGGTATTGGTAATAGAGAAAAGAATCAGGTACGGGAACGCTTTGCCAAAGGGGAGGTCGGGCAGGACGCACTGCTGGCTTCAGAATGTCGCGCCTATCATAGTCCAGGCACCTGCACCTTTTACGGCACAGCCAATTCTAACCAGCTGATTGCAGAGATGCTGGGGCTGCATCTTCCTGGAGCCTCCTTTGTCAATGCTGAGACTGAGTTGCGTGTTGCTCTGACCCAGGCTGCTGCTGCACAGGTTGTACAGAATAGCCATTTAGGTGAGAAGTATATTCCAATGGGCCGGGTTGTCAGTGAAAAGGCCGTGATTAATGCAATGGTTGGTCTGTTGGCAACAGGCGGTTCCACCAACGAGACCATGCATCTGGTGGCCATTGCCAGGGCCGCTGGGGTTCAGATCAACTGGACTGATTTTGCCGAGCTTTCCGAGGTTGTGCCCCTGCTTGTGCGGATCTATCCCAATGGCTCAGGAGACATTAACTCCTTTCAGCAGGCAGGTGGTATGCCTTTGCTGATTCGGGAGCTTCTTGAGGGAGGTTTGCTTCACGAAGAGGTGGAGACCGTGGTTGGCCCTGGTCTGAGCAGCTATCTGGACCAACCAGTTTTGCACCAAGGCAAAGCGGTTTGGCAGGATGGGCCGGAACAGAGTCGTGATCCTGAAATCATTGCTCCGCTGGGCAAACCCTTTGCGTCGATCAGTGGTATTAAGCTGTTATCCGGTAATTTGGGGCGGGCCATCATGAAGATCTCTGCCTTAGCTGATGGGGAAGACACTGTGGTCGAGGCCCCGGCCTTGGTGTTTCACAGTCAGCAGGAATTGGAACAGGCCTTTCATGAGGGCTTGCTGTATCGTGATGTAGTGGCAGTACTTCGTTTTCAAGGGCCAAGGGCCAATGGAATGCCTGAGCTGCATAAGCTGATTACCTGGCTGGCAATCAGTATGGAACAGGGATATAAGGTAGGGCTGGTGACGGATGGCCGGTTATCCGGGGCCTCGGGTAAGGTACCCTTTGCTATTCATTGTACACCGGAAGCCGCAGCAGGCGGTCTGCTGGCCAAGGTGCAGGACGGGGATATAATATGCATGGATGCCCGCAACAACCTGTTGGAACTCAAGGTTGCTGAAGAGGAATTGGCTCAACGGCAGGCCGTCGAGTTAACGACCTCGTATCAGGCCCAGGGTCATCCGATCTTTTCCGTCCTGCGCAATGCATTATCCGGTGCCGAACAAGGGGCCAGTGCAATTATATCGTAGGCGCGAATCCCTGTGTTCGCCCTTGTTGCATACCGGGCAGGCACAGGGGCCTGCCCTTACAAAAGGAGGAGTAAATGTCGGAGAAAAGAGACACATCTGCCTTGGATGTCCTGCAGGCTGGTCCGGTTATCCCGGTGATTGTGATCGGCAATCCTGATCATGCCGTCCCTCTGGCCCAGGCCCTGTTGGCTGGTGGGATCAAGGTACTGGAAATAACCTTGCGCAGTGATGCAGCCCTTGAGGCCATTCAACGCATTCGGGAAGAAGTTCCAGGGGCCTTGGTCGGGGCAGGGACTGTACTCTCAGGAGAGGAACTGCATGCAGTGGCAGAGGCAGGAGGGTGCTTTGCCATCAGTCCCGGTTTGACTCCGAACCTCTTGAAGGCAGCTGACAAGGAAGCCATCCCTTTGATTCCAGGAATCGCAACGGCTTCAGAGTTGATGGTGGCCCTGGAAGCAGGCTTGAATGAAATGAAGTTTTTTCCTGCCCAGGCAGCAGGCGGCGTACCTATGCTCAAATCCTTGAGCGGCCCCTTTCCCCAAGTGACTTTCTGCCCAACTGGTGGTCTGACTCTCCAGAATTATAACGACTATCTGGCCCTTGATAATGTTGCCTGTGTGGGTGGTTCCTGGCTTGTCCCGTCAGCGAGTATTGAGCAGGAAGATTGGCCTGCCATAACCCGGCTGGCTCAAGAGGCTGTAGCCGAAGCAAGAACCTCGTTGTGAGCAACCTTCTCTTAACGGAAGAGCTTGGAGGAACTGTTCTTTTCACCGTCAACAGAGATAAACCTTTTTTCCGGTAAGAGCAGGGCGGTGAGCTTTCCTCCGTAGACAGCCCCGGTATCAATGCCGATTTTATTTTCCTGCACCATTGGTTCCCGAAAGACAGTGTGACCAAAAACGACAAGCTTGGGGAATTTATAGGGACTGCGGATGAATTCATCTCTGATCCAGAGGCAGTAGCTGCTCACCTGACGGGTCAGGTGTACTCCAGGTTCAATACCGGCATGGGCATAAATACCGTGGTCGTTTTCCCATAACAGCGGCAGTTCCCGAAAAAAGTTCATATGTTCTTCGGGAAAGAGCTTTGCTGCCTTGTCAGGCTTTGTTTTTGGCTTGATTCCGTAGCTGTTCAGCGTTTCTTTTCCACCGGCTTGTATGAAGGTACCGTCATCATAGCCTTTCAGATAATTGATCAGCATAATTTCATGATTACCTATCAGGGTAATCACGTTCTGTTTTTTCTTCTTAAAATCCAGGATACACTCGACAACTTCTTTTGAATGTGTGCCCCTGTCGATATAATCGCCGAGAAAGACAAAGGTGTCTGCTTCCTTTTCAATCAGCTTCAGGAGATTTTGCAAAGAGTCCAGACATCCGTGGATGTCACCAATAATGCAAGTTTTTGATAGAGCTGTCATATTGAGTGTATGAGAGATATATTGTATGATGAATTATTGTTATCGCCTTTTATAAAGATATACTTTAACAACAGGATATGATATCTGCACCATTCTTTTTACATGAAATGAGTTCTTTGATTCTGTTGCAATGTTATTTAATCTGATTTTTTCCAATGCAAAAATCCTGAACAGTATATACATTAACACATACTGAGAGACATCTATGGCACTGAATAGAGCACATCGAAAAGTTGAAGAAAAAGCTTTTTATTATTATTTCCAGCATCATCAGGCCGACGCTGTACCGGCAGCGCATACTCAGGAAGCGGCACGTTTGCTGGATGAGTTAACACAGCTTCCACTTCTGGACAACAGAATGCCGGATGAGATTCTCGGCTATGACAAAGATGGGTTGCTTACCCGATCACCTGACACGCTGTCCGCTTGCGGAACAACAGAAATAAAAAAAATAACCATTCATGCCTGAATTAATCTGGAAAGGCAAAGAGCAGGTGATGAACCATCATCTGGGTAACCGTTCAGACCCCTCTCATTTTTTTTACGCAGCAAGAGGCAGAGGAGGCACATCCAGCCCCTGGCGCCGAGC
>JAABTP010000025.1 GCA_011389815.1 Desulfobulbaceae bacterium | reverse complement strand
AGAGGCGGGATAGTTGCGCCCAAAATTTCTCATTGCGCTATTCTCATATTGAAAAAAGTTTAGGCTCTGAATTGCTGTAGTTTCATATAGAAAGAACGAAATAACGCACTGTAGGAGAAAATCAGTGGATACTACGTATAACGACCAGATCGTATCGGGTATCACGGCAGATCCGTTATACCTATAATGACCGCCCCGCATCGGGCATCCTCTTTCCCGCCTAAATAATCATCCTGTCGTTGAAAAAAATCTTGACAAAAACAACAGGACAGAAGTACTCTGCCAGACAGTATTTACCTTACTGTTCGAGCAGCATTCCCCTCAATATCGGAGCATCTCATGGCAAAGATCCAATGGCGGCCCGAAGTTAACGTTCTCACTATTCCCCGGTCCTATAAAATTCGCTTTATACCCTGCGACTCGGCCGGGACGGAAGAATTGGCTGTTGCGATGAATGAGGAAAATTCCAACTACAGCGTCAATGATGCTAAGACCACGCTGCCCCTTCAGCAGCGGGTTATTCAGAAGAAGCGCATCTAATTTGAATGTTTCTAATTATTTCTGCTTGCTAATACTGTTATGTGCAAAAAGCTATGTATATATTTTCGAAACACGCATGAGGAGGATAGTACCATATGAACCGCATCTCATTTCTCAAGATTCTTAACCCGATCATAGGCTTGTTGCTCGTCAATCAGATTGTATCGAGTACATTTCGTCATTATATCTCACATGAAACATTTGAGATGATACATCCAACTGGTGGCATTCTGCTCACCATAGGAATAGGCATTCATATCGGTCTAAATGCCAACTGGATCAAAGCTAACTATTTCAAGAAGAAGAATAACTCTTAAGTGGCTGAATGAAATACAGGTTGAGAACAGGCAGCAGATAGCCAGTAGTTCCAGTAGTTGAACGCATGCACGCCGATCATTTCGCTCGCAACGGTCGGGCATATTGCGCCAGATTGGAGAGTGAACCACCACAAGCAGAACGTGGAAACCGATAGGTTGCCGGAAATCTGTATGCGCTCATCTCCTTCTTTTCGATTCGGGATCAGCAGCAGTACGAACAGGCGACAGCACCTTCTGTCCTTTCCGCCTTGCAATTCCCGTCATATTATATCGATTTTACTCAATAAAGAAAGATATTCCATGCTGACTCTCTATCGCTGCACATGAAGCTGCCGTAACGGCACCCAACCCGGTCTGGGTTCGGGAAAATTGTCATCGGTCTTTATCCTCTCCTGATGCCTTCCTGCGGATTTCTCCGCATCTCTCTAACAGCACAGACGGATTGAGACCGTCTGACTCGTTATCAACACGTTGTCCTCGATAATTGCTGCGGGCAATGTTTCTTTTTTTTCTCACGGAGAAATGTTATGTCTGATTATCAATCGAAAAACCTGGAGATCCAGTCCCCTGTTCCAACACAAGACAGAGGGAACAGAATGAAGCAACTTGAAATCCATCAGACCCGAGCCTTCAGGAAGCAGTTCCAGGCCATGCATAAGGCCGGAAAGAAAGAGCGAACCATTGCTGAACGGGCAGAGCAGATCATACATCGTTTGCAAACCGATCCTTTGGACGAAAAAGCCTCCTGCAAGCGTACTCATAACGGCGAGCTGCGCCTGCGGGACTGCCGTAAATACAACCTTTCCTGCGGTTTCCGGCTGATCGGACTGAAACGGGAAAACCGGCTGATTTTTACCTGCATTGGCAGCCATGACGATTGTCAGAGATGGATAGAAAATAACCGGGATTTTCAGGATGAAATAGAATCGCAGCCTATCCCCCCCATACAGCAGTGCAGTGGCGTTGTAGAAGATTCTGGAGCAACGAACGAGGATTTGGTTGTGGATGATGAATATGAAGAGCAACTGATGAGCCGCCTGAATGATCATGTATTACGAGAGGTCTTTTCCGGTCTTTGCCAGTGAGGTTTTCGGCATCGTCTTGAAAAGAAATACCTTCCCCGTTTTGAGGTGCTGAATTGTAGGGCAGACCTGTTTGTCTGCCCGGCATAAAAGAGCGAACACATAGGGTTGGCTCAACGGCTCTCGAAATAATGGGTAGAATATTTCCTGTTGAATCCCTCACCACATCCTTTCTCACAGCTTACCTGTTTTTTTTCTGCCTTCGGCTTGCTATTGAGCAATTTTTCATACCTGGTAAAAGAATTACACTTTATTTGGATAACTGTTTGACATCGAAGCGTCTTCCATAAGATAATTATTTTTTAAGGCGAAGACATTCCTGACAAGAGTTTTGGAGAAAGCTTTCATCCGTCCTGAGAATAGGGTATTGTAAACTGATAATTTATCTTTACTTGCAGTGCTTTAAATGTTTTATGCAATAATATTAAGAGATAGTAGTCCGTAAAGGGCTTTTAAATATGACCACCCCTATAATGATTGTCACTGGAGAGGCCTCTGGTGATATGCATGGAGCTCGATTGGTGGAAACCATGCAGGCCATGGACCCTGATCTTTCTTTTTCCGGTATTGGTGGCCATGAACTGGCTGCTGCTGGTGTAGAAATGCTTTTTGATGCCTCCAGGCTGGCAGTGGTAGGAATTACTGAGGTCATCAGCCATTTTGGCGATATCCTGGCTGCTCGTAAGGCTTTGATTCAGCGGATGGAGAACGAAAAACCAGCTCTGTTGATTTTGATTGATTATCCGGATTTTAATCTCCTTCTTGCTGCCAAGGCTAAGAAATTGGGAATCCCGGTATTTTATTACATCAGCCCCCAAGTCTGGGCCTGGCGCAGTGGCCGGGTCAGGAAAATTGGCAGGCTTACAGATCGGATCGGGGTTATCCTGCCCTTTGAAAAAGATTTTTACGCCGCCCGTGGAGTGGCTGTTGATTTTGTAGGGCATCCGCTCAAGGATACTGTCAAAAAAGAACTGGTTGCGAACAGGGAAGAATTTCTCCAGGACCAGAACCTGTCAGTTGATCCGGCAACCCGCATCATTGGCCTGTTGCCAGGCAGTCGCTCTAAAGAGATTCGTTCCCTGCTCCCTGATTTTCTGGCGGCGGCTCATAATCTGGTGCAAAGAGAGCAGGAGAAAAAATGGCTTTTTTTGCTGCCTTGTGCTTCAACAATTTCTGAGGAATTGCTGCTGGAAAGTGGTCTTGCCGAGTATCAGGATCGTCTTGCTCTCCATGTGGTCAGTAATAAACGCTATGATGTAATGGCAGCCTGCGATGCTGTGGTTGCCGCATCTGGAACCGTGACCTTGGAGCTGGCCATCCTTGGGATACCCACCCTGACCACATATCGACTTTCTCTGCGAACCTATCAGTTAGGACGCTTGCTCATCCGCAATATTCGTTATGTTTCTCTGGTAAACCTGATTGCTGACCAGGAGGTGATTCCTGAATTACTCCAGGATGCGGTCACACCAGAGGCCATTGCTGACCACCTTCAGATTATGGTGAATAATAGCGATTATCGGGAAAAAATGATTCAGGGCCTTGCCCAGGTTACGGAAAAGCTTGGCCCTTCAGGCTGTGCAAAGCGAGCCGCAGAACTTGCATTCACCTGTATAAAGCAGGAGGCAGCATCCCAATGCGATTAGTGAGAAAAAAAAGAGATCCTGCTGCGATAAAAGAAGAGGCCTTTTCTCTCCCATGGAAAATTTTAGTCATTGACGATGACCCCTCAGTCCATACCCTGACCCAACTTATTCTCAAACGGATGGAATTTGCTGGTCGTAAGATTCAGCTCTTTTCAGCCTATTCTGCTCAGGAAGCCAAGGAGATACTCCATAATGAAACAGATATTGCTGTGGCCTTAGTTGATGTGGTGATGGAGACCGAACATGCCGGGCTGGAACTGGTAGACTATATCCGTGGGGAGCTGGAAAACCGTTATGTCAGGTTGATTATCCGGACAGGGCAGGCAGGATCGGCCCCGGAGCGGGAGGTGATTGACCAGTATGATATTGACGACTATAAGGACAAGACCGAACTGACTGCCCAGAAGCTGTATACAACCATCCGTTCAGCTCTCAAGGCCTACCGTGATATTATGATTATTGAGAGTAACCGGCAGGGCCTGGAACGTATTCTGCAAGCCACACCTGGGCTGTATCTGCCCTGTTTTGATTCGATTGATCAGTTCTTTCAAGGCGTTTTACAGCAGCTTATCGGGCTCTGTAATTTAGGAAAAAATGGTCTCCTGTGTACGATTAACGGATTCATCTCCACCTTTGATCGTAATCATAGCCAGATCCGGGCAGGCACCGGGGATTTTGCCCTGGAACAGGAAGATCAGCAGCAACATGAATGCATTGAGCTTATCCGAACCTGTTCAGAAATTATCAGGGAAGGGCGGACTCCACGTACTGGTGAGCTGAAGCCAGGATCCTTGCTTCTTCCCATTGGGAATGAAGGGAGTGAAAAACATATTCAAGGATTTATTTATTTGGAAAATACCAGTGTCCTGACCAGAGATGATCGCCATCTTATCCAGATCATGGTTAATCAATGTGCAGCAGCCCTGGAGAATTTACAACTCCATTTTGAGCTGAAAGAGGCCAACCAGGAATCTCTGTATATGTTGGCTATGGCTGCTGAGTTTAAGGACCAGGAAACCGGCGATCATCTCCATAGAATATCAGAATATACCCGTTTGCTGGCCTTGGATATGGGGATGAAAGAGGAAGAGGCCAGGAGTTGTGCCCAGGCAAGTATTTTGCACGATATTGGTAAGCTGGGTATTCCTGATGCTATTTTACAAAAACCGGGGGATCTGACCGAGGAGGAGCTTGCTGTCATGCGAACTCACACAACTCTTGGGAAGCGAATCCTGGAAAGGCATCAGTGGTTTCAGCTGGCCAGTGAGATAGCTCTCAACCATCATGAACGTTGGGATGGCAGTGGTTATCCAGGAGGACTTAAGGGGGATGATATTCCTTTGGCGGCTCGTATTGTTTCGGTCGCTGATGTCTATGATGCCCTTTACCATAAACGTTCGTATAAGGAAGCCTGGGCACCAGAACTCTGCCTTGCTCATCTTCAGGAAAACGCTGGTACGCAGTTTGATCCGGCTGTGGTTGCCGCTTTTGTCCGTTTAGCAGAGCGTGGAGTTATGCCGGTTACACAGGAAAGAATGCCCACCGGAAAACACAGCAATGACCCATAAACAACGGAATAGGTTCTGCCACTTTTTTACCCTGTTGCCTTATGATCTTATTCCTGGCTTTGCCCTGATGGCCAGTCTCAGTATTATTCTTTTTTTTACCAGCCGCTACAGTTATCTTCTTTTTCATTCGTTAGTGGAGCTTTTTTCCATTATCGTGGCAGTGATGATGTTCGTAGTGGCTTGGCATACCTATAATTTTTCCCGCAATCATTTTTTGATGTATTTAGGATGCGGGTATTTCTGGGTAGGTTTATTGAGTCTTTTTCATACTCTTATGTACAAAGGGATGAACGTTTTTCCGGGAGTGGTCGGTGCGAATCACGCAACGCAGTTCTGGATAGCCGGACGTTATCTGGAAGCTCTGCTCCTGATCACAGCGCCTTTTTTTCTGACCTATTCTCTGAACCGCAGTTATGCCATGCTGGTGCTGGCTCTTATCAGTTTTACTCTTATCACCCTTATTTTAGGCGGTCGATTCCCTGTTGCCTATCTGGAGGGAACAGGACTCACCCCTTTTAAGATATACAGTGAGTACTTTATCATTATAATCATAATTGGTGCGGGCCTGCTGTTACAGCAACGTCGTGCCCTCCTGTCCCCTCGCATTTATCGTATTATGATGATCGGAATCGCATTAACCGTGGGTGTTGATCTGGTTTTTACTTTTTATACAGACGTCTACGGGATCTCCAATCTGGTTGGCCATTTTCTGCAATTGTATTCGTTTTGGCTCATTTACGAGGCGATTATTCGTACAACGCTGCATGAACCGTTTGCAGTGATGGCACGCGATTCAAGTACCTATAATGCTGTACCTCAGGCAACGGTATTATTGGATCAGGAAGGCAGATTGCGACAGGTGAATAAAGCCGCTTGTCAGGAGACCGGTCTCAGTGAGACGGAAATGATTGGGAAAGATTGTCATACCCTGTTTCATTCAGTCTATCTGAGTAGAGAATCCTGTTTCTTGTGCCAGGCTCTGCGGGCCGGTGAGGAACTTCCTTATACAGAGTTGAAACTGGATAATATGCGGGGCTGGCGTAAGTTCACCCTCAGTCGTGTCGCCACAGGAGGCAGAGGAGACGGTATGGTGCAGGTGAGTACTGATATTACGCAACAGAAACAGGTTGAGGCTGAACTGGAAGCGACCCTGTATGATTTGGACAGAAAAGTAGCCCAGCGTACCCAGGAACTCCATGCTAAGGTGATGGAACTTGAACAGACAAGGGATCATCTGGTGGCTAATGAAAAAATGGCTTCATTAGGACGGCTGGTGGCTGGCTTTGCCCATGAAATTAATACCCCCATTGGTATTGCTGTTGGCGCAGCTTCGCAACTTCAGGAGGCTGCAAACGAGGTAAACCGGATGTTGACAGCAGAAGAGGTTGATGAAGAGGATCTGGAAGAAGCCTTGAAGATTATCACAGAGGGTACAGGGCTGACCTTGACCAATCTCAGGCGGGCTGCTGATTTAGTTCAGCGCTTTAAGCGTTCATCCATTGACCGGGCTTCTGAAGAACTCCGTCATTTTTGGGTTCGGGAGTTAATAGAAGATGTCCTGACCAGCCTGCACAAGCTCCTTGAGCAAGCACAGGTTACGGTGCATGTTCATTGCCCGGAAGAGTTACGTATTATTTCTGTTGCGGGTATAATTGAGCAGGTGTTGGTGAATCTGATCCATAACAGTCTTGTTCACGGTTTTGATAATGGTGCTCAGGCTGGAGAAATTCATATTTCCTGCAGTACTCTGGATAATTTTCATCTGGAGTATCGGGATAATGGTAAAGGGATGAGTGCTGAAACCCTGGAACATCTTTTTGAGCCTTTTTATACCACAACTCGTGGTTCCGGGAAGAGATCCGGGGCAGGGCTGGGAATGTATATCAGCTATAACCTTGTTCATCGTCATCACGGCACCTTGTATTGCGAAAGTCAGCCTGGTCAGGGCGTGTGGTTTGCTTTAGACATCCCTGTTGGCACAATGGCAGATTTTGAGCAACAGGAACAGGCCATGCTCCATGGTTAATTGTTGTGCTGTTCAGGATTCCTCACCGGGCAACCCGTTTGATCACGGAAAAATCTTTATCAGGACGAAAGGGCTTGGTCAGATAATCGTCCATTCCAGCCTTGAGGCATTTTTCTCTATCCTCAGACATAGCATGGGCTGTGAGTGCCACTATGGGCGTGTATTTTCCTTGAATACGGCTCCGCAATCTGAGGAGTTCCTCTTTGTACTGATCATTACTGTAGAGTTCTCCACGTTCACAGCCCCGGATGTATTGGGTTGCTTTAATACCGTCCATCACTGGCATCTGGATGTCCATGACCACAACAGAGTAGTCATTTTCTACCAAAAGTTTCAGGCATTCCAGACCATCAGAAGCTGTTGTTACAACGTGTCCGTTTCGTTCAAAGACGGTTTTAATTAATTGCTGATTAAACAGGTTATCCTCAACCAGAAGAATATTCAGGTTAACACCAAGTTGTTTCTCTTTATCCTTATGAGGGGCCACGCAATCATTATTTATTGCATCCTGTTGGCGTTTAAAATATAAAGAAAAGCAGAATTTGCTTCCCTGATCAATATGTGTTTCAAACCATATCTCTCCCCCTAAGAACTTGATCAGCTTATCGCAGACTGTCAAGCCCAGGCCTACCCCACCAAAACGCCGGGTCATACTGGTGTCAACCTGGCTAAATCCCTGAAAAATATCATTTTTAAAATCATCATGAATGCCAGGTCCTGTATCTGTTACGCAGAATTGAATAACTGCTCCCTGGTCATTTTCTGAAGACACATCAATATCAAAACTAATTTTTCCAGAATCCGTAAATTTAACCGCGTTATCAAAAATTTTTCTGAGGATTTGCTCAATACGTTGAATGTCGCCGAGCAGTCTGTCTGGTACGGTGCTTTCAATCTGGATGGAGAATTCAAGACCTTTTTTTTGCGCACGCTGTTGAAAGGGTTTGATAACCTGATGGATTGATGAGCGTAGCTCAAAGGGGGCGTTTTCTATTGTAAGTTGGTGTGCCTCCATCTTGGAAATATCAAGAATGTCATTAAGAATATGGAGCAGGGAGTCCGAAGACTGGTAGGCATCAGCCAAAAAACGGCTCTGGTCCTGGGTTAATGAAGTGTCCAGGGCAAGACGGATATTTCCCAAAATAATATTCAATGGGGTACGAATTTCATGGCTCATATTGGCCAGAAATTCTGTTTTTGCTGCATTGGCAGTTTCAGCAGCCTCTTTGGCAACAATCAGCTCCTGATTAATGTGGACAAGGTCATTGGTTTTTTTCCGGACCATGTCTTCAAGATGATGCCGATAGAGATCCAGCTCTTTTTCTGTTCTTCCCTTATACAGGGCAATTTCAATGGTAGAGAAAAGGACATTTTCCTGAAAAGGTTTTTGGATATACCCAAGCGGTGCTGATCGTTTGGCTCGTTCAAAGGTTTGCTTATCTGTATTTGCCGTGAGAAAAACTATTGGAAAGGCGTATTTCTGACGAATTTCTTCTGCGGCCTCAATGCCGTCCATATCGCCTTTGAGGAAGATGTCCATGAGGATCAGGTCTGGTTCCATCTCTCCGGCTTTTTTGATGGCCTTGGGACCGGTATCTATGACAAAGGGAACATCATAACCCTGTCGGATTAATCTGGTCTGAAGCTCCATACCAATAATCGCTTCATCTTCAACTACAAGTATTCGTATTTTTTTTTCTTTTTCAGTAACAGGCTCACTCATAGCGCTCTTTTTTGCGTATTGGGTACGTTGTACAGGAGAATTTTTTCTACTCCTGCGCCACAGTAAGGGTACGATCATCAGATAGAAAAATGTAATCGGCAGGTCAATCCGTCATGGTTTTCAAAGGTTAATTCAGCGTCCAGTTGCTTTGAAAGGGTACGAATGAGATTTATACCCAAGGTTGTAGGGGCATCCCAATCATAATCATTAGGAAATCCCGGACCATTATCAGCAACAGAAAGTAGGTAGTTTGTCTTGTCTTTGAGAAAAGAAATGGTTATTTCGCCAGTATTTTTGTCCGTAAATGCGTGTTTAAAACTATTGGTGACAAGCTCGTTCACGATTAAGCCGCAAGGCATAGCAGCATCAACAGGAAGGTCAATGGATTCTGCATTCATATGCAACAGAACATTATGGGCATTATAGGATTGTCGTAACGAGCAGACAAGAGGGTCCATATATTTTTTAAAAGGTACTTTAGCCAGATTGCTGGACTGATACAGGAGTTCATGGACCAGGCACATACTTTTTATTCGATCCTGGCTCTCCTGGAGAATATCAAAGGCATCCTTATTTTCAATACTCTGGGCTTGTAAAAACATGAGGCTGGCAACAATCTGCATATTATTTTTAACGCGGTGATGGATCTCTTTGAGCAGTGATTCTTTTTCAAGTAAGGCTGATTTAAGCTTTGCTTCATCTTTTTTCCGACGAGAAATATCAGTCATTATGGTTCCGACTCCATAAATAGTATTATTATGTCCTCTGAGTGGAAAGCGGTCAACAATGAATGTTTGTGTTTTTTCAACAGGATCACAGGTAAGTTCTTTGGTGACAGAGCAATATTTTTCTTCATTCTCTGTTGCCTTGCCGTGTTCAATTATTTTTTTATCCTCATCCTGCTGATATTGTGCGGCTACGGATGGAAAAATATCCTCCACTGTTTTATTGACGATTTGATCTGTTGAGTAGGCAAAAAGATCGCTAAATTTTTGATTCACAAGGATGAATTTTCCAGTAATATCTTTTAATGTGATAGGCGATGGAGAGTACTCGATAATATCAATGAGGTAGTTTTGGGTTCGTTGCAATTCACGGGTACGTTTTTTGAGTTCAATTCGACTTTTCCTTATATGCCCTATGTCCCGGCTGTAAATTTTAAGAAAAAAACGAAGAAGAACAAGGTAGGCAACGAGTCGGACAATATGCATAATCCACCATTCCGCCCCCCAAAATATTGAAAAATTAAACAATAAGGCTGCAATGGCAAACAGAAGAAAGAAGTTGGCAAGTATATTGTTTTCATATTGATGTTGTTCCTTTGAATCCCGTAAACAAAAATAGAACCAAGCAAGGAGAAAACTGAGACCACCTATTGCATTCATACTGTCGGCAGCCAGTGAAAAAGTTTTTTCCCTTTCCATTACAGGTAGATATTCGGGGTAAAAAAACGAAAGTATTCCAATAAAGGTGCTACACACACCTGTTGCGCAAGGTAAAAATTGCAGTATAGGAATGCTGGCAAGACGCTCAGGGAGCAAAACCAAGGCAGCGGTCAGGCCACCGAGCAATGTTGCAAGGCTATGAAGCCAAATAAAAACTTTTCCTGGCGGCATACTGGCGTGAAAGAGATCAAGTACTCCCATCCCCATTAAGGTACTGGCAACCCATAAATATCCCGGGCGAAGCTGCAGGTTACGCCGCATTATCAGGATAAAGAGAGCCAGGGTGATAGCAGCAAATGAACCAAGTGATTCAATAAGGGAATGAAGTGGTTCGTAGAACCAAGTCCATGTGTCCAGATAGAATTTACAGAAAAAGATAAAAGAGAGAGGCAGAGTAGCGGAAAAAAGCAGGGAAGTAAGAGCTACTTGGTAGACTGGTACGTGATGATTATGCGTATTATCTAGAGGCTCATGCATGAGAATTATAATTTAAGAGTTCTAGAATGGTTAGGCTCATATTTTGACAGGATCTCCGTTTGTTTTTTGTGGAGTTTCTTTTCAAAGTTTATCCTGTCGAAGAATAGAAATCAGGAGCCAGAAGCCCATGATTCCGGCAATAAGAAAACCTGCCAAACCGATAACAGGGATGTCATGCCAGTGTGGTTTAATGCCAGAAAGAACAATCAGTGAGGAGCCAACAATCTGGGCAGCAAGGACAATAGCAAAGGCTATGCGGTTGGAAACCCGATACAGGGCCCGCTCCAGAGGACGGAGTCCGCGATGTTTTAATTCCAACTTCATTCCGCCTTGGCGAAGCAGGGCCAGGATACTGCGGGTTTCGCCAGGAAGATCACGAAGAAGGTTCAGGTATTGGTGACTGGTCGTGGAAAAGTCATCAAACAAGCGGCGTGGATGAACCCTGTCAAGCTTGATTTTTTTCATGAAGGGGTCAGCCAAGGTCAGCAGCTCAACCTCTGGAGCAAGCATTGTGCCAATTCCTTCCACTGTTGCCAGGGCCTTAAACATGAGGTAGAGATTAGGCTTTAAGAAAAGGCGATGTTTGGTCAGGAGCTTGAGTAGTTCAAAATGTATTTTTTCCACCTCTAATTCGCCAATGGGCAGATGCATGTAGCGTCCTGTCAAGTCACTGATATCCAACGCCAGTTTATCCCGATCAATTTCTTTTTTATGCACAGTCATCTTCAGGATACCATCAACGACCTCACTTTCCTTTCCTGAGGTAATACTGAGAACAAAATCTGTAAAGTTTTCCCTGTCCTTTAAAAGGAGCCTTCCCATCTGGCCGAAATCAATAAAGCAGATTTTATTTCCTGGTAAGATAAAAAGATTGCCTGGATGTGGGTCAGCATGAAAAAATCCATGAACAAAAATTTGCTCCATTACAAGGTTGGCGCCTCGTTCAGCAATCAGCCGTAGATCATATCCTTTTTTTTTCAAGTCAGAGACATGGGACGCCTTAATGCCATTGATCCGCTCCATAACAAGAATACGTTCTGTTGATAACTCGGGAAAGACCTCGGGCACATGGAGAGTTGGATTATCGGATAACAGGCGGGAGAAATGCTGAATATTGGAGAGCTCAATAGTAAAGTCAATTTCTCTGGAAATACTAAGGGCGAATTCTTCCACAATGGCAGTGGGTTGATGACCTTGAACCTCCTCAAAATGATCTTCCATTAAGCCTGCGATCTGAGAGAGAATTTCCAGATCAACAGAGATAAGGCTTTCTAAGCCTGGACGTTGTACCTTGACAACAACATCGCGTATCAAAGATTTTTCTGTTTTTGAGGCGATGCGGGCAAGATGAACTTGACCAATAGAGGCGGCAGCCAGCGGGGTTACAAAGAAATCCGTGAAGATTTCAGAGGGGTCTTTACCTTGTTCTTCCCGAAATATTTGCTGAACTTCCTGAAAGGAAAAAGGAGGAACATTATCCTGAAGTTTCCGTAACTCTTCAATATAATTAGGGGAAATGAAATCAGGCCGGGTAGAGAGTAACTGTCCAAGCTTGATAAAGGTAGGTCCTAATTCCTCCAGCCCCATGCGCAGACGCTCCGGTCGGGAATAGCGAAAAATCTGCTCACGGGGCTTACGGTTGATCATTTGCAGCCCGGTTTCAAGGTAATGATCTATATGGAGATGATCAACCAGATCATGAAAACCGTATTTAAAGAGGATCCGCAGGATCTGCCGGTATCGGGTAAGGTGTCGGTAGGTGCGGTTAATGGCACCAAGTCTCCTGATACTGACCATTAATTTTTACGTATTTTTTTTGTTGTTATTGCCTGTTGAGGGTGTTTCTTTGTCCTTCAAGGTAGCAGCTTGTAATGCGGACTCTAACTCTTCAACTTTGTGGCGCAGTTCATTAAGCTCCTCAGCTGTGGCAAGATTCAACCCTTTGATGCGTTCTTCCACCTGACGGTTAAGCCAGATTTCCAGCTGATCACGGGCACTATCTGATCTTTTGAGAAGATCTTCAACAAATTCTTTGCCTTCTTCCTTGGTTAGGTTGCCCCGTTCGACCAGCTCTTTGCGAATTTCATCCAGCTTATCACGGGTAAGAAAAGCAGCTCCAACGCTGGTGTAGAGCATGTTTTTGAGTAATTCTTTCATGGTGATTCCTCCTTGAGTAGATATATTATTATTGTTATAACAAACAGATTGCTCCGTATTTGACTCTTGGATATAGATATAATTACACCTTTCGATCCAGCCCGGCCCTGAACTCCTCAAGACTGCTGCACAGCACAGCGGAGCGATGTAGACGCTTCAGGGTTTCGTAGTCTGTGATGCCTTCAACCAGTTCGCATAAATCAACAGTGGGCGGGCCAAAGCGGAGCGAAAGTACCTCAAGCAGTACGCCTCTTGTATTCAGCAGCATTCCCTGTTCGATTCCCTGTTCGATTCCCTGCAGCATCCCCTGTTCAATCCCCTGCAGCATCCCCTGTTTAATCCCTTTCTCAATACCAACCCGTTCCACACTGGTGATGTATTCCATGTCTTTTTCCTCCTCAATCTTATGCACTTCTTCTGTAAATATTTTTTCCAGTTCAGGCGGCAGCATGAGCAGCCAGTCAATAAAGCGGAACAGCTGTAATACATTTTTCCGTTCAAAGCCGCACTCGTAAAGAAGGCGTATCAGCCGGAGCTTCCACTGCTTGCGTTCCTCTCCTTTTCCGAGATCCAACTCTTGTGCCTTGAGATGGGCCATGACCACTACAGCAAAGGGATTCTTCGAACGCTCCAGTTTTTCCCAGTCTGCTTTGTAATCCAGCACCTTGACGGTCGGAAAATGAAATTCCGTCCGGCAGCCAAAGTGTTCGCGAACATGGGGACCAGGTCGAAATCCCGGATCTGGGTCGCTTAAAACACCCAGGCTGACCGTATCTTTATTGTAGCGGTCAAGAATACGATAATGGTAAATAAACATCCGTTCCGGGAAAACCGTATCCGGCTGTCCCTGTATCTCAACATGGATAAGCAACCAGGTTTCCCCTCCGTTGATCAGGAAAATCTGAACCAGCTTGTCCACATGCCGTCGTCCGGTTGCTGCGTCCCGGGTGATCTTCTGGAATTCCTTGTCCAGAAAGGTGTATCCGCATGACCAGTCTATGGCGGCGTGAATATCTGGAAAGAAGAAACCCATGAATTCGGGAAAATAGGCGTCGAGAGCCTCCTTCCACGGACTGTCGAAGTCCTGACGCTGTTCTGTCCGCATAATAATAAGCCTGTTTGCTGTTCACACTCTACTTTTTCTCAATATCCCGATGATACACAGTTAGCTCATCCTCTCTACCGAGAATATCGGTCAGTACTCCCCGAAGATATTCAACCACGGCAACGGAACGATGGCGTCCACCGGTACACCCTATAGCGCAGCGGAGTTCTTCGCGTCCTCCTGTTTTGTGGCTGTTCAGGGTTAATATGAGCAGAGGGGCAAGCTGTTTTAAAAATTCCTGACCAGTTGCGTTATCCAGAACATAGTGAGCTATTTGCTCTTTCAGACCAGTATGTTCCCTCAGGTGCTCTTCCCAGTAGGGATTGGGGAGAAAACGGACATCCCAGGCAATATTGGCATCAGGGTATCCGTGTTTAAAACCAAAGGAGTAAAGGGTTAATTTCATAATGAAAAATATAAAACCAGTCCCCCCTTTATTTTGAGGGGAGAGGTAACAAATATGCAATTTAAAATCAGGATGATGAACAGAGCAGTTTGATGTCTTCGGCTTTTTCGCTGATTCCCCGCTTCAACACTTCGTGATTATAAACAGAAATTACGTCCCGTCGTTTCAGTTTTCCCACAACCCACTGTTCTTTCATAGTTTCTACTACTGGGATTTCTTCTATTCCTTTGACATCAAAGAGCTGTATTGCATCAAAAAGATTATGATCCGGTGTCAGGGTGATAACATTGCGACTGCAAATAGCTCCAACCAGATGGCAACAGCGTTTTTCTTCATCTTGAAGAATGGTTTTAACATCCTGCATGGAAACGACCCCAACCATCTTGCCTTCATGATCAACCACTGGGAAATAGAGGGAATCTTTAGCAAGGGCAAAAAGGTCCAGCAGATTATTAATATTAGCTGTCTCGCTGATAAAATCAACATCTTCACTGATGGCCTTGCCCACAGGGATGGATTTCAGAATAGCCACTTCCCTTCCTTCATGGATATCAATTCCATCTCGGGTAAAGTCTACAGTATCAATAGAATCGCTGTAAAATTTCTTCGCTGTCACTGTTCCGATAATGGCGGTCAGCATCACCGGGACAATAATCATATAATTACCAGTCATCTCGACAAGCAGAAAAATCGCAGTCATGGGTGCGTGGGTTGAGGCTGCCAGAAAGGCACCAATACCTATTGTGGCATAGGCCCCAGGTGTTGCAGTGTGGTTGGGGAGCAGGGTGTGGACAATACCACCAAAGGCCCCGCCGATAACAGCTCCGATAAAAAGAGCAGGGGCAAAGACACCGCCAGCCCCTCCTGATCCAAGGGTTATGGCAGTGGCTATTGATTTTAAGGCGATCAGAGCCAACATCACCCAAACGATCCCATCACCAGTCAGAACTTCGGCAATATAATGATATCCATCTCCCATGACCTGAGGAAAAATGATCCCCATACTCCCTACCAGAAAGGCCCCAAAAATAGGTTTGATCTGCTCCGAAAGGGAGAGGTTGTGGAACCAGTCCCGGAGAAAATAAAAAAAACGGATATGGGCCACAGCCAACAGCCCAATTAAAAGCGCCATGATGGCATAGAGTGGGATTTCCACAATTGGGTTGACCATATAATAGTCTGGAATAGGAAAGATTGCCTCATTATTATAATAGGCTCGTGAAACCACTGTGGCCATAGCGGAAGCAACTACCAAGGCGGAAAAGGAAGAAATTTTATAGGTACCGAGCATGATAATTTCTGCTGCAAAAAAAATGCCAGCAAGAGGAGCGTTAAAGATTCCTGCAATGGCACCAGCACTGCCAGCAGCAATATAAACCTTCATTCGGGCTCCAGAGACTCTCAGTTTTTGGCCAAACTGAGATCCTAATGCGCCACCGATCTGAGCTGTTGGGCCTTCCACCCCAGCAGAATTCCCTGAGCCAATGGTGATGGCTGTGGCAACTATTTTGATAAAAATATTTCGGGCATTAAGTACCCCGTTCTCCAGGTTGACCCGACGAAGAAATTTGGTAAAACCATACCCGTTCACCTGTTTAGGAAAAAGAAGAGAAAGAGGAATAAGGAGAATCATGCCAGACATGGGAATCAGGGGAAGGAGGAGGCGGTTCCACCCTCCCTCATGAATATGGAGAAGCTCGGAACCGAGTTCAAAAATATATTTATGGACCAGTTCCACTGATTCACGAAAAATAATGATCACACCGCCTGCCAACAGGCCGATAACAGCGGCAGTTATGATAACAGCAGTGTTTTCGCCAGGTAGAAATTCTTTTAACTTATGCATCTTCTCTCCGGTACATCGCAGCCAAGCAGTTCAGCCTGGTGTAGAAAAAAATTATCTGTCATGCCAGCAAGGTAATCTCTCACAATAGCTGCCGGTGCGTGATTGTCACGATAGGTATGTGTCATGGAATGCCCAAAACTCCGCTCTGTTTTTTGGGACAACGGATCTGTAACGAGCTGATCCAGATAAGAGGAGAAAAGCTGTTCATAACAGCTGTGAATTCGCTTAAAATCCGGTTTAAAGAGCGGGTTACGATAGATGCGCTCATAGTTGAATTTTTTGAGTTCCAGCAATGCATCACCTACTTGTTCGCTGAATCCGATACAATCAGAACAAGGGCCAGGAGTATTTTGACGAAGGTGCAGATTATTGCTAATCAGGTCACTGACTAAGTTGTGGACAATGGTGCCGTTGCTCTTGCCCAATATTTCAGCACAGGTCTCTGGGATTTCCTGGCGTGTAATAAGGTCCAGTTCTATAGCATCTTCAATGTCACGACCGAGATAGGCCACAGTATCAGCCAGGCGTACCAGGCAGCCCTCAAGGGTCATGGGAACCAGGCTTTTTGAAAAGGCATCCTGTTCCAGCAGCTGGTCAAAATGAGAAAAGGTCTTTTCTCGTGATCGTTCCGGCACAAGTGCTGTACGGTTTGCCTCGCCATCATGGCAGAGAATTCCATCCAGCACCTGAAGGCTTAGGTTCCAGCCACGTCCTTGCTTTTCAATGCGGTCAAGGAAATGAACCGACTGGATGTTATGGCGAAAGCCAGGTAAGCCGTGGGCCTGGCAAAGTCGATCAAGAATATGTTCTCCCTCATGTCCAAAAGGGGGATGGCCAATATCATGGCCCAGAGCAATGGCTTCTATCAGGTCTTCATTCAAGCCGAGAAAACGGCCTGCTGTTCTGGCAATTCTGGATACTAATTGCACATGGAGAACCCGATGGGTGATATGGTCATTATCAATCAGGGAAAAAACCTGGGTTTTGTCAATATAGCGGGTATACGCTTTTGAATGAAGAATGCGGTCAGCATCTTTTGCAAAGGGTTGGCGATAGCCTTGTTGTCGTTCTTTTGTTCGGCGGATTTTCTCCTGACTGAGGCAGGCCAAAGGAGATAAACAGCTTTTTTCCTCTCTGGCAAGTTGATCTCGCACATCAGCAAGCAGCGGGCTCTCTTTATTCATTTTGTTATCCAATGTTTTTTAATGTTGCCTTGAGTTGCCGCCAAAATTTTTACTGTAGCAAAAAAACGGTTTCCTGCAAGCTACTTTTTTTAATATTGACATAATTGATGGTCAGGAGAAAAAAAATGTTAGGGGACTGGAGATGAAATATTCATGATCCTGTTCCCCCATAGCCTGTATGTTACGTATATGATTCAAGCCAGTAAGGTCACCGGTTGAAATATTTTTCTTCCTGTACTCAGGGATAATCTGTATTGATCAGATTTGTATTACTCAACACTGATTGCTTTTCTTTGAACACATACCGCTTTTTCAAAAATTACTCGGATTTTTTCTTGCTTCCAATGACGCAATAGGTACAATAGATCTTGATTCTATCTGAAGGTAACAGAGAGACATTGGGAATTATTTTTGTCCAAGGTTGGCAGCAACAGAATATTTATCCTTATCAGGAGAGTTTATGGACGTTGAAAAATTGCTGGGTAAGTTATTGCATGAAGCCACGGGTTCGGGCGGGAAACATTTTAAAAAGAAATACAAAAAACATAAAAAAAAGTATAAGGGAAAAAAGGGATATGTTCAGCACCACAGCTCCTCACATCAGGGTAAGAGTTCCTTGCTTGGTAACCTAACAGGTAACCTGACCTCTGGCAAGGGCTTGCTCACAGCCATTGGTCTGGGTGTAGGGGCTTATGAGATCTATCGAACAGGTCAACAGGCCAAACAGCGGCAGACAGCTGGAGGAATGGGTGCTCAGTACTCCCAGCCCTCTTACGCACCAGCAGGTCCGGCAGGCCCGACCCAAACTGCTCCTCCTCCGCCCCCACCCCCTCCGAGTCATATGCAACAGGCACAGGGTACGAGTCCTGCTCAACAAGAGCCTGTTGCTGTAGAACCTGCAATGGAACCAGTGCACACCGGACTCAGTGAACAGGACGTTGCCTGTCGCCTGATTCAGGTCATGGTGGGTGCGGCCCATGCAGATGGAACCCTTGATAGTGAGGAAGAAAAGGCAATCCTTGATCGTCTGCGTGATGTTGAGCTTGCTCAGGAAGAGAAGATGTTTCTCCTGGAAGAATTACATCATCCCCGCAGTATTGCTGATTTGACTCAAGGCATTGAAGATATCCGTCTGGGCCAGGCTATGTATGCTGTTGCTGCATCAGCAGTGAATATTGATACAGAGAGCGAGCGGCAGTGGTTTGATGAGCTGGGTACGGCATTGGGCCTGAGCCCGGAGGTCTGCCAGTTCATTGAGGAGAACCAGTAGGATCCACCGTAGGGGCACGGCATGCTGTGCCCCTACTCAGCCATTAAGGCCCTGAGCACATAGGGGAGAATGCCTCCGTGTCGGTAATAGCTGACCTCAATATCGGTGTTCAGTCTGACCAGGGCTGTAAAGACAACTATGCTCCCATCTGCCTTTGCAGCCTGCACCTCAAGCTCCTTTCCTGGTTCCAGAGCAGCAAGTCCGTTCAGGGTAAAGACCTCTGAGCCGTCCAGGCCCAGTTCCTGCCAACTTTCCCCCTGGCTGAACTGAAGCGGCAACACCCCCATGCCCACCAGATTACTGCGATGGATGCGTTCGTAGGACTCTGCAATAACCGCCCTGACCCCAAGAAGCTGGGTGCCCTTGGCAGCCCAGTCACGGGAAGAGCCTGTGCCGTATTCCTTACCAGCTAACACCACCAGCGATGTTCCTTCCTCCTGGTACTGCATTGCTGCATCATACACCGACATCTCCACGTCTTCTGGGAACTTGCGGGTAAAGCTTCCCTCCCTGGGCGCAACCAGTTGATTCTTTATCCTGATATTGCCAAAGGTGCCCCGCATCATGACCTCATGATTGCCCCGTCGTGACCCGTAGGAATTAAACTCCCTGGTACTGACACCCTGTCCCAGGAGATACCGGCCTGCCGGGTATGTCTCCGGGATTGCTCCGGCCGGGGAGATATGATCAGTGGTCACTGAGTCACCCAGCAGGAGCAAAGCCCGTGCCGTGATACTGTCTTCCCCTGAACTGGTCTCTTGCTGGAATGCTGTGAAATAGGGCGGGTTCTTGATATAGTTGGACGCAGCATCCCAGGGAAAGGTGGTCTCTTCTGCCACGGGCATGGCCTGCCAGCGTGTATCCCCCTCAAAGATACCTGCATAGTTGTGCTGAAAAAGCTCTGCACTGAGATGCTGGCTGATAAGGGCTTCTATCTCCGCCGCATCCGGCCAGAGATCAGCAAGCAGCACCGGGTTGCCGTTGCCATCCAGGCCAACAGGCTCCTTCTCCATATCCACATCAATCCGACCACACAGGGCAAAGGCCACAACCAGCATGGGCGAGGCCAGGAAGTTCCCCTGGATCTTCTGGTGGATCCGGGCCTCGAAGTTACGGTTGCCTGACAGGACAGCGGCCACAGAGAGGCCATTGTCTGTAATAGCCTGTTCAATATCCGGGTGCAGAGGCCCACTGTTGCCAATGCAGGTGGTGCAACCAAAGGCCGCAATATGAAAGCCCAGTTGCTCCAGAGGCGAAAGGAGGTCAGCCTTGCGGAGATAGTCTGCAACCACTGTGGAGCCTGGGGTAAACGAGGTCTTAACATGGGCTGGCACCGTGAGGCCGCAAGCAACCGCCTTTTTTGCCAACAGGGCCGCACCAATCAGGCCAAAGGGATTGGAGGTGTTGGTGCAGGAGGTAATCGCTGCAATAACAATGCTGCCGTTACGCAGGGCGATCTCCTGGTCATCAATGCGCAGGGCAACGGTTTTTTCTTCAGCAGGCGTGACTGTGGCTTTCAGCTCCCTGACCGGAATCCTGTCCTGGGGGCGGGATGGGCCAGCCAGGCAGGGTTCAACACTGCCCAAGTCAAGCTCAATGATCTTGCTGTACTCTGGTATTTCATAGCCATTATAGAACAGGCCGGTTTCCTTGGTATAGGCCTCTGTGATGCGGGCCTGCTCTGCCCGATTGGTCCTTTTCAGGTACTGGATGGTGTGTTCATCCACAGGGAAGAAGCCCATGGTGGCCCCGTATTCAGGACTCATATTGGCTATGGTGGCCCGATCCATAACATTAAGCTGTTGGCTGCCTTCACCAAAGAACTCAACAAACTTTTCCACTACCTTTTGTTCGCGCAGGATCTGGGTCACGGTCAAGGCCAGATCCGTGGTGGTGACCCCAGGCCTGAGCCTGCCCGTCATATGTACGCCAACCACCTCGGGGATAGACATGAAGTAGGGTTGGCCCAGCATGACGGCCTCGGCCTCAATGCCTCCTACGCCCCAGCCCATGACCCCGGCCCCGTTGATCATGGTGGTGTGCGAGTCTGTGCCCACCAGGCTGTCTGGGTAGAGGAGCAGGGAATCCCCTTGCTGCCTTTGCATGATGATGCTGGCAAGGTATTCCAGGTTCACCTGGTGACAGATACCAGAGTTGGGTGGTACGGCCCTGAAGTTGTCAAAGTTATGCTGGGCCCACTTGAGGAAGGCATAGCGTTCGTTATTGCGTTGGTACTCCTTGACCACATTCTGTTCCAATGCCTGTGCTGTCCCGTAATGATCCACCTGCACAGAGTGATCCACTACCAGGTCCACCGGGATCAGCGGGTTGATCTTCCGAGGATCACCTCCCTGTGCCTTGATCGCATCCCGCATGGCAGCCAGATCGACTACTGCCGGAACCCCGGTAAAGTCCTGCATCAGGACACGGGCAGGATGAAAGGGGATCTCCACCGGATCTATGTACCAAGGCTTCCAGTTGCTGATCTGCTCCAGGTCCTGCTCAGTCACGGTGGTGCCGTTCATCTTCCGGAGAATGTTCTCTACCAATACCCGGATGGAGAAAGGCAATCGGCCAATATTTACGCCCTTATTGACGAGTAGCTTGGGATTATACAGGCTGTACGATGTGCCGTTCACTTCAATTTTTTGCAGGAACTCCTGATTGCTCATCTTGATCTCCTTTACTGATTTTTTGTTTCCATCCTGTGATCTCTACTCAACCAACCTGCATATTCTATTATTCCGGCCTGCTCATTTGTAACTACCATATTTTTAAAACAAACTCAACTGTTTCCCAGTACGTTTTTTCTTTCGTTGCTTCTGCAAAATCAAAGGATTCTGTAAAAGTTCAGGTGGAATCTCACTCAGGAAAGGGGAGGGCGTGCGCTGCTCAAGCCCGGAAAAGCCCAGTCGTTCCTTAGCTCCGGTGAGATAGAGCACTTCCGCAGCCCGGGTCATGCCGACAAAGAAAAGACGTCGTTCCTCCTGGATATGTTCCAGTTCCGCTTCCTTGCTCAGCTCGCTCCGGGAAGTCAAGGGGAGCAACCCATTTTCACAACCCACCATAAACACAGCTCGGAACTCCAGCCCTTTGGCCGCATGGAGGGTAGCCAACAGTACGGATTCGGCTCGTCCATCATAAATCAGGTTATCCTGATGCTTGCGCAGATGGTCAGCAAAGGCAGACAGGGAAGATGCAGAGGCAGCCATTTGGCAAAAGCGAACCAGGTCTGGATCATCCCGGTTGAGCTGAAACTCTTCACAGAGCAGATTTACAGCCTTGGCAGCAGTTTTTTGTTGTATCATTTGCGATGCAAGTTCCTGAAAGGCAGCAATTCGTTTTTGCAGATTTTTAGGCAGGTCAGCTGCGTTGGCAGCAAGAGTGTCCAATGGCGCCCCCTTCTTTTCTGCACTGAGCACGGCCTCAGCAGCAGTTATCCCCTTGGCACCGATGCCCTTTTCCTGAGCCAGCAAAAAGAGCAGTTCTGCTGCATCAATGTGGTCCGTAGACAGCAGGATCCAGTAATAAAGCTGCTTGCTTTCCCTGCGCTGATAAAAGGGCTGGACATCAACCACCTGACAGGGAATGGTGCGTTCAGCCAGGGCTTGGGCAATAGTTTCGGCCTGACGGGCTGTCCGGTAGAGCACTGCAATTTCAGATAAAGCTAAGCCGCCTTCGTTACCGAGAATTTGATCAATCTCCCGATGGGAGGTGCCGCCGATGAGCTGCTGGATTTGCCCGGCAATGAAGTTGGCCTCTGCTTTGGCATGAGGGGCAAGATAGCGGAAGATAGTGCCCGGATGCTCTGAGACTGCGGTTGTCCTTGTTTCCTGCTCTTCATCAACGTGATTGGCTGTAATTACCGCTCCTGCGGCCTGGAGAATATCCGCCCCGCTCCGGTAGTTTATTGCCAGCTGATGGAATTCGGGTTCCTGCTCCGTGATAAAATGCTGAAACCAAGCAGGCCGGGAGCCACGAAACCCGTAAATAGCCTGATCCGGGTCGCCAATAGCAAAGACCGTGGCTGTCTCTGCCAGCAGGCGCACCAACTCATACTGGGCCGCATTGAGATCCTGGAACTCATCCACCAGCAGATGGACTGTGGCTGCACGTAGTTCTTCGCTGAAATTTTTATCATTATGAAGCAGGGTAGTGCAGGCCGGGACAATTTCGTCCAGGTCCAGCAGGCTATGCTCGCGGAGGTACGCAAAATATGGGCGCAGGGTTTCCGGGCAGGCAATCGGCTCTGGCAGCATCCTTTGTTCAGCCAAAAAGAGGCCCGCTTCACGCCGGAGTTTCCTCCGTTCCTGCTCAGAGAGTTGCGGGTATTGTTTTCGGAAGATCCAGGTCCGCATCTCTGGACCAGCTAACTGGAGGGCAGGATCATGACTGCACAGCCAGTGGACACAGAAGCCATGAAAGGTATCCACTCGGACACAAGGGGGGCCGCTATCCTTGCTCTTTTCCCCGCATTTTTTCGGGTCCAGCAAAGCCAGCCGCTGCTGGAGTTCATTTGCAGCCTTATTGGTAAAGGTGATCACGGTAATGGCCTGCTGTCCTGATCCCAGCAAGCGATTCATCCGCTGGACCAGGGTATGGGTTTTACCTGTACCTAGTCCGGCCTGAACAATGATCCGAGGGGCCAGACTGTCCACGGCAGCCTGTTGCTCCAGGTTGAGTTCCCTCTTGGCCTGCATAGGACGTACCTGGCTCTTTTTCCACCTGATCACCTTCTTTACAGGGGACTTCTTGCGGGCCTTAGCCGGGGTCATACCAAAGAGATTGAGCTGACCTGCCAGCTGGTCCCGCTCTTCCTCTTCAAAGACCCGGATCACTCCGAACTCACCGTCAAAGCCGGGTTTACGAATGACCTTGTTCTCTCGTACCCGCTGAATCGCCGTGCCCAGCAAGGGCGAGGCCGTGTTCAGCTCCTCTACGGGGGTCTCCAGCAGGATTCCAAATTCTGAGCCGAAGCTATTGATCAGCTTGCCATAGACCGTGTTCACCTTCTTGGTGGCGGGTCCGCAGTTAAAAAGCTCGCCCAGCATTTCCTGGAGGGGAATCAGGCTGTGGACAGCTGGTGATCCCTTGGGCCAGACTGGTTTTTTCCGGTCTGCCAGTTCCATAACCCGATACAGCACCCCAATGGTCATGGGCCTGCCGCATTCCGGGCAGATGCCCTCGGCTTCCACGGTTTGGGCTGGTTCCAGGCAGACCCCGCATTTGCGGTGGCCATCACAATGGTATTTACCTTCTTCCGGGTAGAATTCCACAGTGGCCTGAAAACGTTGCTCGCCGCTTGCATCAACTGGATTACGCATGGCCTCCTTGAGGCCAGGGAAACTGCGTTCGGTAGCAAAAATATTGGCCTCCCGGCCCAGCTTGGATGGAGAATGGCAGTCTGAATTGGAGATCAGGGAGAAGCGATCCAGGGCCGAGATATAGCGGTTCATCACCGGGTCAGAAGAAAGACCGGTTTCCAGGGCAAAGATCTCGCTGCTCAGGTCGTCAAAGCATTCCTCAATAGCATTAAAGCCGGATTTGGATCCAAACAGGGAAAACCAGGGAGTCCAGATATGGGCAGGCACCAGAAAGCCTTCCGGGGCCTGCTCCAACAGGATTTCCAAAAGGATCCTGGAGTCCAGGCCAAGGATAGGGCGTCCGTCAGAATGGAGATTACCGATTCCGGCCAGCACAGTATTGATCCGGCGGGCTGCCTCCAGATCCGGTACATAGAGCAGGTTATGGATCTTGCGCACCTTACCGCCTCGTTTATAGATGGAGCTGATCTCAGCACTGAGGAGGAAACGAATTTTTGAGCAGTCCGGTTGGACACCCGGTGGCAGAATAGAGGCCAGCTCGGCAAAGTCGGGCTGTTTCTTCAGGCGAAAGAGGCCCGGCTCTGCGGGTTCCAGGTTATCAACCAGATGGGCAAACCAACCCGGATGGGTGAAATCGCCGGTGGCAATAAGGTCGATACCCTTAATGGCGGCCCAGGCTGCCAGACCATGCAGGTTGCTGGCCTTGCTGGTGGCGCGGGAGTAGAGGGAGTGGATGTGGAGGTCAGCGATAAAAGGAAAAGGTATGGAGGGCATGGTATCTGCTACTGGGCTGGGGTTGGTTGAATTCCCGATGTCAGGGGCTTATGCGGGAGCAATGTAAAGCCATGTGCAGGGGATGTCAACCCCAACCCCCCTATCATCAGTTCACACCATTTATTGAAGAGTTGGGTTTGCACTGTTTGTAATTGTATAAAAAAGCTCAAAACACCTGTTGACCTGAAATGCACTTTGTGGTACCTCTTATCTAATTTTCTAGTTTTTAGATCCTGATTTTTGATCAGGACGTTGATCCAGGCCTTGAGAGATAAAAATATTCTCATTCCCTGTTTCCAAAGGTAGTCAAAAAGAGGCCAAAACCCTATTGGCCAGTGAACAAACGTCTCAAAGGAGAGAGGAACGATGAAGAAATTGGTTATTCTTGGAGCGGGCTGTGCAGGAACAATGGTTGCTAACAACCTGCGCAAAAAGCTGGACCGTGAAGAGTGGTCCATCACCATTATAGATAAAGATGATAGGCATATTTATCAGCCTGGCCTGATCTTTATTCCCTTTGGTATGTACAAGCCCGAAGAGATTATTCGCACCCGCAGTGAGTTTATCGGCAAGGGCATTAATTTTGTCATTGATGAGATTGTCGGTGTTGATACAGAGACGCAAGTCGTTGAGACCACAGCAGGGAAATATGAATACGACAAAGTCATTGTTTGTTCCGGTGTCGGCCTTGCTCCGGAAGAAGTTCCGGGCATGATGGACGGTTGGCATACCAAGATTTTTGATTTTTACACCCTGGAAGGAGCGACAAAGCTGGAAAAGGCACTACGCAGCTTTAAGAGCGGCAAGATGGTGCTGGATATTGCGGAATTCCCCTATAAGTGCCCTGTTGCTCCGTTGGAATTTGTCTATCTTGCTGACTGGTACTTTACCGAGCGAGGGGTTCGTGATGATATTGAAATCCAGTTTGTCACCCCTATGACCGGTGCTTTTACCAAGCCCAAGGCATCTGCCTATTTTACCAAAATGATGCACGAAAAGAACATCAAGGTCACTGCCGATTTTATCCTTGCCGAAGTTGACTGCAACGACAACAAGCTGATCTCGGCAGCTGGTGATGAAATTGAGTGGGATCTGCTTGTTTCCATTCCACCCAATGTGGGGGCCCGCTATCTGGTCAATTCCGGGGTTGCGATGGATGAAGTGGGATACGTTAAAACGAACAACCATACCTTGCAGGCGGAACACCATAAAAATATGTATGTCCTTGGCGACAACACAACCATTCCCACCTCCAAGGCCGGTTCTGTAGCCCATTTCTCTGCCGAGATCATGATAGAAAATTTCATGCGCGAGATCAATGATGAGCCGGTTCGGCCCGATTATGACGGTCATTCCAACTGCTTTATTGAAACCGGCTTTGGTAAGGCCTCACTCATTGACTTCAACTATGAGTACGAGCCGCTTCCTGGTAAATTTCCCCTGCCCGGCCTGGGACCCTTTACTCTCCTTGGTGATACCAAGGCCAATCATTGGGGCAAAATGATGTTCAAATGGGTATACTGGAATAAACTGCTGACTGGTGAGGAATTGCCGCTTGAGGCTCAGATGTCTCTTGCGGGTAAGGTTCAGGAATAAGGGAGAGCATCATGACCAATGAAGAGAAGATTCTCGCCCGCCTTGATGAACTTACCGAGGAAGTGCGGGAAGCCAAACGTGCTGTCAGACCCTATGCGGAGCTGAAGCAGGAGTTGGAGCCCCTGGTTCACTCCATGGTTCATGAGGCCACAGCCCGTCTGAGTGGTCTGGATAAAAATGTTGACCTGGAAGATGTCGGAGAGATGGTGGGCCAGTCTCTGGCTTCCAGTAAAAATATTACTGAAGCCCTTAAAAGCCTGAACAGTATTATGGATTTTAAAAGGGATTTTGAGCCGTACGGCAACGATATGTTTCAAGAGCTGGCCCTTCGCCTGCACACAGCTCTCCAGGGCTTTGATGGCGAAAATCTGCAGGAGTTGCTCAGGCAGTTTATCGTTAATATGGGGAATATGGCCGAGATGATGAAGCTGCTCAGTTCTTTTATGGACATGAGACGGGATGTAGCTGAGTTGAGTGGGCCTGTGGTTGACGAAATGGTTGAACGTCTGGAAGCCCTGAAGCAACGTGGTCTGTTTGATGATTTTAGCCAGATGATGGAGATCGGCGAGCGGGTCAGCACCAGGGTTAAGGCAATTGACCTTGACGAAGTCAAACCGGTCAAAGGTGTTTTTGGCATGATGTCTGCTATGAAACGCCCGGAAGTACAGGAAGGGCTTGGTATCCTGATGGAGCTGGCAGCGGTTATGTCGGTCTTGAAAAAGCCTCAAGCAGAGGCTTCTCAGGATTCTTGTTCCCAGGATTGCTGTTCTGGCTCGGCCTGATTGTTGTTTTCTTATTTACAGGACAGGATCTGGTTTTCTGATCACTTGATTCTGTCCTGTGACTCCCTGATGATCGTTACAAAGTGGAACCCGGTTTCGCTTTCACCTGAAAAACTCTCTTCTTTTAGGTTAAAACCTACTTCATTAGCAAGAGGGTAAAAACGATTATATGACTGTTCGTCGAAAGCATATGCGGCACCCCGTTTTATTCCATTGACTATTTCACCAAATCTGGTTTTCTTTATTGTTGTTTTCTTTGCAGATTCTGGTGATACAAAATTTATGAAGTTTTTCATCTCTTGTTCTGAACCAGAGATTACGCAAGCATCACCATCGCACATGACTTCTGTTTTTGATTTGTAAGCGAAATAGCCGATTACCTTGCTGTCACGATGCATATTTATACCTTTTTGTTTTATGGTTTAACGTGTGTCCCTGATTTACCGAAAAATGTAAGAAAGATTTATAGGTTAGCTAAATCATAATCTTCGGTTTCAGATGTAAAATCAAAGATCAGGTAATCTCCCTTTTTATAGATAGTCCAACTGTCTCCGATGCAATATTTACTTGCCAGAGCCAAATCTATTAATTTTCGTGGAATCCTCAAAAGAAGCTGATGTGTTTCCCAGTTAGTGACATATAAAAATGCATCAAAATATTTTTCCACCAGTTTTAATGTCTTAATCCAATTGCCAGCCGCCTTCATAGCATGAAGGATATACAGTAGCATCAACAACAGCATTCAGGAGACGGTTAAAAAGGCATCCGGGTTTTGTTCCGCTATCCTCAGCAAAGATTTGGCCGGGCCTTTAGGATTTCTCCTGCCCTGTTCCCAATCCTGCAGCGTCCTGACACTGACCCCCATCAAATTTGCAAAAGCAAGCTGTGAGAGCTGCAGCTTCTCCCTGATTGTTCGCGGTGGAGAAGGTTCGGACAGCCGGGAGGTTCTCAAGGAAAGATTCCCTTTCTTGTATTCTTTGATTTCTTTCACTCCCTCCAGAATCTCAAGCCCTATATTTCTTTCACCCATTTTTGATCTCCTGTACAATTTTTTTAAGGATATGAGCGGGGATATTTTCTTTTTCATTTTTGGAATATACAGTCAGCATCCAGATTTCATCTTCGGATTTCTTCCAGTAATAGATGACCCGAAGTCCACCTCTCTTCCCCTGTCCTTTCGCAGCCCAGCGCAATTTTCTTACCCCGCCTCCCGAAGGGACAACTTTGCCCGATTCAGGGTGTTCTTTGAGAAAAAGTTACAGAGCGGAATACTCGTCATCGGAAAGGTATTCCAGAATATATTGAGTAAAAATTGAGGTCTCTATAAAAAGCATACTATTTATTATTACGGCAATGCCGTATCCATGTCAAGAGAGAACTATCAAGGCACGGCTCCCTCAGCAACTCCAACAAAAAATCCCCTGCCGCCCCCACATTCTCCGCCCCCTCAGCCGTCATCCCCTCCTGCAACGCAAAAGATACCCCACCTATTTCCAGCATATAGGCGGGTGGGGTCTTTCCATAGAGCTGGGAGCAGAGAGCCAGCACAGCGCCTGGCGACATGGCATGGGTGGTAAAGGAAACAGAGGGATCAGGCTCCAGTCGGTAAAAGCTGAAGCGATCAACCGGGTTATGGGTGGCATCGGCAAAGATGACGATATCATGCTCGCTGAGGAGCAGGGCATCTTCCACATTGAGCTGATAATTACTGTCCGTGGTCACGCCGGGCAGGGCTGCTGCCCGGATGCGTTCTGCCAGGGCAACACCGGCCCCATCATCTTCCCTGCCCGGATTGCCGAATCCGTAGACCAGCACCTTAGTAGACGCAGAGGGCGATCTCACATACCCTTCCTTTGCTGATCAAGGACAGCTCCTGCGGCATCGTAGAGGGTGACCTCCAGGGGCATCTGGCCCATGGCATGGGTAGCGCAGCTCAGGCAGGGATCATAAGCGCGGATGGCCACCTCAACCGCGTTCATCATCGGCTCGGTGATTTCAGCCTTGCCGGTCATCTGAGCAACAGCTGCCGCATTGACGGCCCGGTTCATGGGTTCGTTATTATTGGTGGTTGAGACAATGAGATTGCACATGGTGATCAGATCCTGTTTATTGACCTGGTAATGGTGGAACAGGGTGCCTCGGGGTGCCTCAAGCAACCCGATACCCTCACCGCATCGCTCACCCTTGGTGACCAAATCGGTGTTTTGGAGATCCGGGTCAAGGAGCAGCTCCTTCATCATCTCCGCCGCATGCAGGGTCTCGATCAGGCGTGCCCAGTGGTAATGCATACTCATATGATTGGGCTTGCCCTTGGTGTAGGCGCGGAACTGCTCAAAGGCCGCCTGGGCCTTGGGCGAGGGGATGAAGTCGCAGACATTGAGCCGGGCCAGCGGACCAACCCGGTACCAACCGTCCTTCGGCCCCAGTTCCTTAATATACGGGAACTTCATATAGCTCCAGGAACGAACCTCTTCCGCCACCACATCCAGATAATCCCGGCTGTCCACATCATTGACGATCCGTTTGCCTTCTGGATCAACAGCACGCAGAACCCCGTGATAGAGATCAAGTGCCCCGTCCGGGCGAACCAGCGACAGGTGGTTGGAGGGAAAGGCGGCAAAGCCGTCCAGAAACTCGGTATGGCTGCTGTGATAATCAAGGAGCAGGGCAATGGCCGCTTCTGACCACTCTATCATCTTGTCGGCAGAGAGATCAGGATTGCTGTTGATGCCATTGAGAAAGGCGTCCCGAGCTTCCAGGCTGAGATTTTTATTAATGCCGCCGGGGATAGCACCGGTGCCGTGGATTTTCTTGCCAGCAGTGGCCGCGATGATTTCCTGCCCGTATTTACGCATGAGCACAGCCTGTTTAGCCAGCTCGGTGTGCTCCATAATAACCCCGATCACATTGCGTTTCTCAGGATCAGCGTCCATACCGAAAAGGAGGTCCGGCGAGGCCAGATGGAAGAAGTGGAGGACATGGGATTGAAAGATCTGGCCGTAATGCATGAGGCGACGCATCTTCTCTGCCACCGGGGTCAGGCCGTTGCCAGCTCCGGCTCCCACAATCATGTCCATAGCCTTGGCCGCAGCCAGATGATGACTGACCGGGCAAATGCCGCAGAGTCGCTGGACCAGTACCGGTGCCTCCCAAAAGGGGCGGCCACAGACAAAACGTTCAAAGCCGCGAAACTCGACAATATGCAACCTGCTTTCTGTCACCTGCTGGTTATCATCCAGATGAATGGTGACCTTGCCATGCCCTTCAACCCGGGTGACCGGTTCAATGGTAATTTTTTGTGCCATAATGGTTTATCAGCTCCGATTCCTGGGTTGCTTAATCAAATTTAATGACTTCATAGGGGAGTTTCGCTTCCTGACCAGTGACCAGGGCAGTTAATGCCCCGTAGATCAGATCAGCCCTGGGTGGGCAGCCGGGAAGGAAATAATCCATCTTCACAATCTCGTGACAGGGATATACCTTGTCCAACAACGCAGGCAGTTCTGCATCGTTGGGCAGAATTTGCTCCGGGTTTGCCTGGGCCGTGGACGGACTGTTCAGATAGGCTTCTTCCAAACATTCCTGGATGGGAATATTATTGCGCATGGCTGGTAATCCGCCCATGATGGCGCATTCGCCCACGGCCACCAGAATACGGCAATGTTTGCGGAAATCGCGCAGGGTATGGATATGCTCATCATTGCAGCATCCGCCTTCAATCAACGCGATATCACAGTCCTGCTCAAAGGTCTTGATATCGTTAATCGGGCTTTTGCCCCAGTGAACCAACTCGACAAGATCAAGAATGCGTTCATCTATGTCAAGAAAAGACATGTGACAGCCGAAGCAGCCTGCCAGGGAAGCAGTGGCAATAATCGGTTTCTTCATGATTTTTCTCCGTTGCAGGTTGTGCAGACCGTCTCCGAACCGATGGGATTATGATCGTATTTCCGCTGACCAAAGGGGGTGTCAAAGCCCTTTTCTTTGCGGATGATCGCTCCTACCGGACAGATGTGCATAGCCTGTTGGGCTTGCTCTTCCGAGATGTTTTTGACCAGCTCTTCATCCATGATAATCCCGCTTTTATCCCCTCGCTTGGTAAAGCCAAAGAGCTGTTTCCCGTCCTCGGTCGTGATAGCCAGTACGCAACGTCGGCAGAGGATACAGCGGTTGCGGTCAAAAAGGAGTTTAGGAGACTCGGCATTGACCTCACGGGAGCTAAAGGCATAGCGAAATCGGGGCGAGAGCATCTGATAGCGATAGGCCAGGGCCTGGAGATCGCAGGAGCCGCTTTTTTCGCAGGAGGGGCAGAAATGATTGCCCTCAACAAAGAGCAGCTCGACAATGGTTTTGCGCAGGTCGTTGAGTTCCTCGGTGTCATTCTCCACAATATAATCCTGGGCAACCGGGGTGGTGCAAGCCGCCATAGTACGACCGTTCACCCTGACCGTGCAGATGCGGCAGGTTCCTGGGGCAATATCCGATTTCAGCCCGTTTTCCTTGTCTGCATGCAGGGCGCAAAGGGTGGGAATATATATACCGTTTTCACAGGCAGCCTGGAGGATGGTTTGGCCTGTCTTTGCCTGGATTTCCTGTCCGTCAATGGTTAGGGTAATTGTCTCACTTGATGTTTCAATCGTTTCACTCATAACTGTTCCTCCTCTTTCTCCCTGGTCTCCTTGGACGCTGATGTTCTGCCCACCGCAGCATTGGCTGCCTTGATCGAAGCCTCCAGGTCAAAGACCCGGATATCACTCTGTTCAGGGATCAGGGCCTCATAGAGATGGGGAAAATTATCCATAGTATTGAGGATAGGATGGGGCGCAGTATGGCCCAAACCACATTTGGTGGTTTTTTTCATGACTTCACTCAACTGGCGCATGGATGTGAGATCTTCCCGCGTGCCCTGACCCTGCCTGATGCGGCGCAGGGTATTGCGCAACATCCAGGTACCGGACCGGCAGGGGCCACAAGAGCCGCAGGACTCGTCCGTGAAAAACTCCATAAAATTATCAATAATGGCCAGCAGATCATGTTGCTTTCCAATGATGATGATTGCACCGGCTGAGGAGCAGCCCTCAAAGCTGATCATGGTGTCCCTGGCGTCAGCATTGAGGCAATGCCCGGAAGGGCCACCCACCTGCACGGCCTGTGGATCTCTGGCACCGGCCATATCCAGCAGTTCACCAATGGTGATACCAAACTCGACCTCGTAGATGCCGGGCCGGTCGCAGTCTCCGGAGATGGACAGCACCTTGGTGCCAGTGGATTCCTCAGTGCCCATATTGCTGAACCAGTCAGCCCCCTTATCAATGATCTGGGCTGCCGAGGCAAGGGTCTCCACATTATCAATGACCGTGGGCATTGCCCGGTAACCGCTTTGGGCCGGGAAGGGAGGGCGGTTTCTTGGCTCGCCCCGTTTGCCTTCAGCAGATTCCAGCAGGGCGGATTCTTCGCCGCAGACATAAGAGCCAGCGCCCAGCTGCACCCGGATGTCAAAATCAAAGCCTGCCTTGCCTGCAATATCTTTACCCAGCAGGTTATCGGCGCGCATCTGCTCCAGCACCTGTTCCAGATATTCCCTGAGATAGGTGTATTCTCCGCGCAGATACAGGGAACCGGTTGTGGCCCCGACCGCATAGGCACAGATAGCCATGCCTTCAAAGAGGAGTTCTGCCCGTTCGGTGAGCAGCACCCGATCCTTAAAGGTGCCGGGTTCGCCTTCATCGGCATTGGCGACCACGCAGCGTTCCGGCCCTTGGGCCTTGGCGCAGAATTCCCATTTCATGGCCGTGGGGAAACCGGCCCCGCCCCGTCCCCGTAGCTTGGAGGCTTTGATCTGGGAAAGAATATCTTCCGGGGATTGCGTAGCGCATTTTCGCAGGGCAACCCCAACTTCATATGGGCCTAAACATACTGGTCCAGCCTTTTGGATATTATTGCGGACCATAGAATGGATAGCAGGGAGGCTATTATTCCCGTCCCCATATTCTCTGTGTTTTCTGGCCATGTCCTGGACAGACAAGCCTTCCTGCATATCTTTGACCAAGGCACGGGCCTTTTCCGGGGTCAGGCAGGTAAAGACAACCCTGTTGATCAAGGCGGCGATCTCTTGATCGCCCATGCCGATGTCTGCTGTGACAAAGAGGCCGATACGTCCATCTTCTGTTACAGAATCAATGGAACAGCCTGCGGCCTCGCTGAAAGCGGCAGCAACCTCTTCATAGCCCTGCATAATGGCAACCGGGCCATTATTGAGGTAGATAGTGTATTCCCCGCGTGGTGTCTCGGAAAGGAAATGATAAAAGGAAACAGTTTGGTGGATATCAGCCCAGGACAGTCCCACTTGCTGGGCCAGCTGCCGGGTAACATCATCAGTGACGCAACGCTCCTGGGCCTGCACATCAATGAGTATGTCGAGCAGGCGGTTCGGGTCGTTATCATACTTTGCAGCAATATCTGAAATAGCGGCAATGTGTTCGGACATAAAGTTCTCCCTGTTGAAGAATGGCTTGAAAAGCTTACCGCATGGTACCATGCTTCTTTTATTTTGCAAAAAAAATATCTGGGGTAAATCGCGGTTCAGACCTATTGCCTGGGCCTGTATGGAAACAGGCCCTCATCAAATTTGATAAGTTAGGGTAAGCTGGCGGTGTAGCCTGCCTCGGTGATGGCCTGTATCACGGCCTCCGGCTCACCACCTTGCACGGTGACCTTGCCGGCTTCCAGGTCGACGTTGGCGGCTGTTACGCCAGCAACAGACCGGGCTGCCTCGGTAACAGTAGCTTCGCAATGTTTGCAGCTCATGCCTTCTACCTTGAGGGTGTAGGATGATTGATCAGTCATAGGGTTCTCCTTTGTTGAGGTTATACATTCAAAGGCCATGATATGGGTGGCTTGCTGGGCCAGCATGGAGTCAGGCCTGAATCAGATTGATCGGCTTAGGTTTGTGCGTTAAAGAGGGTACGTTTTACCCTGGCAGATTTTGTTTTTTTCGACCAACCTACTTGTTGAAGAGTTCAGCATGAGTACCAAGACGTGCCGGTCGGAGTTCAAAATCAGTGATTGTATAGATCAGGAGCCAATCCGGTTGAATATGACATTCCCGAAAATCCTGCCAGACACCTTTGAGTTTATGGTCTCTGCAGGTGGGAGGAAGTGGTTCCGGAATAGCAAGCTGTTCAAGAATATCCTGGAGTTTTTGGAGATCACGACCCTGTTTAATTGCTCTTTTCAGATCCTTCTTGAATCGTGTTGTCGGTCGGATGGGAAGCATTATTCTTCGCAGTCAGTCAGCATATCCTGCACATTGCTGTACAGTGTTCCTTTGCCGTCTCGGGCATCCTGCATAGCCTGAGCAGTTTCTTCTGTGGGAATCCTAACATCAAAAGGCAATCCGTTATACGCTATGATCTGGCGGTAAAAGAGTTCATACGCTGTTGAAATGGAAATGCCGAGTTCTTTTAAGATGCTTTCTGCCTGTTCTTTTACTTCCGGTGAGAGCCGAGCGTGGGCCATTGCTGTTTTTGCCATAATGTCCTCTCTGATGAAGAATGGAGATATTGTCTAGCATAATGATAGACAGTAGCCAGATTCATGTCAATGAGCAAAATACATATAACCCATATCTTTATAGCTGCCCTCTTTGCAAACAGCCGCCAGTACTTCTTCAAGGCTTATTTTTTCGGTAACGCCCTAATCCCTGGTCAAGCTGCGATAGCGAATCCGATGGGGCTGATCTGCTTCCGCGCCCATCCGCTTTTTATAATCCTGTTCATATTCCGAGTAATTACCCTCAAACCAGACCACCTTGGAATCGCCCTCAAAGGCCATGATATGGGTGGCAAGGCGATCAAGAAACCAACGGTCATGGCTGATGATAACCGCGCAACCGCCGTAATTCTCCAGGGCCTCTTCCAGAGCGCGCAGGGTGTTGACATCCAGATCATTGGTCGGCTCATCAAGCAGTAAAACATTCCCGCCCTCTTTGAGCATCATGGCAAGATGGACCCGATTACGCTGACCACCGGAGATCTCTGAGACCTTATTCTGCTGGGCAGAGCCGCTGAAGTTGAACTTGGCCACATAAGCACGGGCATTGATCTCCTGGGTACCCAGCCAGATGGTATCCTGGCCCTCGGAGATGGTCTCAAAGATGGTTTTATCGGGATCAAGATTATCACGGCTCTGATCCACATAGCAGAGCTTCACGGTCTCGCCGATGCGGATACTCCCCTCATCCGGCTCTTCCTGACCAGTGATCATCCGAAAGAGGGTGGTCTTGCCCGCACCATTGGGGCCGACAATACCAACGATCCCGCCCGGCGGCAAAGAAAAGGAAAGATCCTCCACCAGGATACGATCACCATAGCTCTTGCTGATCCCCTCGCCCTCAATAACCACCTTGCCCAAGCGGGGACCGGGCGGAATGTAGATCTCCAGCTTCTGCACCCGCTCAGAGGTATCCTGATTAAGGAGTTGCTCGTATTGATTAATACGGGCCTTGGCCTTGGCATGCCGTCCCTTGGGACTCATGCGAATCCATTCCAGCTCCCGTTGCAGAGTGCGCTGTCGCTCGCTCTCCTTTTTCTCTTCCTGAGCCAGACGCTTCTGTTTCTGCTCCAGCCAGGAGGAATAGTTGCCCTTCCAGGGTATACCGCGCCCCCGATCAAGCTCCAGAATCCAACCAGCCACGTTATCCAAAAAATAACGATCATGGGTCACCGCGATGACTGTTCCCTCGTAGCGTTGGAGATGATGCTCCAGCCAGGCCACGGACTCAGCATCCAGATGGTTGGTGGGTTCATCCAGGAGGAGGATATCCGGCTTTTTGAGCAGGATGCGACACAGGGCCACCCGGCGTTTTTCACCACCGGAGAGAACTCCGATTCTGGCCTCAGCAGGGGGACAGCGCAGGGCATCCATAGCCATTTCCAGGCGGCTGTCCAGGTTCCAGGCATCAGCAGCATCCAGCTGGTCCTGCACCTCGCCCTGGCGGTCAATCAAGGACTGCATGGCATCGTCGTCCATGGGTTCGGCAAATTTGGCATTGATCTGGTTATATTCTTCCAGCAGATCAACAATCCCCTGCACGCCCTGCTCGACAATATCCCGCACGGTCTTGTCCGGGTCAAGCTCTGGCTCCTGCTCCAGCATGTCCACGGTAAAACCCTCGGAAAGAAGGCTCTCGCCCTCAAATTCCTTGTCCTTGCCTGCCAGGATACGGAGCAGGGTACTCTTACCCGAGCCGTTCAGGCCCAAGACACCGATCTTGGCGCCGTAGAAATAGGAGAGGGAGATATCCTTGATGACCACCTGGTCCTTATACTTTTTACTGACCTTAATCATCGAATAGATGATTTTATTCGCTTCTTGTGCCATATTTTTTGTTCTGTATTGAATGAGGTTATTGACCGCCCTGGGTCGCTCGAACTTGTTGTGCTCGTCCGGCGGGAACCAAGCGGCTGGAAGATTTGTTCAGCGTTACTGTCTGTTCATAAACTGTATCTTGTTTTTTTGCGAAGGATTTCTGCATGAATTTTGGAGGAGGTTTTTTGTCAGGGGATAAACTGGATCGTTGTAATTCGTTTCTTGAATTTTTTCAAGGCATGCGCTAGATAAAGTGTTTTGACTATCGCTTCAGGGAGTTTGTCCTTTCGTTGGGAGCATTGTTGTAGGGATATTGGATAGGTTTTGCTTACAAATCATGAGAAAAGCGATGCTTTTTGTTCGCAAACAAAAGGTTGTTGTTAATCAACGAAGGAGTTTTGTTAAACAGCGAAGGAACGTTTGCTATCAACAAAAGGTGTTTGGTAACAAACAAGGAGTTGTTTGTTGCTAACAAAAGGTTGTTTATTATCAAGAGAAGGTTATTTGTTACAAACAGAAGGTGTTTGATAATCAACGAAGGAGTGTTTGCTCCTGACAGAAGGTTGTTTGCTACCAACAAAAGGTTGTTGTTAATCAACGAAGGAGCGTTAGTTAACAAGAGAAGGTTGTTGGTAACAAATAAGGAGTTGTAAAGTCGATAGCATGGAAAATCACCACTTATAAATACTGGTTAAGTGCAATAAATAAAATTAATGCAAATCGAAATTCCTGGGAAATTGTATAAAGATTTTCTTGATCATATTCAGGAGGATTATTTATCTTATAATGTTTCTGAGCATGTCCAGCAAGTAATTATCCAACACCTCATGCAACGTTGCCACCCTGGTTATGACACTGACAGTTTAACTAAATGCGGTACAAGTAGCCAATTAAGACAGGATATTAACCGTGCTACATGTGGAGAAGATTGGAAAGACCATAGTCTTTATCAAGAACGTTTCTTGTGTATAGATATTGATAATTTTAAAAGATTTATTGATATAAATGGTCTTCCTGCCGGTGACGAAATTCTCGTCGATATTGCTAACAAGTTAAGAGCTACTTATCCAAAGCAAAAAATTTATCGGGTTGGGAGTGACGAGTTTGTTGTCATTCAGCAATTCCCGAACCCCTCTCAAATGCTGAAATAGCATAGTTGAACAAAAATATTTTCGTAAACATTTTTTATT
>JAABTP010000233.1 GCA_011389815.1 Desulfobulbaceae bacterium | reverse complement strand
GGGTCAGCGGCCAGTCCGGCGTATGATGAAGACGGCAGTCTTACCGACGATGGTACCTTCAGCTATACCTGGAACGGGGAAAATCGACTCAGCGCAGTGACCCCGAATAGCCCAGCTGTTGGTGATAACAAACTTGAGTTTCTGTATGACTATATGGGCCGCAGAGCGCGGAAAATTACAACCGCCTGGGACGGCGCAGCCTGGCAGACGGATGAAACCCGTTTCTTTGTCTACGACGGCTGGAATCTGATTGAGGAGCTTGACGGGGCCGGAGCTGTTGCGGCGAGTTACGTCTACGGCCTTGATCTTTCGCAGAGTTTACAGGGTGCTGGCGGCATCGGCGGAATTCTGGCACGAGTTGACCACGGAGCAGATAAGGTTCACCTCTATTTCTACGATGCCAACGGTAATGTAGGACAGTTGATTGATACTGCGGATGGAAGTGTTGTTGCTGCCTACGAATATGCGCCCTTCGGTGGGTTGACTTCTGCAATGGGAAGTTATGCGGGAATTAATCCGTTCCGGTTCAGTTCGAAGTATGCTGATGATGAGATCGGGTTGTATTATTATGGATATCGATATTATTTGCCTGAGTTGGGTAGATGGTTAAGCCGAGATCCGATTGGGGAAGATGGCGGGTTGAATTTGTATGTGTTTGTGGGGAATGATGGGGTGAACCGTTTTGATCTACTCGGAAAGAAGGATTATTGGATAGGAGGTGGAGGAGACAAGTATTCACTCCTTGGGTTCGGACCAACAAATTTGATGCGAAAATTGGTCATAGGGCCATACGGAAAAAGTTTTCCTCTTAAGGATGTCTATGGCGGGTACGAAGAAGTAGCTGATATTGTCACTGATATTGAACAGAGATATAAAGAAAAGCCATGTGAGCCGATAAATTTGATTGGACATAGTTATGGGGGGGCGGCAGCAATTGATATTGCTGCAAAACTGAAGTCAAAAAAGATAAAGGTCAATGTGTTAATAACATTGGACCCTGTAGCAGCAATTCCACGATCAAATCCTGATAATTATGAAATATGGGTTAATGTTTATCAGGATCAAACGCTTGTCGATATAGTTGCTACAATACCTCTGGTAGGTCAGGCGTTAGGGAGCATAGGGAGCTTATTAGCCATGCCTTTTGAACGTCATGATATATCGGATAGTATTGCAACAACTGGGAGTCAGCTTGGCAGTCAGTCTGGTGCTATCAATATTGAAAGGGGATACCATCACGGGGAGGCACATAAATTTTTCCTGGATGCTTTGAAAAAAATTCCAACTGAAATTCGGCAGCGTACAGTAATGCCAAGCAATAAGTAGAGGTGACAGTATATGAAAACTTTTTTATTTTTTTGCATCGGGATGATACTCTCTGGATGTACCCGTTATGTTGATATAGTTGATTTTGATATCTCGAAAAAGAACAATGAATATTTCATCTTGAAGCTCGTAACAAATGAGAGTTTGGAAAAATTGAAAAATTCATATTGGTGTTATGAACCAGTTGTTATTTATGGGATAGATAACGTTAACGATGATGAAAAATTTCCTTTTTCTGTGATAGGAGGGAGTGAAAAAGAACTTTTTGAAAAAAAAATGTACGAAACAAAATGGGAGATTCCTGTGGAAAGGGAACTTGCTATTATAGGTGACAAAACATACTCTTATGATTATTCTGATCAAAATCAGGTTGTATTCTTTGTTAAAATTTCTGGTGCTACTATGGGGGGGGGGCATTTAGATTCTAATACAATAAAAGTTGAGATGAAAAAATAACAGTGAGCCGGGCACACAAACAGCATGAGCTACGCCCATGTGTCCTACTCTCATTTTCTCCAAATCTGCGACCTTTGCTTCAGGTGCTTTGGTCACCAACTCCTACGAGCCCCACCGTAACCTGAAAACCTCGGTACTGAATAAGTACAAAGGATAGGAATTCCCATTTTTTATTCAATAAATCCATAATGATCGTGTAAAATATAGAAAAGAGTTGAAGAGTCG
>JAABTP010000232.1 GCA_011389815.1 Desulfobulbaceae bacterium | reverse complement strand
GAATAAAAAATGTTTACGAAAATATTTTTGTTCAACTATGCTATTTCAGCATTTGAGAGGGGTTCGGGAATTGCTGGTTGCTGTGCTTCAGCCACTGATCACCTATAAAACGAGGAGACGATGATGGCAAGCTGCTGGGTGCAGATAACCTCGGGCCGAGGACCAGAGGAGTGCTGCCGGGCTGCCTTTCTCCTCCTCCAGGCCTTGTCTGATGAAGCAGCTCAGAAGAATATTACGGTAGACTGTCTCGAATTAATTGAGGGAGATCATCCCAAAACAGTCAGATCGGCCTTACTCTCCCTTCACGGCAAAGGATGTGACGAGTTTATGCGCTCCTGGCAAGGAACCATCCAATGGATCGCTCAAAGCCCCTTTAGACCTCGGCATAAACGCAAAAACTGGTTTGTCGGGGTGCAGCAGGTGGTACCACCGGAAGAAAAAGAGCTTTCCAATAAGGACTTTCGCTTTGAGAGCATGCGGGCCTCGGGGCCGGGTGGGCAGCATGTCAATAAGGTGAACTCTGCCATTCGGGTGACGCATCTTCCCACAGGTCTGACTGCAATGGCTCAAGAAGAGCGTTCCCAGCATATGAATAAGAAGCTGGCCCTGACGCGTTTGCACGTCAGGATTCAGGAGGAGCAGGATGTGCGGGCCAAGCAGTCCCAGCAGGAGCAGTGGGGCATGCATAATGAGCTGGAGCGGGGAAACCCGGTACGGGTCTTTCAGGGCGAGCGGTTTCTGGAAAAAAAGGGATCACGTTCATGACAGTACCTTCTTGATATCTCGTTAGGGTCTTACTGATTTCATGACAGGCTTTTGAATGATCAGATTGTTTGGATAAAAGATCTCATTCCCTTCTTTATCCTTGAGTTGAATATGAAACAGGGTCATATCAATGATTTCACCTGTGACTGAATTGTCGCCATCTACTATGGTAATCTCGTTTTTTATCCGGTAAGGGAAGGAGAAAAATATAATAATACCGGAGGTGATATTACTGAGAACTGACCAGGAGGCAAATAACGCTGCACCGAGAACGGCAAAAAAGGAGGAAGTAAAGATCAATACGCCTCTTATATCAAATCCCCATATTATGGCGATAACGATAAAGAGGAAGGAAAACAGCAAACAAATGAAGAATTTTTTAATGTAGACTATTCTTTGTTCGATAAATCTTTGCCTGGCACCATATCTTGCGATAATGGGAGCGATAATTGCCATGATGACAAAATAAGAGACAACCGCCAGTACGGACAGCAAGATTTGTAATGAAAGCAGGATATTCATAATTTTCTAACCTCACACAATTATTGCTTGTACCCAAGCTCCGGCTTGGGTGTTCTTCTTATTCTGAAGCTCTGATCCTTGTATGAAGCGGTGCTTCACGGTGTCTGTGCCCAAGCAAAGCTTAGGCACCAGTAAAAGAGGCTATTCGAGAGAGATAGAAAAATCTATATTAGAAAAATAATGTGAGATCAACTGCCCGTTTAAGGAGCGGAATTGTAGGGGTGTGCCCGACAGGAAAGGGCGGACACTTTTCATCACTGTGGCTTGTTTTAGTTCAACAAGGGGACCCGTCCTCTACTTATTTTGTATTTCCTATCCTGACTTCAGAATTAAAATAAATCTGTCCCCTTTTCGTCCATTTTTCTAACCTCACGCAATTATTACTGGCACCCAACCAGAGTTGTTGGGCCATCAGTAAAAAAGGGTCAGCTAACGCCTGGCTCAGGGGCGTCGCCTGATGCGCCGTGCCTTGGAGCCATTTGTTAGCTTCCGTTTTTAACTCTGATGTAGCTGTACTTAAACCGAGAAGCATTAATATCTTTGGGTTTAATAACGTTTGTTTTTCTAAGCTTTTGTAAGGCTTTCTTTACTTTCTGTAGATCTGACTCACCACTAAGACTACGAACCATTCTATTAGTTATTTCAGCATCAGGGTTTTTCTTAAAATAATCGATTATTACATCTTCTACAGGCCCCTGACAGCCTTTTTCTGCTAGCTGGTTAATCTTTTAATTTTACACCAGAAAAAAATGGACATTTGAG
>JAABTP010000231.1 GCA_011389815.1 Desulfobulbaceae bacterium | reverse complement strand
CTTTTTAAAAAAATGGAGCATCCGCCCAGACAGGACCAATTTGAAGATTATTTTGCCCTGACACTGGCAGATAACAATACAAAAGCATTTCTGCAGATAAAAACAGACCCCCGGGTTTTAACCCCTACCCTGGTCAAACAATTTCTTGAAAAAAAAATGGTCACCAACGGCATAATAATGGATGATGAAATCGCATCCCTGCTTTTCAAGGCAGCGCCGGAAAATGGACCGATCCTGATCGCCCAGGGAAGGGAACCCAGATACCCGAAAGATGCCCGAATCCGGTATCATTTTCCCACAGCGTTCCGTCATGCCGGCAGGGTCAGAAAAGACGGCAGCATCGACTTCAGTGACAGGGGAGAGATCCCCCATGTTAAAGAAGATACCCTTCTGGCAGAAAAAATTTTCCCTGAGCCAGGTATTCCCGGCTTTGATGTCTTCGGCAGAATGCTCATGGTGGATGAGCCGGCTGACCTGGATTTTTCCCCGGGTAACGGTACACGCTTGTCTGAAGAGGGGGATAAAATGTATGCCTCAGTATCAGGTCAGCCCCATCTGGATGCCCTGGGAACATTGTCTGTATGCCCGGAATTTCAGATAAAAGGCGATCTTGGATTTGAAACCGGGGATGTGCATTTTAAAGGCAACGTCATTGTGCAGGGCACAGTAAAACCGGGCTTCAAGATCACCTGTGCCTCGCTCACCGCAAAAGAGATCAATGGTGCGCACATAGATATCACAGGAGATCTGAATGTCTCCCATGGGATTGTAAATACAAAACTTGTCAAGGTAAAAGGCGCGGTGCAGGCGAAATTCATACATAGCTCAACCATCACCGCTTTCGGGGACCTTGTGGTACAAAAAGAGATCATTGATTCACACATCTCCCTGAGCGGAGCCTGTGTCAATGCAAACGGTATGATCATCAATTCAAGAATCTCGGCAAAACTGGGTATTGCCGCCGGCACTGTGGGAAAGCCTGCCTCACAACCGTCCATTCTCAAAGTGGGCGTGGATGAACAGGCGAACCAGCTGGTGGCAGCTGTCAATGCAAAGCTGGATATTATCGCCCGCAGCACACAAGATCTGGCATCCCGGATCGTTCTGCTGGAAAAAGAAGACCAGGATCTGCATGCTGTCATATCACAACATGCCTATGTCCAGGACCGGACAGAGCTGGAAATAAAAGACATTGAAACCAAAATAATAAAATTAAGAACTGCTGAAAACATGTCTGCAGTGTTAAACGCGTCAAAAGCAATCAAAGAACTGGAAAAAAAGGCAAAAAGAGCAGAGGCGGATATTAATGCAGGCTTTGCCCGCCAGGATGCCATTGCCGGGGAGATTACCAAATACAGGAAACAGATTGCTGAATATGCAAAAATCACCGAGGAACTTTCCCGGGAAAAAGATACCCTGCTCGCCTTTTCCAACAAAGAAGAACCACTGCCGAAAGTCACGGTGGCCAGGAAAATTGAATCCCGGACCCAGATTTTCGGGGCAGCTTCCGCCATTATTCTCAAGCGCTCCTATACAAAATGTCATATCCAGGAAATCTTAAGAAACAAAGAGGGGGCAGGCGGACCCCCTTATCATGAAATACAGATTACCTGAGATCTGCCGGGCCTTGCATGACAGATATTCTGTAATACATAGTCCTATCTCTGCGACTGTCATATTTTTGAGACAGACCCTGGAAAATCCATATTTTTTATATAATTTCAAATGGTTATCACATAACAACACGTTGGATATTAAATTTTCCTTCTCAATTATGTGACAACCGTCCGCCTTCCGTATTTTTATAACCCATTGAAATAAATCTATTTATTCGTTTCTATGCCGTGGTATGCATTTTGCTCTGTCAGTATCCTGTGCACTGAAAAATAGATGACCGGATGACCGCACCCAAAGGAGTATTATGAGTCTTGTCCTTTTTGTACACGAGGATGCCTCCCGGCAGAGAGAGGCATTGCAAAAGAAGATGGCCAAATATTTTGGTGAAAACATCATTCAGCTGGTTCATACGTTTAACGCATTGAGGCATATGTTGAAACAGCCGGAGGGCGGCGACCAGGAAGTATATGTTCTGCTGGCCGAAT
>JAABTP010000230.1 GCA_011389815.1 Desulfobulbaceae bacterium | reverse complement strand
GACATGGAGAACATTCTTAGAGAAAAGGGGACAGATTTGTTTTTCATTTGAAGGTGAGTCCAATTTTGGCAGTGTGAGATCATGCCAAGAAAAGCCCCTGTCATAATTTCCGATTCCTGGGGCAGATGGAGCAGGCCCTGAAAGAAAAGCAGATCACCTTTGCCCAGATCATGCAGGCCATGATGGTGCTCACCGGCGGGGGCCATGCCTGCCCGGTCCAGGAGGATGCCGTGATCAGCAAGGTGAAAAAAACCAGCCGGGCGTTGAACACCCACCTGATGAACAGCGCCCGGAGCAGCAGCGACATCACTGCCCTGGCAAGCCCTGTGACCGGGGGCGGCATTACCGTGGGGAGGTTTGATCAGCTTTTTGCCCTGGCCGTCACCCTGTCCCTCGTATTTATTCGTCCTGCCTGAAAACCTTTCTGCACATAGGCTGCGGACCCAAACGCAAGGACCGGACCACGCCAGCCTTTAACGCAGATGCCTGGCAGGAACTCCGCCTGGACATAGACCCCTCCGTCAATCCAGATATTACCGGCACCATGACCGACATGTCTGAAGTTGAGACGGCAAGTGTGGACGCAGTGTTTTCCAGCCACAACATCGAACACCTGTATCCCCACGAAGTCCCCATCGCCTTGGCAGAATTCAAACGGGTATTAAAACCGGACGGGTTTGCTGTCATCACCTGTCCGGACCTGCAATCGGTGTGTGCTTTGATTGCTGAAGACAAACTCACGGAGACAGCGTATACGTCTCCGGCCGGACCCATTGCCCCCATCGATATTCTGTACGGGTACTGGCCGTCTCTGGCAAAGGGCAATCTGTTCATGGCTCACCGGTGCGGGTTTACCCAGAAGGTGTTGACCGGCACACTGCAAGCTCATGGGTTTGTCAATGTGGCTTCCATGAAAAGAGGCGCACCCGGATACGACCTCTGGGCTTTGGCCACAAAGCAGGCTGTGGATGAAGCGTCCCTGCGTGAGCTGGCAGCATTGCATTTTCCTGGAACACAGCCATGAATATATTATTTGTCCACCAGAATTTTCCCGGCCAGTTCAAGTTTTTGGCTCCAGCCCTGGCAGCCCAGGGTCACCAGGTGGTGGCCATGACGATGCAAAAGTTGGATATACAGGCATGGCAGGGGGTCAGGCTGGTTTCCTATACCGTCAATCGGGGAAGCACGCCGGGGGTTCATCCCTGGGTGTCTGATTTCGAGACCAAGACGATCCGGGCCGAAGGCTGCTTCAATGCAGCGCTGGAATTGATGAAGGCCAACGGGTTTGTGCCCGATGTGATCGTAGCTCACCACGGCTGGTGTTTGTGGAAAAGACGCTGCCCATGATACGGCGGCTGGGTGGGGTGGAAAGGGGACGCAGGGCAGGGAAGGGCGCTCGATGTTCAGGGCCTGACTGGATATTGATCAGGCCCGTGGTGCCTGACATGGTATAAGCTTGGGGGACGAGGGTTGTTCTAAGCCGGGTCTTGGGCGGTCAGTTCTTCCAGGGTTTTTCTGAATTCTTCGATGTCTTTGCTCTGGATAGAAGACTTGTGTAATTTTCTAAGCATAATCCGGTTGTTCAGGTCTTTTATCAGCTTGCGAATATCCGCTGGAACGTTGTTGCTGAATTTTATGTCCAGGGCATCTAAAACCATTTCTCTGGCTTCGTTGAGTTGGCCGATATCCTGGCCCTTCTCTATCCCAATCCTCTCTGCGCTTGTAATATACGGCATTTTCTTTTCCTCCTCATATGCAATCAAATCTTGCGTAAACTTCTTGGTCAAGTCATCTGGCAGCATCATCAACCAGTCCACCAGGCGGTAAAGACTCAGGATGTCTTTTGTGGAGAACCCTTTTTCATACAGCGCCCTGGTGATGGTCCACTTCCAGGTGTATCGTTCCTGGGGGTTGTTTTTGGTGGCCTTGGTCTTTAAATGGGCCGCCGGGCAAAGTCTGGGTCTTTGTCGCTCTGTACCTCGATGTGGACCATGACATGGAACGGTTCATTCTCCAGGGACCACACCCGGACCAGTTTGTCTGCATGTTTTCTGCCGATCTCTGCATCCCTGACCACTTGCTGCAACTCTTTGTCGAGGAATTGATGGCCCTTGTCCCAGGCGATCCGTGCAGCGATGTCCGGGAAAAAGAACTG
>JAABTP010000229.1 GCA_011389815.1 Desulfobulbaceae bacterium | reverse complement strand
AATCTCAAATGTCCATTTTTTTCTGGTGTAAAATTAAAAGATTAACCAGCTAGCAGAAAAAGGCTGTCAGGGGCCTGACTGAGGAAGAGAAAAAGAATTTTTTCCGTTTCGGTTATAGCACCAAAGCCAGAGGGTCTGGCTTTGGGCTTCATTCCTGTGCTAACTATCTCATAGCCAATAACGGATCCATTGATGCCGTCAGTGCAGGCCCGGGTATGGGCTCAAATTTTATCATACGCTTACCGACTGACACTTCCTCGGAATCATAAGTACGGAGATCGTGAAAATGATAAACGGCAATAAACGGATACTCATCATTGATGATGATTGGGATATATGGAAATCATATAAGTTGATTTTGCAACCAGATACCCAAGATAATACGTCCAGCATGAGTCAGCTGAACACCTTGTTGTTGGAAGAAAATCTCCAGAGTAATGCAGCGGTTTCAGAAGAAATCCATGCATTTGAACTCAGTTATGCTTCTCAGGGCCAGAAGGGCTATGCAATGGTCAGGAAGGCTGTTCAGGATAAAAAGCCCTTTGCCATAGCTTTTGTTGATATTCGAATGCCTCCTGGTTGGGATGGGATGGAAACAGCAATTCGTATCCGGGAATGTGATCCTGATATTGAGATTGTTATTGTGACAGCCTATTCCGATCGTTCCCGGGAAGAAATTGCTCAGGCTGTTGGCACCCTTCGTAAATTACTTTTTTTCCGGAAGCCTTTTGAACCGGATGAACTGATGCAGGTTGCTGTTTCTCTGTGTGATAAATGGAACACCGGCAAAAGGGAAGATGCACAACGCAGAGAGTTGCAAACTATTCTTGAGACCAGTCCGGCAGCTATTTTTAGTATTGACCAGGAAAACAGGATTGTTGCATGGAATAAGGCAGCTGAAAAAATTACCGGCTTCAGTGCTGAAGAAGTAAAGGGCAAGATCTGTCTTTTTCAAAAAATTTCTGATGATCTCTTATGCCAGACCTGCGGGGCACAGGTGAATCCTTTGGATCGGGACTTGAAGATTACAACTAAAGATGGTCTGGAAAAGATTATTTCTCTGTATATTGCCCAAACATGTTTGGAAAAAGAACAAGAGGTACGAACGATCTGTAGCTTTTGGGATATAACAGCACTTAAGGAAGGAGAAAAAGCTCTTTTTGCAAGTAATCAGCACCTCAAGGAGAAAATCGCCACCAATGAGCGCCTTCAGGAAGAACGCCTGCGTTTGGAGCAGGAGCTTCATCAGGCCCAGAAGATGGAAGCTATTGGGCTTATGGCAGGTGGGGTGGCCCATGATCTGAATAATATTTTAGCTGCCATTGTTGGTTATCCCCAGTTGATTCGATTTCAGCTGCCTGACAATAAGCAGATCCATAAGCTTGCCCAGGCTGTTGAAGATGCTGGTGAACGGGCAGCAGCAGTGGTTGATGATCTGCTGACCGTGGCCCGTGGGGTGGCAGTAGTGAAGCAGATTTCTGATTTAAATGTACTTATTACAGAATATCTTGCTTCCACAGAATGCCAGGAGGTGCAGACCCGCCATGCACAGGTCATCTTGTCCACTGTAATGGCTCCGCATCCTTTGTGTATTAATTGTTCCCCGATTCATATTGCAAAATGCCTGATGAATTTAGTCAATAATGCTGCTGAAGCCATTGACGGATCTGGAGAGATTGTAATTTCTACAAGCAGAGAAGAGATTACAGAGGCCACAGGGCATTCTCTGTACCAGATAGAACCAGGCCAATATGCTGTTCTTTGTATCCGTGATAACGGCCCGGGAATTTCACAAGAAGATCAGGAACGGATTTTTGAACCCTTTTATACCAAGAAAACCATGGGCCGAAGTGGTACCGGGTTGGGACTGGCTGTGGTCTGGAATACGGTTATGGATCATAAAGGCTCGGTGACGGTTAAAAGTGAGCAGGGGCAGGGAACAACCTTTACCCTGTTTTTTCCTTTAACCGATAAAGAGGCTCCACAGACAGAGAAAGCAGAAGCCGGAGAATCTGGTATTGATGAGCTGGTTGGTACCGGCACGATCATGGTTGTTGATGATGACATACAGCAGCTCAGTCTTGCTGGTGGTATGTTAAAGGTTCTGGGTTATGACGTACTCACAGCAGCCAGCGGTGAAGAGGCTTTGGAACTCTTGCAGGGTAACCGTTCAGACCCCTCTCATTTTTTTTACGCAGCAAGAGGCAGAGGAGGCACATCCAGCCCCTGGCGCC
>JAABTP010000228.1 GCA_011389815.1 Desulfobulbaceae bacterium | reverse complement strand
CCTACCCTCGTTTGACAGTACCAAGAAGACAAACGGCGTAATCCTGTGGTCAACCACTTAAGGTCGTGCCATTAGGGTCACCAGCTTAATTGCTAGCGACCCTTTTTTTTACGGCCAATTTATCGGATGCGTGCTTAGCGCGTGACCTGGTTTCTCTTGAGATATCCCCTCAATCTGTGCGTACAAACCAAATGCAGTTACAACTTAATCTATCAACTTTACATATCGTTAACTCCTTCTTCCCTCCCAACCTCCCTCGTACATTCCCGGACAACGTAACCACAGGATTAACCGACAGAGATCAACTCAGGAAGTTGGAAAAAAAAGCAAACAGAATGAGCAAAAAATGTTACATCATCGCCAGCCCCAACGGAGCAGGAAAGACGAGTTTTGCCAATGATTTTCTCCTGATCGAAGCTGAATGTTTAAACTTCATAAATGCAGACTTGATAGCTCAAGGGCTTTCACCGTTTCAGCCAAGCAGGATGGCTATCAAAGCAGGAAGAGTTAATGAAAAAACACAACAAATATAAATTGCTGGGCTTAAAAGCGTTAGAACGTGCTTCAAGAAAGGTAGCAGGAACACTGCTCAAAAGCTTGAATAGTATAACTCAAAGAGTTATAGTTACAGTATGAAAAATCTCTGTACGAAATGGTTTAACAAGTGGGCAAAAAAGCAAAACTAAGCAATGAGAGCCTGCTTGAAGCTATTGATAACCTCGAAAAGGGATTATCAGCAGCGGACTTGGGAAGCAATCTGTACAAAGTTCGTGTGCAACGTTCAGGAAAAGGGAAAAGCTCAGGATTTCGAACAATCATAGTGTACAGAAGCAACGAGAAGGCAATATTTCTTTATGGATTCGGAAAAAACGAAAAATCGAATATCAACAAGACAGAATTAAAATATTTCAAAAAGTTAGGGAACGACCTGCTCGCCCTGAATACAGAACAAATTGCAGATTCCCTCAAAAAACAAATTCTGTTTGATCTGGAGGTGTCCTCATGAGAGATTCCATAAAAAAAGCTGTCGGCAGCACAGCCCGGGATTTAATTGACTCCGGCGTACCAACATCTTTTACTGAAAAAGAACTCAATGCCCTTGGCGTTAAAATACCGGAAGTCGATCTGACCACTGCTCAAATAAAAAAAATCAGAGAAAGGCTCAAGCTCAGTCAGGCTGTATTCGCCAAATTACTGAATGTGAGTCCGTCATCAATACGACAATGGGAGCAAGGAAAACGGCAACCGACAGGAGCGACCCGGGTACTTCTGGATCTTCTTCAACGATCTCCTCATGTTCTTGACTATAGACTTGATGTCTAGATTTTTCAGGAAGATTTTGCGAAAAACAGCCTGAGTTTGACAGCTATGAACGGCAAGATGTTGAACAAATTGATTTCAAAGTCAAAGAGCCGGTTCAAGCCTTCGTCTTGATGTTGTGTCAGCAGATAAAAACGTTTGATTTCGGCCCGTGACACCAGGCTGGATACCTTTTTCTTGAAGAGCAGAACCTGTTATACCTATTCCCGGTGTTTCGGACTAACTGATTTTAATATCGTTTCCGGCGAAACCTGTTTGACTGATGACAGGCTTTCCAGCAAACCCTTTGCCTCGTCCTGCATTTCGTTGAACAACTCCAGTGTGGTTCTGTCAAATGACGGATGGTTTTCTATTTCCATCGTAACAAGCTGCAATCCATTCAAAAGATTATTAGTCACATGCTGTGCTCCGTGAATTGTAGCCAGATAGACATTTTCTTTTTCCTTGGTTATGCTTTCTCTCAGTTCCTTCTCAAGCTGTTCCAGCCTCTTTATCAATCCGTAAATATACCAGTTTATCGTTGATGATATCAATAACGGTGCTGTAAAAGCAAAGAATATCTCTGAATTTCGCAACTCAACACCGATGATTTTATATCCAATAAAAACAAATAATAAGGAGACAATAACAACCAGCAGAGTTGTTAACGCAGCAAGGGTGAATCGACTATACCGTTTTAATACTTTATCCATTTATCCTGTCGGGCGCGTATTCCGCATGTGACCCTGTTTTTCTACTCCGCCTTAGTCCCCACATCACTGCACAATCTGATCTCGGTCCGTGATATTACAATACGTATATTGCCTGTTGCACGTAACGGCTTATGAGGCTGTACAAAATGAGATGGTCACCCTCCTGAGTGTTGTTCGCCGACAACGACAGTTGTAAACAGTTCTTTTAATGTCCATCTATGAT
>JAABTP010000024.1 GCA_011389815.1 Desulfobulbaceae bacterium | reverse complement strand
TTTGCTCCCAATGCTGAACTTCCCTTCCAATCCGGTCGCACTGACCGCAACGGCTATTTCTGTTTCCGCCCGGACACTGTAGGGCGTTGGAAAATTACGATCAAAGACGCTGAAGAGCATTTTGTTCGCTTAGGCGTCAAGGTCAGCAAAGAGATGCTGCATCAGGAAGAACACTGACATGTCAATGTCAACATAACCGTCAATCTATAAGCACAAAAGAGAATGAAGAAGAACAAGAAGATCCCCTGGATTATCCCAACCCTGATCCTGACTGCATCAGTCAGTCACGCCAGTGAACCGAGTAAGGTACTGACCATGCAGGAGGTGGTTGTTACCGGTGAACACGAGCGTGTCTCCTCTGTACCGCCTTCAACAACCGTTATTGAGTCAGAAGAACTGGAGGAAGTACATCTGGATAAAGCCCTGTATCTCATGCAAAAGGTTCCAGGCGTGGTGATACAGGATTATGGCCAGGGGGCAGTAGCCAGTCAGTTTGCCATGCGGGGGCTCCGACTGGGGCATAACACAGGGGTTGCTATCTTTGTCGATGGTGTGCCTATCAATGAATCCACCTCCCACGGAGATGGCTACGGGGATTTCAACACCCTTATCCCGGAAGATATTGAGTACATCGAAGTGATCAAAGGGCCGTCTTCTGCTCTGTACGGACAATTTGCACGGGCTGGTGTGGTCAACATCATCACCAAACGATCAGGAGATTTTGGCTCCTATAAACTGGGGGCTGGTGATTTTGGCAGACAGCGCTTTTCCGCCTCAGCCGGTCGCACTGACGGCAAACTTTCTTCAGTGTTCGGGGCAGAGATTTCACGAAGCGAAGGGGCCACTGATCACTCTGCCTGGACCCTTGCCAATGCCAGCGGCAAGCTGACCTATGATCTCAACGAAAAAATGAAAGCAGGTCTTACCCTGAATCTGCACTCCACCTCCTGGGACCATCCAGAATACCTGAGCAGAGAGCAGTGGGATGCCGGAGACTACTGGAGCGCAAAAGAATTAGGCAGTGGTGAACGTTACCGCTACGGCGGCAGCACCAATATGAGCTGGGAAACCTCGGACAACGCCACCCTCAACCTGATGCTGTACGGCTACACCATGAACCTGACCCGATACCGGGACAGAGATACCACAGTGGGTGAAGAGTACCATGATCGGGATATGTACGGTGGAAGTCTCAGTCACCTGTTCGACTATGATGCCTGGGGAATACCCAGCACCCTGACCACCGGTATCGACAGTCAGATAGAACTGACCCATACCATCAATGCCAATAACCCGAGCAGAATTCCTTCTGCCCGAGAAGAAATCACCGTGGATGGTGACTCCGCAATCACCACCTTTTCCGCCTATCTGCAAAATCAATTCTTTCTCTCCGACTGGACCATTACCTTGGGCGGACGCTTTGATTCTGTTGGCGGAGACTTGGATGATAATCTGACCGGCACCGGCTCAGACATGGAAACCTTCAGTATCTTCAGTCCCAAGGCAGCTGTTGAGTATTCACCGCTTGATGGCTACACCTTCTTCACAACCTACGGAGAGGGATTCAAGCTGCCCAACGGCTTTGACAAGTTCATGTATCCTGACTTGCAGGAAGAAACCTACCGCCAGTACGAACTGGGGGTACAATTTTCAGGCATTGAAGGCCTTGCGGGCACCCTAACTGGTTTTATTCTGGAGACAGAAGACGAAATCGTTGCCTTTGACGCAGAGGGCACCAAGGAAAACCAGGGAGAAACACGACGCACTGGTGTGGAGCTTGATGTTGATTACACCCTTGTTGACCACCTCACCGTGTACGGGAATATCTCCTACACCAAAGGGGAATATGTCGATTACGTCAAAAACGGTGTTGATTATTCAGATACGGATATTTCCCTTGTCCCGGAATGGCTGTACAGTTTCGGCCTTGAATGGCAACCGCCCCAAGGCTTATTTGCCGGGTTTGATTATCGTTATGTCGGAGAGGGGCTATTGGATGATTATTCCAACGATTACGTAGGGGAACGAAAAAACACCCTTGATTATTGGGTTGCGGATGCAAAAGTCGGCTACAGGCATAACGATTACTCCCTGACCTTTGAGGTAAAAAATGCCTTTGACGAAAGATATCCCAGCACCGAAGCTGCAACTTGGCTCCGGACAGCGAATCCAAGGGGATATTTTTTGAATTTTGCGATCAATTACTGAGTACCCGGCAATCCAAGGAAGGGTTCTTGGGTTCTTAAAAAGCCATCTCCCTGTTCCCGACTGCACAGTTCAGGCGGTCGGGAGCATTTTTTCATAACAGGAGCTGTTAATTACGGAGAAATTTATGAAACATACCGACAAACAGAAAAAAAACAGCAGGAAATATGCTCTGCTGGCTGCCTCCGCCGTGCTTCCCCTGATCCCGGTCATCTCTGGAGCAGAAGAAATGATAGCAGAGGAAAAACAGAAAGGTGCAGCAGCCTCGACCGTACTTGACGAAGTGGTTGTACGGGGCGAAGCGGTCAACACCAACTTGCAGAGTACCTCGGCTACGATTCTGGACAATGAGGAGATCACCAACCGTGTCTACATTACCCCCTTGGATATGGTGGAACAGACATCAGGTGTCTCTATTGTGCAATATAAACAGGGAGGAACTGCGGCCAATTTCATCATGCGCGGTTTTTCCGGCAACTCGCACGGCCCCAACACGGCGATTTATGTGGACGGTATCCTGTTGAACGAGGGGGATGGCTATGCAGACACAAATACCATCAATCCTGAAGAGGTGGAACGGGCAGAACTCATCAAGGGGCCAGCCTCGGCACTCTACGGCAACTATGCTTCTGCGGGAACCTTGTCCTATTACACCAAAAAGCGTGTTGATAACCAGCGGGTGAAATTGCATTACGGGGCCCATAATACCTATGAAACCAACTATGTCGGCGGGTTTTCCACAGATGAAACCGATTATGTTTTTTCCCTGCAGAATTACCATACGGACGGGTACCAGGATAATTCCGACTGGGACAAACTGAACGGTGCCACCAGAATAAGCCATAGGCTGACCGACGCACTGCGAGCCAGAATCAGTCTGCGTGCCTTCAACTCAGATTGGGATGCTCCGGGCTACCTGACCCAGGAAAAATTTGATGCAGACCCCACTCAGGCCGTGAGCGAGGTTAACGGCGGCAGCAAAGACCGACTGGAGGGCAGACTGGACTTTGACTATACCCTGAACAATACCTCCAAGGCATTATTCTATCTCTGGAACTCGGACCAGAACTTCAAACGCTGGTATGCAAATGATCCGGAAGGACTTGATGCAGATACCGTTGTCGGCAATCTCCGGGACTTTGACCGTGCTGTTTACGGGCTGGGGGGAAGTTATAATTTCATCGGTGATGTCTTTGACCGGGAGCTGCGGCTGACCGCCGGTGCCGATTACATGGTTGAGGATGACACCCGAAAGCGCTGGCGATTACTGGCCGGAACCGGTCGGGAAAAAGGCGAGCAGTTTTGGAATTATACTATTGATATGCAGTCCCTGGGCGTCTTTTCCGAAGGAAGTATCCAGATCACGCCTTTCCTGCGCCTGTTCTTGGGAGCACGATTCGACTATTTTAACGGCGACCTTGCGGACTACCTTGACGAAGGCAAGGAATTTTCTATGGATACCCAGACCATCTTCTCCCCCAAGGCGGGTGGCGTACTCAACCTGCTAGACGATCATCTTGAGCTTTTCGCCAATTACAGCGAAGGCTTCGCTCTCATGCCCGGTTTCTCGGAAATGGCTGCTTTCAAACAGGAAAACTGGGATCCCCAGAAGAGGAAACAGATTGAAGCCGGAACCCGTATCAGGCCAAACGACTGGATCATGGCCGAGCTTATCGCCTATCAGCTGAAGACATCCGAAGATTTCATTGAGACAGTTGCCGGATCCGGTGAATTTGACAACGTGGGCAAAACCACCCGCAACGGGGTAGAGCTGGGGCTTGACCTCTACGGCTTTGATTATGGCTATCTGCACGCCGACTACAGCTATATTGATGCGGAGTTCGACGAATATCAGATTGACGGCCTGTCCTATTCCGGCAATACACTGACCAGAGTGCCGGCGCACATTGTGAATCTGGAACTCGGTTACAAGCCCTCTGAGGGCTTAGGCGGAAGATTGCGTTATCATTGGGAGGACGGATACTATATTGACAATCAAAATGAGCATGAGTCGGAGGATTGGGGGCGGCTGGACGCACAGGTCTCTTATCTTTTCGAGACAGAGAGGACATATCGGCTTTCTCTTGACATCATCAACCTTCTCGACGACAAGTATGCGGACTACACTTCCGCCACATCTTATTCGCCAGCTCTGCCGCTGTCAGTCTACCTGACCATGACTTTAGAATTCTGACGTTTCAGCAGTTTCAGCAGGAATATATACCGAAAAAGCACCCTGCTTTTCCGACTTTAATAATTAGATGTTTACTTTCAACTAACACTGTAAAGGAGAAAAAAAAATGCGTAAAAACTATGTAGCTCTTGCCTTTTGCATGGGGATGACATTCCTGATCAACAGCCAAGCCTTTGGTCATTACCCTTGGGTCAACGCAGACAGCTACTCTCTCCACACCGGAGCATCACCCAAGATCAATATCGGTTACGGGCATGGCTATCCTCTGGGCAGTTTTCTGCAGCAGGAGGATATGGAGAATATGACTCTGATTGGTCCTGCCAGTCAGGAAATCCCTCTGAAAGCGGCCAATGTCATTGAATATGAACCGGAAGAAGCACTGAGCGAACCGGGTATCTATACTGTTTCCGGGGAACGCAAACCTGCTTTTTACAGCAAAACCACAGAAGGATGGAAAAAACAAAACAAAGAGGGCCTGGAGAATGTGTTGCGATGCGTCCGCTCACACAAGAGCATGAAAGGGCTGCTTGCTGTGGAGGCTGAAGACGCTGCGATAGATAAAAAGGCACACGGTCATACTCTGGAGATTATCCCCCAGGATAATCCCGCCACCTTACATGCCGGGGATTATTTCCCAGTGCAGGTTCTCCTGCGAGGCAAGCCGTATAAGAGCAGAATATTTGCTACCTACATGGGATTCTCCACGGAAGGGGATGTCTTTGCCTATACTGCAAAGACTGACAGCGAAGGAATGGGGAAAATTCGGATTCTTCAGCCTGGCATCTGGCTGATTAAGGCTGAATATGAGGAACCCTACCCGGATCAACAGGTTTGTGATACTGAGTCCTTTTCCGCAACGTTGACTTTAGAAATAAGGTAATTTGAGTTATCTTTTGTAACAGGCGACGGTCACTGGTTTTCCCATCTTCTTTCTTCTGTGATCGTCGTTTTTTCAAAACCGGAGGAGACTATGAGAACTCAGCAATATCCTGACCAAAACAAAAGAGAGGTAGAATACATTTGATGTGGGAGTTAATACAAAACGGCGGATTCGTCATGTGGCCGCTGCTGGCCTGTTCAGTTATTGTGCTGACCATCATCCTTGAACGCACCTTGTTTTGGGGGAGTAAGGCTCTTCAACGCAACCGTCCCCTGCGTGATGAAATACTCATACTGTCTACTGCTGAGGACATGGATTGGGACAAGATAGTAAAAAAGACTGACGAGTCAAACGATCTTGTTGTTCGTGTACTCAGGGTCGGTATCCTGCACCGAGACTATGATATGAGCAAGGCAATGGAGTCTGAAGCCCAACATCTGCTCAAAAAAATGTCACAGTTCATGACCGTGCTGGATACCATGATCACAGTGGCCCCGCTTCTGGGTATTCTGGGCACAGTCATTGGCATTATCTCGTCCTTTAAGATGCTCGGCAGCAGCGGCATGGCAGACCCCAAGCTGGTCACTGGTGGTATTGCCCAGGCCCTGATTACCACAGCAGCGGGATTAACAATCTCTATTATTACCGTGTTCCCATATAACTATTTCAAAAGCCGAATTGAGAACGCTGCTCATCTCATGGAAAAATATGCAACCCGCCTGGAGGTAGGGTATCGTAAAGCAATGGTGGAGGGAAAACAATGAAACTCAGTAACCGCAGTATAGGTGCGCCCCGTGTGGAAATGCTCCCCCTGATCGACATCGTGTTTCTGCTGCTGGTTTTTTTCATCTATGCTATGCTGTCCATGGCTGTACATCGGGGCCAACAGGTGGATCTGCCACAATCCGGCACTGCAGGCCTGGAAACCAACGAGGCCCTCGGCATCACTATTCAAGATGCGGACAACGGGCTGAAAATCTTTGTTGATGAGGAGCCTGTGGAACTCCCGGAGCTGGAACAGCTACTTGAGAAAAAAAAGGCGGCAAGTAAGGAGAAGAACCCTAATGTGCAGATCTTTGCCGATAAATCGGTTTCCTATCAGGGGCTTTTTCAGGTACTGGACAGGGTCAAGCAGGCTGGCCTCACCAGTATATCTCTTCAGGCCGAGGCGGAGACCGCAACACCGTGAACCAGGAGGTAATGCAGCGGATGCTGCCCGCAGTCGTTGTAACTCTTGCCCTGCACGGTGCCTTGCTTTCCTGGCAGATGCAGTTACCTAAAACTGTGCCGCCCAAACCTCCTGCCCGAAAAAAGATTTCCGTCAGTCTCAAGAGGATTGCACCAACTCCGCCACCACAGAAAAAAATCGTGCGGGAAATATCCAGCCCGCCGGAGATTGCAGCGGTGGAGTATGAACCGATCCGTCCGCTGGTGCCTGTCAAGGCAAAACCTGAGCCAACCAAGCCGGTCAAGAAACAAAAACCCTTGCCCAAGGTTCAACCTAAAACGGTAAAAAAGCAGGTTGTCCAGCCACAACCCAAAACTGTTTCGCGGCCCAAGCCACCACCAATCAAGCTACCACCAAAAGTCGCACAGGTGAAGCCTGCGCCGAAGCCCCGTCCGCCAGTGCCTCAGCCCAAATTGAAAAAGATAACTGTTCAGAAGGCACCACCCCTGCCCGATGTTGCTCCGGTTACCTTGCAACCATTCAAGCCGTTGGCAGCTCTTCCGGTAAAACAGGAGCCAATACCACGGCCGCAGCTGAAAAATATCCAGCCTACTATTCGGCCTGCTCCATCTCCACAGCCTATACGGCCTGTACGGCAAACCAAGCCGATTGTGCGCAGGACAAAAAAACAGCCAGTGCGACGTGTACACACACAGCCGAGACGAAAGATTCAGACAACAACACGATCAACAGCACCGGTCAAGAAGGCTATCCAGGAGGCAACACCGCTTTATCAGAGCAACCCTCCACCAGCATATCCTCGTATGGCCAGACGGCGCGGGCTTGAGGGGACAGTGACTCTTGCCGTTACCGTACTCAAAGACGGCTCAGTGAATAAAGTAAGGCTCCATAAAAGTAGCGGTCATACATTACTTGATAAATCAGCCCTGAAGACCGTGAAGAGATGGCGTTTCTCTCCAGGAACAAAAAACGGTCGGCCTGCAACTATGGAGGTGCTGGTTCCTGTGCGCTTTAATTTGGATTGAATGGCATAGAAACAAAAAAATGGCGAAGCCTCTCGGCCCCCCCGGTTTTACGAAATTGAGGTTGTTACAGAGCGGTACAGGTGGTATCCTAATAAGTTAGGGTGAAAATAGATTAAAGAGTGTAAGAGAAAAGAGGTGTGATAATGGATAGAGAAAAAAGGGAAAAAGCAATGATACAACAAACTGGGCTACATATTGGAAATCATGTGCTGGACCTGCTCAAACTGCCCGAAGTCGCCCGGCAGGAGTTGCTCACATTTTATGAATTCTTGCTCTTTAAATATCAGGCGCAGGCTGATCGAACAACAAAACAGCATGTTTTATCAGATATTTTTAAAGAAGCGGAGGGTGTTTTACCGGATCAGTATACGTTTGATCGTGAGGAGCTTCATGAGCAAGGACGTGACGACAAGCAAGTGGGATGCAAGTGAGTACCTTGACAGCCCGGAAATGATGAAAGAGTACCTTCAGATTATGTTGGAAGAAAATGGTGTTGAAGGCTTTCAACGTGCATTGGGTGATATTGCCAAGGCTAAAGGTATGTCTGAGATTGCAAGAGCCACTAAACTCGGCAGGCAGAATCTTTACAAAGCGTTGGCTGAAGGAAGTTCGCCGAAGTTCGACACTGTGAAAAAAATGGTTGAAGCCTTGGGCTGTAAAATTGCTATTGTTTAATTGTTTCTCCGGCAGGACGACACCGGAAACGTTATCCCGACGGGCGAGGTGTTCAAAAAATGTGCGGTCGGTCGGGAGTTGCTGCTGCCTCGAATTCGATGAGTATTTGCATGGCAGAAGGTTCAAGGGGCTGAGGGAGCGAAGAAGCTTGTCGGTGCTGCCGATTATGGAAAGCGGGTGTGAGACACACCCTGCTTGACTATCGAAAATAGTTCTGTCCCCTTTTTCGATTTTGTTGCACTCAATCATACCTGCAAACGGCTCATTCAACATTCTTAGAATCTTCCGACATTGCCTGACGTCGCTTATTATATTCGATAAATGCTGCGGCATGATGACGGCGTCCAAGCTCAAGATGATCCTGAATGGATTTATTGCGCGTAAAAGTCGTGTTGGAGGCTGCATCATGGAAGCGGTAAAGGTAGAGCATCTTGTCCAGGTGCAGACATTTTGAATGCAAGAAGAATCTTGCGTACAGTTCCCAGTCGTCGGCAACCGGGAAGTTCCGGTTATACCCTCCAAGACTACGCAAGGTTTCCGCCCTGTAGGCCCGAACATGATTTGGTCCGACGGTCAGAAACCAGCCAAAGAGCTGATGATGCTCAGGGCCGAAGCTGTCATAAATATCAGGATTGAGACACTCCTTGTACATCTTTCCCCGGTACTCCGTGTCCCGGTAGCGATCCTTCCAGAAGTCATCGCCGAACATCTGCGGGCTTCCATCGGAAAAAAAACTAGCGCAATTTGAGTAGACCATACCGACATCCGGGTTGGCATCAAATGCTTGGCGAACCTCCTCCACCGCATTATCGGTCAGCATATCATCGTGGTCCAGCTCGATCAGGTACTTGCCGTTGGCCATCCGGGTGGCGATATCCTTCAGATGCCCGATCTTGCCGCTGTGTTTTATCCGCATCGGGCGGACCCGGTAGTCTTCCCTTGCCAGCTCAAGCAGCTTCTGCCAGGTACCGTCGCTGGACTCATCGTCAACCACGCACCACTCCCAGTTCGGATACGTTTGTTCACGAAGAGACTGATAGGTGTCTCTGAGAAAATCCCCTGTGTTATAGGTCGGGGTATAGACACTGACCAAGGGAAAACTTTCATCCAGATGATGAGGGCCGAACAGAGTGCCGATATAGCAGCTGTCAATAGCAAGGGTCACCTCGTCATCCGTGGCATCGGGTTTGACGTGTATCCATCTTTTGCGCAGTTCCAGCCCGGCAATATTTAAAGCCCCTGGAGCAAACTCGCTGGTGACAAGGACATCCGGGGCGAATGAGGCAATATCCTGGAACAATCCGCTGATATTTTCGCAGACTTTTGCTTCATAGGGTACAACCCAGCTCTTGCCGATAAAGAGCACTTTGATGCCTGCTGTGGGCATTGATCAATCCTCCGGCAGTAGGGTAAAGGGTGAAAAATTATGATTGGATATTATTTTACAATCTATAAGATACATGTTGCAACCGGTATTTTGACTGCGTTTTGCCTTTCATCCGGGGGCGAATAAACAAAAAAAAAATCCCCTCCGCCGTTAACATAGCAGAGGGGATCCATTCATCCTTGAGGCAACGGACAGAGAAGCCGTTTGCGCGGTTGTTGCTGTTCAGGTCGGCGTTGCCGCTATTGAAGTTCAAGTTGCGGGCGTTGGTTCCGTCGACCGTACTGCTCCAGTAGTTGCCGTTGCTGCCCGCGTTGTTGAGCGTGCCGTTGTTGTTGCGATAACCTGCCGCTACATGGCGGGCGGACAAACACTTGACATCTTCAGGCGTAATCCGGGTGCGGGCATTGCACCTGAAGCGGATGCCTTGTCGAGGCATCCTTTCTGCCCGGACATAAGGAAATACGTCCCGGCGGTCTGTCAGGATGAATATGACACGCTCGCAGAATAGACCTTCCGGTCATCCTGCAACTCCGGTCATATATTTCTCCCATCCGACCAGTTGAACAGAGACATTCTCAATGCCGCTGTTCAACTGGACAAAGGGTTTATTACCGATCACATTAAGATCCTTACTTAAACGCAACAGCAGACGAATCGCTTCCGCATTGTCCCGCGCTTCGGCTATACATTCCAATCTGTCCCGATTCCGGCTTTTATTGGCCCTGTAAATATTGAGGATCAATTCCAGAGCCTCGTTCTTCAGCTTTTCTCCGAGCGTATATTTGTATTCTCTGGGAAATTTACCTGTGCGCCTAAAAAGCTCAATCAGCAGGTCATAAGCGACTTTATAGACAGGCAAGGCTGTGTATAATGCCATAGCAGGTTCCGGATATTCAGCGTTATTTTGCTGTATGCGTCATCGAATGAAAAGAAAAAGAAAAACTGAGGACAGAGCTTCTTTCTCGCCTTGATAATCAGATGGCGGGTGTCCGCATGACCGAGAGTGCCGAGATAGGAGTTCATCCTTGCTCTGATATGTTCAAGCACCTGTTCATCTATTCTTTGTTCCGTTTCAAGCAGCAGGTTGATTTCATTGATCATTCGGTAAAAGTTGTTCTTTGTCCGCCTGCTGATATATTTTCGATACGGTTTAATATATTGACCGAGAAACAACACACCTTTGCTGTAATGTTGAAGATAGATTTTGCCCGGATGCACCTCCAAGCCAACAGCTGCGAGTTCTTTTTTCGCCTCGTTAATGATACTCCGCAAAAATTCCTTGGACTGATGAACAAACACCATGTCGTCAACATATCTGCCGTAACAGCGCACCCGCAGATCATGCTTTATAAAATGATCAAAATCATTCATAAAAATGTTTCCGAACAGCTGCGAGGTCAGATTACCGATGGGCAGACCGCAACCTTTTTCAGCATAAAACAGGCTCTTGCTTTTCGGCAGTCCTTTCCATGCCGTGCCAGGAGATTTCCTCCTGCATCCGACCGCCGCCGGGGTGTGAATAATCCGTCGCAGCAGATAGTCGATAAGTTCCCGTGACAGGCCGCCATAATCGTTATTTCTGCCCGACAGTATCCGCTGCACTTTTACCCACAGAACATCATGGCGCATGTTCCTGAAATAGCCTGTTATATCCAGTTTAAGAATATAGGCATCCCGCTGATAATTTTCTGTGCAGGAGCGGATGAACGCATCAAGCCGGTTTATGCCGAACAGGGTTCCTTTACCAATTCGGCAGCTGTAGGTGTCGTGAATCAGCTTTTTTTCCACCGCAGGATTAATCGTTCCGTGCAGCAGGTGATGCACCACCCGGTCGCGAAAATCAGCGGCGAATATTTCCCGTTTAACCGGTTTATCAACAATAAAAGCGGTGCAGGGGCCGGGGGTATAGCAACGATTTCGGATCTCGTCGGCAAGCTGAAACAGATTATGTTCATAATCCATCTCAAAGCGCAACTGGTTGTACGTGTTCCGTTTGTTTTTCCGCGCCCTGTAATAGGCTGCAAACAGCCTTTCATCCAGCGTATCGTTATTTTTATGCATCATCGGACAGGGGCACGGTACGTCGTGCCCCTACAATCCCGATGCGGGGGCCGCATTCCGCTTTGTATTCAGCTGTTTCTGCATACTTATAATGAACTGCACGGCCTCCATCGGTGTTCTCTGCATCACCGGGAAAGCGGCCACCTGCTGTGCGATACTTGCTGAGTCAGCCTCATGCCTTTCTTCTGCCTTCCCTTTCCACCGTCCGCACCAATCCGAATAATCCTCTGCCTCGTTCCATCGGACACCGGTGACCTTTAGCATTTTTTCCGCCGTTTCAAACACTCCGCCGCAGCTGTGCAGCTTCTCTTTGACCCGCTCAAGTACGGATTCCGGGAAACCGGCACTGTAGACATATTGATCAACAACTTTAATAAATTTGGCTGTAATCTTCAACGGCTTGATGTTTCCGATGAACAGCATGGCATCCTTATTATACACCTTGTAAAAAATGCCTTCCTTATGCAGATACAGACAGGACAGATCGCCTGCCAGTCGTATTTTCTCTTCCGTATTCACACCCCCAACATACCACAATTATTCTATTGCGCCATGAAAAAAAATTCGCCCGCTACGCGGTAAAATAAAAACGACCGCACGCTACGCGATGCGGTCGTAAAGGGACAAAGATGACAAATAAATCAAAGTGTCTTAATCCTTGAGGCAACGGACAGAGAAGCCGTTTGCGCGGTAGAAGCTGTGCAGGGCGGCGCTGCCGCTACTGAAGTTCAAGACGCGGGCGCTGGTACCGTCGACCGTACTGCTCCAGCAGTAGCCGCTGCTGCCCGCGAAGAAGAGCGTGCCGAGGTAGTTGCGACAACCTGCCGCTACAAGCTTCAGGGGTGAATCAAAAAGTGCGATGCTGGTTGCTCCGTATTGATCGATCTCATCCTGCCACTCCGTATCTGTGGGCAACCGGAAGCTGGTGGGACAGGGATTATTTATACCGGCTACACCATTCCAGAGCGCGGGGTCCGGCGTGCTCAGCCAATCTAAGAAGCCGGTTATAAAATTCCCATGATCGGGTTGGGGCTATGCGCCACCCCATTGAGTACCTACAGTGCCGCTGTCCCGCTGTTCATGGCCGTCTGTCGGTCGGCCCCACTGGTACAGATCGCCGTAGGCGGCTGTATCGTCAAACAACGTTGCCACCTGACTCGCGCCCAGATTACGGTCCATCCAGACCTTGCCGGTGGCTGAAGTCACAGTCGGGATCACCACCGGACTGTATGTGAATGTTACCCAGGATGTGCCGTTGCAGCCCTCGAAATCCGAGCCGCTCCAACGGATCTTGCCTGCGGACGCCGTATCACAAGCGGCAGCAGTTGCCTCCATTTTTATCTCACCGTCCACATGCAGCTTTGCACCCGGTGTCGCCGCGCCGGTACCGATACCCACATCCACGGTCGCCGTGACCTTGCCGGTCGCGTCTGTCCATGAACTGGTACCGGAAGGGCCTTGCGCACCCTGCGGCCCTGCTACGCCCTGCGGACCTTCTGCACCCTGAAAGCCCTGAGCACCATCAGCCCCTTGTGGCCCTGCTACTCCCTGCGGCCCCTGAGCACCCTGAACGCCCTGAGCACCATCAGTTCCGGCGACTCCCTGCGGCCCCTGAGCACCAGATGATCCTTGAGGGCCGATATCACCCTTCTCAGCCATCAGGCTCCAATACGTCCCGTTTGGCGGAGTATTGGCAGACGAGGATACATGATCCTTCACGCAGAGATAGCTACTGCCACCGTACTGCATCCCGTCTCCGATGGCATACTGAAAGCCGTCCTGCCACTCTCCGGTCCAATAGATGGACGCACCGATATTGGTCGTGCTGCCCAGCGGTATCACCACCACTTTATTCGCCTGCACCGCAGGCGCAGTGAGCATTAAAGAGATCAGGCATAGGGCTGCCAGGCTCCGATTTCTTTTCCTTCTGCTGAAGTCTTTTGTCGTTTTCATATATTTTTCCTCCTCCGTTCCTTCTCGTTATCCCGCACCATTTAACAAATATTACTACATGACACTATGTATTAAAAATATTATATTTCAAGGATTCACGGCAGTCAAACAAATATATTTTTTTGAACCAATACAGAAAAAGAAAACAGGGGCGAGGAACCTTGGTCGAGTAATCCGCCTGAAAGACCAGGTTGCACAAAATATCACGACAAAGGTTATATTTTTCCTATGAGCACAGCGGACAACCCTCATGACAGCGTGGTCAGACAGACTTTGGGACGCCCGGAGGTATTATCGGAGGCGAATCAACGTTATCTACAGTTTATTTCAGCAATTGATGACATGACTGCAGAAGTGAAGGTAACTTCTCAATAAGTGCTGGCATCCTTGTTTTGGCGAAAGAATCTTAGTCCAAAAAGCAAAAATGGCGGAGCCTCCCGGCCCCGCCACAATTCCTTCCTGTTCTTCCTCTCTTTACATCCTGTACAGCACGGTTTCTACAGCACCAGCTCGAATTTCATTTCCGTATCGTCCCGATCCTTCCGATCAAGCAGGGCGGTCAGTATCTTCTCCAGCAGGCGCAGGCCGCCTTTATAGCCCACCGTAGGGAAATACTGATGTCCCTGACGATCCAGGATGGGGAAGCCCCAGCGAACAAAAGGTACGTCTTCGTCACGGGCAATGTACTTGCCGTAGGTGTTGCTGATCAGCAAATCAACCGGCTCGTTCTTCATCCACTGATGGACGAGGAAAAAGTCGCCTTTGGCCTTGACATTTACCTCATACGGCATGTCTGCCGTGATTTCCCTGATCCGCTTCTCAAACTTCTTGCCCGGAGTACCGGTAACAACGTGAACCGGACACATATCAATGGACACCAGGAACTCGGTCATAGCGATGAGTTGATCCGGGTCACCAACCAGTGCCACCTTTTTATTGTAAAAATACTGGTGCATATCAGAGATGAGGTCCACCAGCTGACCACGCTCGGTCATGACTTCTTCAGGCACATTAACACCAGCCAAGGTACGCAGAGCCTCAATGAAGCGATCTGTCGCTTTCAGGCCAAAGGGCATATCCAGCACTGTGCAGGGTACCTTATACTGCTTATCCAGCTGACGGGCCGCATCGGCAGAACACCACTCGCCCAAGGCCAGGGTACCGGTTGAATCAGCAGTGGACTGCAATTCAGCAATGGTGGTACCACCTGCCGGGAACATTTTATACTCGCCGGTCAGAGGGGTGTTCAGGACGCCAGAGGTATCAGGGAACATGATGGTGGAAACACCCATCAGATCGGTGATACGCTTCAGCTCTTCCATATCACAGGGCTCAACCCAACCAGGGATCAGGTTGACCTTGCCGTTCTTTTTTCCTGTGGGCTCGGCCAGCTCGGTCATGGCTTTGACCATGTTGGAAAAACCCGTTACATGGGAGCCAACATAACTTGGCGTAGAAGCACCGATAACGTGTTTGCCTTCAGGAATTTTGCCTTCCTTAATCGCCTTCTTGCGGATCTGAGGCAGGTCATCACCAATGGTTTCAGACAGACAAGTGGTATGGACTGCTACGATCTCTGGATTATAAACGTTAAAAATATTGTTAAAGGCCTGAGTCAGGTTGGCCTGACCACCGAAAACAGATGCACCTTCGGTAAAGGAGCTGGTTCCGGCAGAAATAGGCTCTTTATAATGCCGGGTCAGGGTTGAACGATGATAAGCGCAACAGCCCTGGGAACCGTGACTATGGGGCAGACATCCGTGGATGCCCAGAGCCGCATACATGGCACCGATAGGCTGGCAGGTCTTGGCCGGGTTAATGGTCAGGCCCTTGCGCTCGCTGATTTCTTTGGGGGTATGTCGTAATAACATCCTGTGTTACCTCGTATTCTTATGTAGGGGCGAATCCCTGTGTTCGCCCTGATTATACCGGGCAGGCACGGGGACCTGCCCCTACGAATTATTTCCGCGTATGGGTTGTAGGGGCCGAACCTATGTGTTCGCCCTGTTTGCATAATGGGTAGACACACAGGTCTACCCCTACAGATTATTCCCAGACAAAGGTTCCGGAAAGCTGCGGATTATCCTGCCACGGAGCCTTCATGTAACTCCAGACCTTGCTGCTTACCAGTCGATCAATCTCCTGATAAAAGTTGATTGCGCCTTTGAATCCGGCATAAGGACCGCCGGAATCATAGCTGTGCAGCTGCTTCATGGGCACACCCAGCTTCTGGATAGAGAATTTCTCTTTAATACCAGCGCAAAAGATATCCGGCTTCATCAGTTCAACCAGTTTCTCAGCTTCGTACTGATTCAGGTCATCAATAATCAGGGTACCCTCGTCCATATCCGGGGCAAGACCTTCGTAATCTTTAAACTTCACGCCCTTTTCTTTCAGCACCTTCATGGCCTCTTCGGTCTTGCGGGGATTGTAGCGGGTCTCGTCGGCCTCAACCTCAATCTCCTCAATGTTCCGGCTGTCTGCATCTATCTTGATAAAAGGCAGAACCCGACGTCCCTCGTAGTCATCACGGTGGGCGAACTCGTAGCCAGCCGAGATGGTCTTCATGCCCAGTTCGTTGAACAGTTCCTGGTAATGATGGGCCCTGGAACCACCCACAAACATCATGGCGGTCTTACCATCAGTGTGAGCCTGTGCTTCTTTGGCTGCTGCCTCAACTTCGGGCATTTCCTCAGCAATGACTGCTTCAACTTTATCAATCAATTTCTGATCTTCAAAATAGGCGGCAATCTTACGCAAGGACTTGGCTGTGGCGTTAGCACCAATAAAGTTCACTTTAACCCAGGGAATACCGAACTTGGTTTCCAACATGTCAGCCACATAGTTGATAGAGCGATGACACATAACCGCATTCAGATCAGCCTGATGGGCCGTGGCAAACTGGTTATAGGTGGAGTTCCCTGAGAAGGTGGAGATATTAGTAATCCCACATTTTTTAAAGATCCGATCAATCTCAAAGCCATCACCACCGATGTTGTACTCACCCAGCAGGTTAATTTTATACTCGCCCTCAACCGGCTCGTCGTTCTCGCCCACAATGTGACGGAAAACCTGGTTATTAGCAATATGATGGCCTGCTGACTGCGAAACCCCTTTATAGCCTTCACAGCTGAAGGCATAGACATTACAGTCGCCGAATTTTTCCTTCATCTGTTTGGAAACCGTATGAATATCATCGCCAATCAACCCCACAGGGCAGGTTGCAAACACGGCGATGGATTTCGGATGAAACAGATCATAGGCTTCCTGAATGGCTGTAGCCAGCTTCTTTTCTCCACCGAAAATAATATCCTGATCCTGCATATCGGTTGAAAACGCATAGGTCATAAAGTTCTCACCATCCGGTCCTTCCGGCCCCGGATCGGTTTGATTTCTTCGGGTCAACCAAGCGTAAAAGCTACATCCAATCGGCCCATGGACCAGGTTGACGATATCACGGGTTGGCCCCATAATAACGCCCTTACAACCAGCGTAGGTACAGCCACGCATGGTGATGATGCCTGGGATGGTACGAACATTGGCCGTAATCTCCGGCGTGCCGTTCTCCAGGGCCTCATTGATCATTATCTGCTTGGCGCGTTTACGGGCCACCTTGGGCGGATATTTCTTAATAAGTTCCGCTTTTATGTCGGTGGGATCCCACTGCACCAGCTTTTCTGCTGCTCCCATATTGTTCTCCTCAAAATTCCTGTTCAGGTTCAGACGATAGCTGCTTCACCTGTCTCACCGGTTCGAACCCGGATAGAATCAGCCACTGGCACGACAAATATCTTGCCGTCACCAGGTTTCCCGGTTTTATTGGGTGCAATGATTGCTTGCACAACCTCATCCACTTTCTCGTCTTCAACCACCACGGTCACTACTCGCTTGGGATAGAGTTTTCCTTTTTCTCCCAGCACAGCTGCCGCTTCTTCGTAGCCTTCATCGACCCCTTCAAGTACCTTAGGATTGGCAAATCCTTTGCCCCGGCCTTGCGCCTCGCGGACAAAATAAGAGTCAACCCCGGCATCGCTTAAGGCCTTCTTGGTCTGGTTCATCATATTGATGCGTACCACAGCGATGACTTCTTTCATTATGCGGCCTCCTCAACAACTCCTTCTTTGACGCCGGAACTGATGGTGTAGACTTCCTCAACCTCGCTGACAAAGATCTTACCGTCACCAAAGGCACCCTTTTCAGAAGTCCTGGCGGTTTCCATGATAGTCTGGATGACAAAATCTTTATCTTCGTCCCGAACTACGGACATGAGCATCATCTTGGGAATTTCATCGTAAGTGATATCGCCGATTTTAATACCGCGTTGTTTACCACGACCAGCAACAGAGTATTTAGTAACCGCCGGAAAGCCAGCATCCATGAGGGCAGCAAGAATTTCGTCGGATTTTTCTGGTCTGACGATAGCTCTGATCATTAACATGATGTTTATTCTCCTGAATATTTCTTTGTTCGTAAGGGCACGGCGTACCGTGCCCTTACATATGCATTATTTATTCGCTTTAACAGGGAAGATTAATTCATCAGACCGAAGTCCATGAGCAGCTGCTCCAGCTCTTCAATCTCCATAGGCGTGGGGATGACAAACTTCTCGTTTTCATCAATGGCCTTGGCCAAGCCACGATACTTATCCGCCTGGGGCGCATCAGGTTTCCATTCAATAACGGTCTTTCGGTTGATCTCGGCTCGCTGTACATCGTTGTCGCGCGGTACAAACCAGATCATCTGGGTTCCCAGTTTTTCAGCAAATTTCTCGATCATCTCCTGCTCATTGTCAACAGCACGAGAGTTACAGATCAAGCCGCCCAAACGTACATTACCGGACTGAGCAAACTTCATGATACCTTTGCTGATGTTGTTGGCCGCGTACATTGCCATCATCTCACCGGATACAACAATGTAGATTTCTTCTGCCTTACCATCGCGAATCGGCATAGCAAAACCACCGCAAACAACGTCGCCCAGTACATCGTAGAAGGCATAATCCAGTGCTTCGCTTTCTTCGTATGCACCCAAGGACTCCAGCATATTAATAGAGGTGATAATACCACGACCAGCACAACCAACTCCCGGCTCAGGACCACCAGACTCAACACACCAGGTTCCGCCGTATCCTTCTTTGCGGATGTCTTCCAGTTCTACGTCCTCACCTTCCTCACGCAGGGTATCAAGAACAGATTTTTGGGCCAGACCACCAAGCAACAGACGAGTGGAGTCTGCCTTAGGATCACAACCAACCACCATAACCTTTCTGCCCAATCCACACAGTCCAGCTACTGTATTCTGGGTTGTTGTAGACTTTCCGATTCCGCCCTTGCCGTAGATTGCTACCTTTCTCATTGTTTTTCTCCGTGTATAAAAGAGGATATTCCCGGATTGTCCGGTTCTTTGTTTGCGTTAATCATTTGCATTATGAACATCTTTGTATTGATGTTATCCTCTCTTAAGCAAACGGTGTGCCGTTCGGGATATATTTTTTATATTGTTTAATATCAATAAACTAAAAGAGAGAAATCGCTACATACCACAACGTGACCTTTTTATTTGAAAACCTTTTTGTCATATTGTTTACAATCAGAACCTCAATATACCTTTTTGTAACAAATCAGCCTTGCAATCGTTGGGAAATCGCAATTAAGAAAAAGATCGGCAAACATAACAGTCGAACAGATCAAGGCATAAATTTTCACACCACCTCCGCAACATTTCTTCGCACCTCTCCTTACATTTATGTGCATCTCACGAGCAAAGAATCCAATATTGTAAACTTCATCTCCTTTATTGATCAGTTAAAAACGAACACCTTATCACCCAATACTCTGATTTTACACCTCTTCCTGACAAAGACATGAAAAACGCAAAAATGGCACATGATGTGGATATTCATATCTGTATCTTTTTTTACCAATATCCCAGATTCAGTGGTCTCCCTGAACGTAACGACCAAATTATAACAAACAGATGCGCATCAATCAGCCTCAACTTATTGACTCCACCCTTCGGGAAGGGGAGCAGACCCCCAGTGTTGCTTTCACTGATCAGGATAAGCACGAGATTATTCAGGGACTCTGCCGCATTGGTGTTGACGAAATTGAACTCGGTATAGCATCTCCGCTCAACACCTATCTTCCCAAACTTGTCCTTGAGGCCAGAAAACGCACTGCTGACTCTTGCCGTCTCAGCCTGTGGTGCCGCTGCAAGCCAGAAGACATCACCTTTGCCGCTGTCTGCTCACCAGACCTCCTTGCCCTGTCTGTCCCGGTTTCAGATGCCCATATTCAGGAACGTCTGGGAAAAGATAGGGATTGGTTACATACGACCCTTGCAGCTTCAATCCAACAGGCCCTGGCCGCAGGCATCCCTGCTGTATCTGTGGGCATGGAAGACGCCTCGCGGGCGGATATCGACTTTCTTTGTGCAACAGCAAAAATTGCCAAGCAATACGGAGCAAGCCGCATTCGCCTGGCAGACACAGTGGGGATCTGTTCTCCAGCTGGCATGACCCGCCTTGTCCAGACTATTACGTCGGCGGCCTCGCTTCCCATAGCAGTCCACTGCCATAATGATTTTGGCATGGCCACGGCCAATGCCATTGCAGCCCTGGAGGCCGGAGCCAACGGTCTGGATGCCACAGTTCTGGGGCTTGGCGAACGAGCAGGCAATTCGCGTCTTGAAGAAGTTGTTGGTTACCTTGCCTTTATCCTGAATGAAAAAAAGTATCACCCAGAATTTCTCCCGGAACTCTGTCAACGGGTTGCACAAAGCACAGGAAAAACCATTGCTGATAACCACCCCTTGGTTGGCTCGGCCATCTTCACCTGTGAGACCGGATTACATCAACACGGCATAACTGTCAATCCAGACATTTATGAACCATATGCCCCAGAACGGGTTGGAGGAACACGAGATCTCCGATTTGGAGAAAAAACCGGGGCCAGAGCTGTCCAGCTGCAACTTGATCAGGCAGGGCTCCGACTTGATGATATGCAAATCAAAAACCTGGTCAACCGGATACGTTCTGGTGGTCAGACACTTAACCAGGAACAGCTTCTCCGCTTTGCCGCAGAATGCTGCTCATTGCGAAGCTCCGGGTCTGACACCTCGCCGCTTGCGGCGTGACAGGCTAATATTTTCATTTAATTTAATTTAACACCCCACCCCCCCAAGGGGTGGAGTTGTTTATTCATCCGAAAGAGAGGAAAAAACATGCTAAAGGAGAAAGAGGAAGCCAACCTCTTCCCCAACCACAGCTTTATCAGTGAAAGCACTGAGGCTCTGGAAATCAAGGCGTTATATCGTATTGTCAAGTTGATCGGGTCTGCTGTCCATCTGGATACAGCCCTTTCTGCTATCCTCAAGGTGCTCCACGATACCCTGCGGATGGAACGCGCCACCTTAACCCTGCTGGACGACGAACAGGAGAGGTTAACCATCCGGGCCTCATACGGCCTGAGTATTGAAGAAGAACAGCGCGGTATCTACAACCTTGACGAGGGCATCTATGGTAAGGTCTTTCGTACTGGATCGCCCTTTATTGTTCCTGATATCAACAGTGAACCTCTTTTCCTCAACCGCACAGGCTCCCGCCAGATGTTCAGCAAGACCAAGCTCTCCTTTATTGGTGTACCTGTCCTGCTGAAGGAAAAGCCTGTGGGCGTTCTTAGTGTTGATCGCCTCTTTGGCCTGGAGACCTCCCTGGAAGAGGATGTCCGCTTTTTAACGGTACTGTCCACCTTGATTTCCCAGTTTCTTGATCTGAACCAGGCCATCCGGAAAGACCGGGAAAAATTGGTTTCAGAAAACCAGAGCCTTAAAGATCGCCTCCATGCCCGCCATAAAAAGCATTATATTATCGGGCAGTCAAAAACCATGCAGGAGGTCTTTTGGAGTATTGAGCGGGTTGCTCCCAGTCGGGCCAGTGTTCTGCTCCTTGGGGAATCAGGCACAGGAAAAGAACTGGCAGCCCAGGCCATCCATGAGGCCAGCCCCCGCCGCGATAAACCTTTTGTCAAAATCAACTGCGCTGCCTTGCCGGAAAACCTTTTGGAAAGCGAACTCTTTGGTCATAAAAAAGGAGCCTTTACCGGAGCTGACGGCACCAGGGAAGGACGCTTTGAGCTGGCAGATAAAGGGACCCTGTTTCTTGATGAAATCGGTGAAATGCCTTTGGGCCTCCAGGCAAAACTACTTCGGGTTCTTCAGGAACAGCAGTTTGAGCGGCTGGGTTCCAATCGCACTATTGATGTGGATGTCCGTATCATCGCGGCAACCAATGTCAGCCTGGAAAAAGCTGTGCAGGAAGGCACCTTTCGTAATGATCTCTACTATCGACTCAATGTAGTGCCTGTTGTACTGCCGCCGCTCCGCAAAAGAAAAGATGATATCCCTTTGTTGGCAGACTTTTTTCTCAAATCAAGCAATAAAAGAAATGACAAACAGGTACGGATGACCACAGAATTCCTGGACCTGATGACTGATTATGACTGGCCGGGAAATGTCCGTGAGTTACAGAACCTGATGGAACGGCTGGTGATCCTTTCCACAGGTGATATGCTCTCTGTTCATGATCTTCCTGGCTATTTTCTTCAGCCACCAACGGAACGGCTTATGCAAAACAGGACCGAGTCACACCTGCCGCCGCAAATGCAGGGAATGCAGGGTCAGGTACCTGAACAGCGAACAAGCGAAAACAGCCCGCCCCGCTCTCTTCAGGAGTTAGAGCGTGAACAGGTGGAAACAGCGTTGAAACGACATGGTTGGGTGCAGGCCCGTGCAGCCCGTGAACTGGGGCTTACCCAGCGTCAGATCGGCTATCGGATCAAAAAATTTAATCTGCAACGACCGGCCCTGTATTGATCGGCATCCCTTTTTCGAGAGATACTGTAGGGGCAGACCCATGTGTCTGCCCTTTATTTTTGGATGACGCCAAGGGTAAACACACAGGTTTCCCCCTACGACACATCATATAAGGACGAACACAGGGATTCGCCCCTACTACAGTGCCCTGACATACTCCCCATCGTTACAAACGATGGGCTTTTTTGTTCCCTCCTTTTGCTCTCAATCTTCTTGACAAAAACAGCCCATCCTTCTACTCTTGCTCATCAAAACGTTTTTTCATATGAAAGTGCCGAGTATCAAGCGGCTTTCATATTTTGTTGTCCCGGCCCAAGGGCCGGGATGAGGGGTATATTCCCGGGAAACCATAAGGAAGGGATAGAACATCATGAAACCATTTTCAAAATGGACTGTGCCCGAGATTGAAGAAGAGTTTCAATTGACGTTTGAACCCGATTTTCAGGGGCTTCGATCATGGCTTGCAGGAGCAAGCAAGGTAACCTCGGAGGAAATTGCGCAGTTACAAGGATTATCCAGGAAGCTTGCATTGCGCGTTCGTGATTGGAATGAAGAAGAACTCAAAATCTCGTTCATCGCCCTTCTTCTGGACATGATTGATTTTTACGATCCAGCATATCGACCGTTTATGGAACGGGAAGTGTCTGTGGAATATGCGGACAATAAAAAGCTGTGGGGGATCGTGGACTTTCTGGTGGCCCAGGGCAGGCATGCTCCTCAAGAGCAATTTTTCTTCCTTCACGAGTACAAGAAACAACTTGATACCTCCAATGATCCTTTGGGGCAATTATTGGCCGAAATGGTGGCAGCCCAAACCATCAATCATCATTCTCATCCGATCTATGGTGCTTATGTTATTGGTCGGCATTGGTATTTTGTTGTACTTGATGGAAACATCTACAGCGAAAGTCTGGCCTATGATGCCACAAAAGACGAGATTATTGAAATCTTCGGCATGTTGCGCCATACAAAGGAGATTATCCGGCAGCTTGTTTCTGCGAGGTCGTAACGGATTGCAAAAGTTATCATGAGCTTCGGTTGGGGAGCTAGCCCGACCGACCGGGGTGGGGCTTGAGTTGCATTCTCATGGAACGGTAGCCGGAGGAGGGGTAGGGTATATTCCGTATAGGGCTGCCCACAACCCGTCAATAGAGGTAAAAAATATGAAATCTGATCTCGGCGACATTGTAGAACTTATCAGAGATATTCCTGAGCAGCATCTTCGGGCGGGAATGCGGGCCGCAATTATTCATTGTCATGATGATGCAGTCTATGAACTTGAATTCAGCGATGAACAGGGAGAGACCTTAACGACTGCCGCTCTTGATGCCGGGCAATTTATCCCGGTCTGGTGCGCGGCGACGGAACAGTGGGTTTCACCGGCGGAGCAGGCAGCTGCGCTACTTGCCTCACTTCCGGAAGAGGCGGCCCGGCAGGTGCTGGACTTTGCCTGTTTCCTCTCTCTGAGGGTCTCCGGGGCTTCTGCGGTCAAGGCCGGGTGATTAATGGAACTCCCGGTTGCATTCTAATGGAACCTTTGAGTCGCATACTCATGGAACGATCTGTTGCATTAGACAGGAACAGATTGTTGCATTAGAGTGGAACAGGTCGTTGCATTAGGCAGGAACAAATCGTTGCATTCTAGTGGAACTCATCAGTTGCATGAGAGAGGAACTGGCAGCCGGACCCCGGTGCAGGGCAGCACGGCCCTTTTTATCAATGATTGAGGTGCGCAGGCGATGACGGATAACGAAGTGCTGACGCAATAAAAAGAGGCGATTATGCCCTTATCAACTAACAGTCTTGTTATATTAGTCAGCTCGCTGATGATCGTGCCGTGTGGAGTGATCATCAAGAAGCTGACTCGTGGCAAAAAGACTTCTCCAGATCAAGAATGGGAAGACTGGTTTCTTGGGATTGAATTAGTCTTCTCCGCCTTAACATCGGCCCTCTTCAAGGCACTTGAGGCAGCTGGTTTCATGCAGGGGCAGGCTGCATCTCCCGCCAATCTTCTTCAACCCATAGCCCTTGAGAAAATTCAGCGATATGTCTTGTTCTCCCTCTGGATACTTGGCGTTCTTTTGATAATCATGCTCATCCATCAGCGTGGCATAGATTGGAGCAATAGATCACGAACTATAAAGTTGGGTATCTTAGCGGACGTGCTTGGTGTCATGTTGATTGTAGTATTGAACTTAATATGAGGACGCTATGAGCAAGATGAACAAGACGCTTTTCAGCTACATTTCAAACATCTCGGCAACAGTCGCACTGTTGGGTGTATTTGTTATGTTCATGTCTTTTATAGGGATGAACATTGATATACATACGAGTATAATTATCATGCTGATAACAACATTATCCGCATCCATTTATATATTGACGCTCAAACAAGAACAACGTCGCGCTATCCAATTACAGGAGATCATCAAGTTATCGCTGCTGACCCAGCTTGATCTCAGCGACAAAGGACTGACCAAACTGCCGCCTGAGTTGTTCCGGCTAACCAAGTTGACATATCTTGAAGTTCTTAACCTCAGCGGTAATCAACTTGCAATGTTTCCGCCAGAAATCTCTGAGCTGACGAATTTAACCCGGCTTGACCTCAGCAATAATCAGCTCACAGCTTTGCCGCCGAATCTCCTCCAGCTCACTAATCTGGCAATTCTCAACCTCAGCGGCAACAAACTGACAACCCTACCGCCGGAACTCTTCGAGCTGGCAAACCTGACCCGGCTTAACCTCAGCGGTAATCAGCTCACTAGCCTACCGCCAGACATCCTGCAACTGAAAAACTTAACTGAACTTGACCTCAGCAACAATCAGTTCACGACTCTGCCGCTGGAAGTTACCCGACTAACCAAACTGGAAAAACTTTACCTTAAAGGCTGTCCGCTGACCTCACCTCCGGCAGAGATAGCCCAGCAAGGAATAGAGGCTGTGCGCAGCTATTTTGTCTCCCTGAAAGAAGAAGTGCAGCCCTTGAATGAGGTAAAAGTTATTTTAGTCGGTGATGGAGCAGCAGGAAAAACTTCTTTAGTTAAAAGGCTATTTGGCGAAGCGTTTGACCAATGCGAACCCATTACGCACGGCATCAACATCCGCAACTGGCAGGTGCATGCCGAGGACAAGGCTATCAAGGTCAATATCTGGGATTTCGGCGGCCAAGAGATAATGCATGCCACGCATCAATTTTTCCTGTCCAAACGGAGTCTTTATGTACTGGTATTAGATGGCCGGAGAGATGAGCGGCCTGAATACTGGCTACGCCATGTCGAGTCATTTGGTGGAGACTCGCCTGTCCTCATTATCCTCAACAAACAGGATGTCAATCCAGGCTTTGACCTTAACCGACCTTTCCTGCTGACCAAGTACCCCGCTATTAGAGGCTTTTACCGTACCTCCTGTGCCACAACCCAAGGCATAGAAAAATTCCGGGAGATACTGCTCAATGAGCTGGCGATGATGCCTCTGGCCGAAACTCGCTGGCCTAAAAGCTGGTTCCATGTCAAGGAACAGATAGAAAATCTAAACAAACCCTACATCAGCAGTAATGAATACGCAACGTTTTGCAAAAAGGCGGGCATCACTGAGGATAATAACCAAGAGGTGCTGGTTGACTTCCTCAATGATCTGGGAGTGGTCGTGCATTTCAAGGATTTCATCTTGGATGCCATGCACATCCTCCAGCCAACCTGGGTGACGAACGCCGTCTATAAGCTCATCAATGCGGAACAGGTAGCAGCTAACAAAGGCATCCTCGACTTGGACAGCCTAAGTGAAATCCTGCGGCACGGTCATGGAGAAGGATTCTCCTACCCACCGCAGACGCATCTGTATATTATGCACCTGATGGAAAAATTCGAGCTATGCTACTCAATCAGCAAGGGATCTGTACTCATCCCTCAACTCCTCCATGTCGTCGAACCGAACTTCTCCTTTGACTATGACAGCGCATTGGGCTTTGCCCTCCATTATCCTGACTTTCTGCCGCCCTCTGTCTTTCCCCGCTTTATGGTCAAGGTGCATAAGGATATTCATGAAAACACCTGCTGGCGCACCGGTGTACTACTGAAGGATAAGCGGAGTGGAGCACAGGCATTGGTCAAGGAGGATGTGGAGGCGCGGCGCATCAATCTCTGGGTACAGGGTGAACGCCCCAGAGAGTACCTGCACTACCTCCGCTACCTGCTGACCGACATCAACAGCAGCTTTGAGAAACTTTCCGTCAGCGAGCGCGTGCCCATGCCGGATGACCCGCAACGGACGGTCGATTATGAAACCTTGTTGAAATATGCGGAGCGGGGTATTGAACGGTATATTCCAGAGGGTTCTGATCAAGACTACAGCGTGGATGAACTGCTTGGCTTGGTACAGCCAAAGGATAGAGACGAGCTGCTTGAGCTGGCTAAAAAAGTTGATCCCCAAAATAAGGACAAAGAATTTTTGGCTGAACTGCTTACCGGTATAGTTCCATCTAAGGTGACCGTGCTCGGGATAACCTTCAACCTTAGCGAGCTGTTCAGACGTATCCAAGCCCGAGAAAAGCAGAAGCGCAGGCAGGGCAGATAAAATTAAGCAGTGACTTTACAAAGAACTCACTACTTAGTTTAGCGGAAACTCACCGGTGAGTTTCTGAAGAAAGAACCAAGGTCTTATTTCGTGCATTACAGTTTGTTGTCTGGAATAATACAAGGACACCAGCTTACGATGCCACTTTCAGACTGCTGCCGCCGGTTACAGTCTCCACAACGAACAATATACAAGGTACTCAGCATGAAACTTTCTATCAGTGACGAAAAAACCAAAGAGCTGCTCACCGAAGTAATGATAGAGTTACTCAAAAGCAAGCGAGACCTCATTTATGACATTCTGCTGGAAGCACTGGAGGAGGTCGGCATGGCCAATGCCATTGCCGAAGGCAGAACCAACGACTTTGTTTCAAGAGACGAAGTGTTATCCATCCTTGACAAAGCACCCCTTATTTCTTACGATTATTGAATAAACCTATAGAATAGGAGGAGCACTATGGAATCACTGGCCTTTGAAACTGTTATCCGAAACGGCATGATCGCTATCCCCGAACAGTACCGGGAAAGATTTCAGGAACCGTTCCGCATAATCGTGCATCTTGAACCCCTCACCGAAAAACAGGGAACAGATGCATCGTTCAATGCGGCCCGTATCTCCACCAAGGGGTTCAAATTCAATCGGGATGAGGCGAATGAGCGAGAAAGCTTTCTTTGACACAAACATCCTTTTCTATCTCTATTCAGTTGACGAGCCTGATAAGCAGGCAGTAAGCCGACGTGCTGTTCGTGGCTATTCCTGTCCTACAGTAAGCACACAAATTCTGAACGAGCTGGCGAACACCCTCCACCGAAAAATGCAGGTGGAATGGAATACTGTTGATGCAGTGCTTCAGGAGATCGACCATGCCTTTCATGTTGAAACCGTGACTGTACCGGTGATCCGCAAGGCATGCGCCATAGCCGAACGCTACCGTTATTCCTATTATGACAGTGCAGTGCTTGCATCAGCCCTGTTATGCGGAGCTACGCTGCTAATCAGTGAAGATATGCACCATGGACAGTTCATAGAAGACCAGCTACAAATCGTGAATCCTTTCATCACAACCTGAGACCTCCCGCCTCACCACCACCCATCTTGCAATATCATCACCTTTTCCCCTCATATCTTCTTGACAAAACCTGTGCCGCCATCTACTCTTCCCGCTCAAAGCATTTTATATCCTGTTCTTACCAGTTAACCCGAACCCAAACAAGCAGATCGTGCCCGCAAAAAACACCTCAAAAACCGCCTCAGAACCATCCGCAACCCCAAAGATGACTCCCATGCTCCGCCAGTACCTGGAGATCAAGGAGCAGTATCCTGGCACCATTCTTTTTTATCGGATGGGTGATTTTTATGAAATGTTCTTTGAGGATGCCGAGACCGCCTCGCGGGTACTGGGCATCACCCTGACCTCCCGTAACAAAGGCGATGAAAATCAGGTACCCATGTGCGGGGTACCCTATCATGCGGTTGCTGGTTATCTGAGCAAAATGGTCAAGGCAGGCTATCGGGTGGCCCTTTGCGAGCAAGCTGAAGATCCCAAGCAGGCCAAGGGCATTGTCAAGCGGGAGGTGGTCCGGGTGGTCAGTCCAGGTGTGACCACGGATGATCAGCTTTTGGACGAAAAGAGCAACACCTTTGTCTGCGGCCTGACAGCGGCCCGGAAGCGAAAAAAAATCGTCCAGATAGGTCTGAGCTTTCTTGATGTCTCCACAGGCAACTTTCTGATCAGCGAAATCCCGCTCCAGGATGAAAATATTGATCCGGTTATTGACGAAATCACCCGCATGCAACCGGCAGAGCTGCTCCTTGCTGACGAGGAAAGAGAATCTCTGGCCGGACTCAGTGAAATGCTCACCACCCTGATTTCGGGCCTCTGCATCACAGAACGACAGGCATGGTCCTTTGATTATGAGACCGCGCTCACCACCCTGAACGAGCATTTTAACACCAGCTCCTTAGCAGGTTTTGGCTGCCAGGATATGCAAACAGGCATCTGCGCCAGCGGTGCCCTGCTCACCTATATCCAGGAAACCCAAAAGACCGATCTCTCCTATATCCGTCAGCTTAGTCAGCTCACCCGGTCCGGTTTTCTGATTATTGATGAATCCTCCCGTCGCAACCTGGAACTGACCGAGACCATTATTGGCGGCAAACGCAAGGGATCGCTCCTCTCGGTTCTTGATCTGACCTCAACCCCCATGGGGGCCCGCCTGCTCCGCCAACGCCTGCTCTTTCCGCTTCAGGATCAGGAAAAAATCGAGCAGCGGCTCACTGCTGTTGATATCCTGCTCAAAGATACCCTGCTGCGCCGGGAGCTTCAGGAACTACTCACAGGTATCTATGATATTGAACGCCTATGCAGTCGGCTGATTCTGGGACACGGTAATGCACGGGACATGGCAGCACTCAAGCACTCTCTGGGTCAACTGCCGGAACTGAAAAAATTACTTATGAACACCCTTGGTGGCCTGCTCCAGGACATCGGTATGGAACTTGATCCCCTGTTTGATCTGCACGAGCTGGTTCATAAGGCCATCCGCGATGATGCGCCAATAACCCTGCGGGAAGGGCGACTGATCCGGGAGGGATTTCATGAGGAGCTGGACGAGCTGATTCATCTCCTTCGGGACGGCAAGCAGCTCATCCTTAATCTGGAAGCCAAGGAGCGGGAACGCACTGGCATTGCCAAGCTTAAAGTGGGCTTTAACAAGGTCTTTGGCTATTTCTTTGAGGTCAGCCGGGCACAGAAGGGAGAGCTGCCCGATGATTTTATCCGCAAACAAACCCTGGTCAATGCAGAGCGTTTTATCACCCCGGAGCTGAAAGAGCTGGAAAATAAAATCTCCACGGCCCAGGAAAAACGCCTGACCCTGGAATACAGTCTGTTTCTTGAAATCCGGGAAAAGATCGCCTCCCAAAGCCAACGCCTGCTGGCTGCTGCCCTGGGTATCGCCCGCACGGATTTTCTGGTCAGTCTGGCCCGAGCAGCTGACCGCTACCAGTACACCAAGCCAGTTATCACAGAGCAACGAAATGTCAGAATCGTTGAAGGCCGCCATCCTGTGATTGAACGCTCTCTGGATCCTGGCAGCTTTGTGCCCAATAATGTCACCCTGGATCAGAAAGAAAACGAGCTGCTGATCATCACCGGCCCGAACATGGCGGGCAAGTCCACGGTCCTGCGCCAGACCGCCCTGATCGTGCTCATGGCCCATATTGGCAGCTTTGTACCAGCGGACCGGGCAGAAATCGGCCTTGTTGATCGTATCTTCACCCGGGTCGGGGCAATGGATGATTTGCGACGGGGGCAATCCACCTTTATGGTGGAGATGAATGAGACCGCTAATATTCTCAATAATGCCACTGAGCACAGCCTGGTGATTCTGGACGAGATCGGGCGCGGAACCTCCACCTATGACGGCCTTGCCATTGCCTGGGCCGTGGCTGAAGATCTGGCCGATAAAAACGGACGTGGAGTCAAGACCATGTTTGCCACCCATTATCATGAGCTGACCGATCTTGCGACTACTCACGAACGGATTCAGAATTACTCAATAGCGGTGCGAGAGCGGGATAACCGCATTCACTTTCTCCATAAGCTGGTTCAGGGAGCAGCCAGCCGCAGCTATGGTATCCAGGTGGCAGCCCTTGCCGGGGTTCCGGATCAGGTGGTTGATCGGGCACAGGAGATTTTGACCAATATTGAGCAGGGGGAGTTTACAGCGACAGGGGAACCCACCATTGCGGTTTCACCAAAGAGAAAACCAGAACCGAGCCAGATGAGTCTTTTTCCGGCTAAGGAAGATCCTTTGCGTACCCGGTTAAAGGAAGTTGATCCTGATGAATTGACGCCGAGGCAGGCGCAGGAGTTGTTGTATGAGTTGGTTGGGGTAATGGAGGGAGGTTGAGAAGGATGGTGCGGCAACTCCAGGTCTATCCTTTCGCTTCTTTAGAGTTCGAGCAGGAAATTATGTTTATTGACAAGTACTTCTTGAAAGCAAACAAAAGGTTTGCAGTAACTGACAAGGAGTTGCTTGTAATAAACAGAAGGTTATTTGCTCCTGACAAAAGGTTTGCGGCTATCAACAGAAGGTTGTTGGTAGAAAACAAAAGGCTTGCAGCTACCAATAGAAGGTTGTTTGCTCTTGCAAGAAGGTTGTCAGCAATCAACAGGAAGTCTGTTTAAACAGCAAACTTTCTTTTTGCTTCGCCGGATTGTTCTTCATCAAGAAATTTCCTTGTCGCAGAAGGAAAAACCTCCATATCCCTTCCTTTATCCTTAAAAAAAATTTCATTTTATTCCTTGACAGGTGGAGCAAAAGACGTTATTCAGGTTTATTGCCTCTTATAACTCTTCTTTTCTTCAAGATAAAATTCTTTACCACAGGAAGAAGTCTCATGGCCTATCAACACAAATCATCCAAAGCTATCACCGATGCTCAGGAGTGCTCTGCTGATCTACGAGCAATTGATCCAAATCTGGATTTAGGCAATAATCTCACTGTTGCTGCTTATGATGCCAAAATAACCGAGGTACAGACGGCCCTGGACACCTACAAAAGTCTGATATCATGATGAAAATATATCTTAATAACTGCTGCATTCCTATGGCGACAACGTTGAACGATATAATCAAGGAGAAGGACCTATGCAGGCACAGAAGCAGCATCATATCAGCCCTGAAGAATATCTTACCGGGGAACGTGATGGTGATATCCGGCATGAATACTTTGCCGGAGAAGTCTTTGCCATGGCCGGAGCAAGCCGGGAACATAACCAGATCTCGACAAATATCGTCCGCCTGCTGGGCAATCAGCTGTTGGAGAAGCCGTGCAGCGTCTTTGCCAGCGACATGAAGGTGAAGATCCAAAAGAGGAGAAAGTATTCCTACCCGGATATCGTTGTTGTCTGTGAAAAAGAGGAGTATGAGGATGAGCACAACGATGTGCTGCTGAATCCCGTCGTTCTTATAGAAATCCTTTCCGGCAGCACCGAGGCCTATGATCGGGGAGACAAGTTCTCCCATTATCAGGAGATCCCTTCATTTACCGAGTATATCCTGGTTTCTCAGTATACCTTTAAGATGGAACGATTTGCCCGGCAGGCCGACAATTCCTGGGTGTATACGATATATCAGGGTGAAGAAGATATACTCTCTGTCGAAACAATAGACTGCGAACTGCCGCTGGCCGAGGTGTACAGAAAAGTACGGTTTGCTGAACAGGGAGCGCGAAGAAATCGGCTGACTGTGCGCAGTCTCCCTGATTAGGGAAAAAGAGGATTATTCGAGTCGTGATATTTGATCAGTTGCAGAGTAAAATCTAATTTTACTCTGACCCTTTTTACCGGATAAACGACTCTTTCTTCTTGTTAGTCGTCCGAGCGCTCTTTTTCAATCTCCTTAATCTCTTCTTCTGACAGGCCCGTCAACTGAGCAATCATTTTGATATCAATTCCTTGCTGAATTCCATTACGGACTATCTCTCTATCTCTTTCATTCTTACCTTCTTCTTTTCCTTCTACTCTCCCCTCATCAAAAGCGGTATCAAGGGAGTTTTTCATGTCCCGATAATATTTCAGACTCTTCTCATAAGAACGCACCTGGTCCGGGGTAAAGCGTGCAATCTCCGCAGTATCAAAGAGCTGCTCAAACACCTGTTCCCGCAGCATGTCTGGTATTCGTTCCAGCCGATTCAGGTTCCTGATAACGTACAGCCACTTGTCAAACCGAGTCTTCAGCTCATCCAGTCTTTTGCTGAATTTGGGCATTTCCAGGTAGATAAAGGTCAGCTTATCATAAAACACCCGATTGGTGTCAATGTCTGTCAACTTAACATCATAGCGGTATTTTTCAGGTTGGTCTTTATCTTCGTCAAAGACAAAATCCAGGAGCAGGTTTTTATTCGGCTCTTCACCGAAGATTTTTTTAAATCCGTAATCAGTGAACAGGTTGATATAGCGTTCTTTGCTGGCCATTATGTATGTTTTTTACAGGTTGCCGAGTATTCTAGTGCCTTTGACCACAACGCACTCTTTCTTCATGGTCAATGTCAGCAGTATATTCCTCTTTTCCCGGAAGTACAACCGGTGCTTTTGGGCAGGGAATGTGTCGGGGAGCGAGGAGGTGTAGTTTGTGGTTTTATCCTGAACGAGAAGCTCGGGGCTGTGGCGCGGGAGGTTGGGGTGCTGACGAGATGAAAAGGGAGATATAATTTTTTCTGCAAGGTGTTTGAGCGAGCTGATCTAATAAATTTCCTTGGGGCGCAAGGGAATTTGGCCTTTTAAGACAGCAGTCTATCAGAAAGTTATTCTTGACAAAAAAATCATAATTGTCATACTGTTCGGATCATAGCAGCACGGAATACGGGGCTCGTTAATTGGTTTTTCTTGTTCGTGTTTTTTTGACTCTTACGTTGTTGGTGGAAAGCGTGGTCTGCCCCTAATTTGCTCTCCGGGCGGGGCTCGGATAATTATGGTCCCTATGGCTATTCCTTCCTTTGGCGGGATGATTATTGCTCTGCTGACTGTTTTTGTGGTGCCTGTGTTGTATTGTTGGGTTGAGGAGGGGCGAGTGAAGGGGTAATTTAAGGCAAGAGAGACGGAAACGGAAAGGAAAAGGAAAAACAGAAGAGGGAAAAATCATGAGGGCATCGCTTTTGCTGCTTCGATACCCTCATGGTTACCGTTTATTGTTACGGAAGGTTATTGATCACATAGTTCACATCACTACTCAACATCTCAGCTCCACGGTCAGAAATATGCTTTCCTGATTGAGCCCGCAGTTCATTAAGCAGGGCTTTGAGTTGATTTTCTGCAGTCTTCCTTCTACCGGCATCTGACGATTTGAGCGCAGCTCTTACCTTTGCCAGCATACTCTTCATAATACCGTTGGAATCAATCTCGCTTCTGCGACGTAGCTCACGAATTATCTCTGCCAAACTCTCCAGTGTAGCATTTACCTCAAAGACGATAGATTCCGTGGTGCTTCGTCCTGCATAGTCCTTGCCAGTTACTGTCAGAGTGTGTGTCCCTAATGAGAACCAGAAGAGATCAATTGTTTCACCATCTGTAACAGCTGTCCCGTCAAGATTGGCCGCTGTAGTCTGAATCCCTGAACCTGGAATAGGGTCATTGACAGTAAAGTCAACGAGGAAAGGTTCAATGCGGGTGTGAATAGTCTGATCACCGGCTATGTTCACGACGGGATTTCGTGTATCAATCTTGAAGTCTTCACTTTTTGGTTCTTCCTCATTGCCTACATAATCACGAGATCGGTAGTACAAGGTCGTTGCTCCTTCATCTTCATATACATCTCCATATATAAACTCAAGAGGATTTTCTCCAGGGTCACCTTCTTCCCAGGTTGACATATTATTTTTACTGTACTGAATAACCTCAATGCCTTTGCTGCTGAAATCTTGCACTGACAAGGTAATAGTTACAGAATCGAGAAGCCAGTCGTTTTCGCCGTAGTTCTGACCTGTCACCGTTATTGTCGTAACAGGAAGCAAATACTGTAATGTTCCGCTTTGATCAGGATCAATCTCAATTTGACCAACATGAACTATATCACTGCCTGCCCCGGAATGAACTGACAGATCAGCAGTTGTTCCAGGCCCGTCGTTCTCATAGACAAGATCATACCCTCTGTTGGTTACTTTGATTTTTAGATTCTGCCCTGGAACTATCTTCATATTGCTCAATTCAGCCCAAACTTGCTTGTCCGGTCCAGCAATAGTCCAAGTGATATTTTTAGCAACACCATCTGAAGGGATACCAAATGAAACTGCCTTGCCCTTGTCACCAATATTATGCGCTGTGAGACTATCAGGTTTTCCTTCTGTTCCCGGGCTCTTGATGACAGATGAAATCTTGCCGGATTCAAAGACGGCTTCGTAAATTTCACCATCAGGAACGTTTGCCGCAGGAACTATTTCTGTTTCAATGGAAGCACCTATACCTTGACCAGCATACAGTTGCATAGGCATAGTAGAAGAAGAACCATTGCTCACCATAACAGGAGCCAAATTTGCAAGACGGTCTGCATCAGTGCTGTTGCGGATATCAGCCCATTTTGTAGGAGGGCCAGATAAGCCAGGCTTGAAGAATGTTTTACCTGTATCGTCCGTTATCTGATTAGCTCTTCCTTCACTGCCAACCAAAATAAACCAACCGTTTTTAATTAATTCAAATGCTGCTCCAAAGGGAGTAACTTGTGATTGAGTGAAAAGAATACTTGGCTGCCAGAACATTCTTCCACCAGTGAAGAAGCCGCCACTGTAGTTGCGGTACTCAAACGTATTTAATACATGATTTATTTCAATGAAATTTTTTTCAACGACCTCCCCGTTTTTTTCCTTTGCATGCGGATAAGGATAATTTGAGTCAGCAATGTAAATCCTGGAGCATCCGGGACCTCCATCACTACACTCTGTGAATTCATCAAAAAGGTATGGACGTACAGAATGGCCACTCCCAAAAAGATAATCGTCAAAAATTGATATTAGGGGGTGATCTCCTATCGCTGCAGCTGTAGCTGCACCAGTGTAATTTAAGTGCGGATCATGGGTTGCTCCGCTCGCAACCATTCCAAGTGTCCAGAGTACCATATTTGTCCCTAACTGGTACCCTTGCTTGATATTCAGCTCATTTATAAGTCCCGCGTGTTGAATGGGGTCAGGCTCCAGCTCCCTAATCTCGGGATAATAACGATTGATAGGCTCCGAATAAGGTGACCATCCGTGTTGAGCATAGATTGACTCAAGTCCCATTCCGAAACAGTTCCCATTTGCTGCAACACCTTTGTATAATTTAAACCACAAGGCATTAAACGGGTGAAGCCACCAGTCTTCATCTGTTTCAACATCGGTAAAGGTTGCAGCATACTGGTCATAAGTCAGTTCATCTGTGCTGAAATTTTCAAACGGCCAAAACATATACTTCCAGAAGTTCTCTGGATTATATGGCAAATCTTTTGTACGTATCGAAAAAACTGCTCCAGCATCTCCATTTCGGCGCATACCATTCTCATCTTCGGTAACCCCCCAGAGATTGTCTATAGAGTATGTCGCATGAAGTGTACCGAGATGATCGTTACCACTTGAATCATCATCATCCCATACCTCAAGAGAAACATCAGCGATAAAATCGCTATGTACAGCAGATGTTATCGTCACTGGCCAGCCGACATCCTTACTGCTTCCGTAGCAACCGCTGTTGGGAAAACGTTCATCGACCACATGACCATCAGGCGTATATATATCTAAGTAAGCATAGATATCCTGAGAGCCGCAAAGGCTACCAAAGGGTGTGCTCATGCAGTCGTCGCCATCCCCCTGAAGTCTTGTAAGATAAAATTCAAGAGCACCGAATGGCAGCACCGCCCAGTGGTTAAGGTCGGCATCTGGTCTATAATCGACCAGTACTCCGTTTTCAAAATCTTGGTAGCTGTAGCCATCCGCATTCGTTCCTATGCCAGAGACAGGAACTCCAAGCCAACCGCTTGGCCCTCCAGTTTCTTTATAGCCAAAAAATATTTCATCTGTTACTTCCCAAGTTCCATAGCTACTCTCATATACAGCACCTTTTTCAAAGAGAGTAACAGTGCCGATAGTTATTGGATTACCATCATTATCTTCAACTATAAGCGGGCCAGTATCAGAGAGTGGATATCCTAACGCCGCCCCTCCAGCCCCTCCTTGTACCTTCCAACGATCAAGGGTAGCACCTTGGACCACAAAAGCCCCCGTATCAGCTTTCCAATAGATTTCTCCATTGGTAAATGCTTGATAGCGTCCCTGGTTGGGGCCAGCTTGTTCCTCAGAAACAGGCAAACCAATATCTTTAGCAACATCCAGATATCGAGTATATATATCACCATAGACGATATGCTTGGAAGGTCCCGACTCAATAAGGATGCAGCCGCGTTCAAACCGGCCATCTTGATAGCTGTCCTGCCAAGTGTAGTCATTTATCGGAACACCGATATAGTTAAACAGGTTACTACCGTCACCAGTTTGCTGTAATGCAAGCGACTGCCATTTATTCCAGATAGCGGTCGAGATACGAACTGCCCCGAAGTCATCGGAATAGACAATTACTCCTTCTTCAAACTCCTGAGCATAGGCGATAACGGTGTTTCCCCCGACGGAGGAAACTGCTGTAACTGTGCCAATTGCATTGCCGACATCGCCACCCGAAAAGTTTTCTGGATGCAATTCAATCTTTTTCCGTTTCTGCTCTATTTTTTGAGCAGCATTTTGTTCCTCTGCTGATTGTGCAAATGCCTGTGTCGTCGATAACGGTTGTAAAAATGTACCGCCGCATGTTCCAATGGCAACAGTTGCCAGTACCGTAATCAAACTAATCCTTAGGTAACCTTGCATACTTCCCTCCTTTTTATTGATAAATACGAATAGGAATTGGATTTTCCCGTCTCGGTAAAAACAGGCAGTTACAGAAAAGCTATTGCTGTTTTATAAAAATCAACAGCTCTATCCTCTTGATTTTGTGCTATGGATTTCAACCCCTAATTCGCATTGATAAACGTTCAGAATGAACCCGTATAGCACAAATATTTGATTCTGTCAATTATGCAGGAATTAATTGGGGTCAGAGCCCTATTATTCAACTTATTTGTCACCTCCTCCAATGCCAACCGCCACCGTAAACATAAAACCCAGAAACGCAACAACCCCAGCCCTTCCCCTGAAGGGCTGTCCCCCTCCATCCTCTTCAATCATCCCCGACAAATACCCAATCCCCCAAAAAAAAGAAATAATCGCAACTCGTTCCCCCAGCCCACCGTCTGCCGCCCCGCAACCACCCGCATCCCCTGTTCCGTCACAACGGTTGTGCTTCCGGGAGAATTTGAATATACAGCTAGGTAGGTCTGCTTGAGTGAAACGAAAGCGGACACAAGCCCTTTCAGCTTTCAATGGCCTTTACACCCGGCTTGGGGAGAATCGGAACCATTGTCCTTGGGAAAGTAATTCGGGGACACAAGTTGAGGTTGTGTTGCCGGGCGGAGGGCGGAAAACGGGATAATCTTGGGTTTGTCTCTTTACCTGCACAGAATGATTGCTGTATAGTGAGATTATGGTGAAGATATATCTTGATAACTCAACGAGGTCAATATGGAAGCGATTCGAAAAATCCAAACAGTAAAAAATGGGCGGGTTCATCTGCATCTTCCTAAACAATTTTGGGGACAGCAGGTAGAAATTATTGTCCTCTCTACGGCGCATCAGAAAAAAAGCACAGCCCCGGAGGAAAGAAGCCTTCGAGGTTGCCTGCGCCAATACGCGGATTCTTCCTTGATTGCTCGCGAGCATGAGGCATGGCAGGACGCTGTGAAGGAAAAACATGGCCCTTGTTGATGCAAATATTGTCTTGCGTTATCTGCTGGACGACCATCCTGAACTGTCGCCGAAGGCGGTTGAACTCATTGAGGAGAAGGATGTTCTTCTTCCGATGGAGGCGGCATGCGAAGTCGTTTATGTTCTGCAAAAAGTCTACAAAGTGGACAGAGAGCAGATTCAGCAGTATCTCGGTGAACTCGTCAACAGACAGCTGGTTGCAGTCGAGAAACCTGATGTGTTCCTGAAGGCCCTTGAATGCTATTCCACAACATCATTGGACTTTGTTGACACGTTGCTCTGGGCTTATCATGCCGTTGACCAGCAGGAGATCCTGACTTTCGATAAAAAGCTTCGCAAGCATATTGAAAAAATGTGAAACAGGCTCGGAGAAAACCGGAGCCATTTTCCTTGAGCAGCACGGATAAAAGGGGTCAAAACCCAATTAATCAACTCGTTTCTCACCTCCTCCAATGCCCACCGGTACCGTGAAATAAAGCCCAGGAACGCAACAACCCCGGCCCTTCCCCCGAAGGGCTGTCCCCCTCCATCCTCTTCAATTATCCCCGACAAATACCCAATCCCCCCCAAAAAAAAATGATCGCAATTCGTTCCCCCATCCCACCGTCTGCTGCCCCGCAACCACCCGCATCCCTTGTTCCCTCACAACGGTTGTGCTTCCGGGAGAATTTGAATATACTGAACATACTAAAGATTTCCAGAACGTTGACATGCAGGGTCAGGAGATGATTATGAAAGAATTAAACATGGAAATATTACCCGAGGCCGCAAAAAGAGAGCTGTTCGGCTTCTATGAATATCTCGTTGACAAATATACAAAAAAAGGCTGTAAAACAGCCGGATCCAGCAAGGGGCAAGAAGGTTTTGGTTGCCCTGCAAGAGTTTAAGCGCCTGAGAGAACAATTACATCCTGTTGTAGACCCATCTGTGGATATCGACAAACTCATCAATACAATGAAGTAAGGGCGAACCCCATGTGTTCGCCAAGTCCATAGGCAGGTCAGTTCGTCTTGGCCTGGGTCCGGTAGAAATAGTTGGATGTGAGAAGGTCCGCATCCTGCTCCGGCACGGTAACAACATAGTTTTCATACATTTTTCAGAAGATACTTATTGCGATGCTGACGGTGTTTGTGGTGCCTGTGTTGTATTGTTGGGTGGAGGAGAAAAAAGCGGGATGAGTCTGGATTTGCCTCTTTACCTGCATGGAGTGATTACTGTATACTGAGATCATGATGAAAATATATCTTGATAACTGCTGCATTCAGCGACCGCTTGATGACAGGACTCAGCTGAGGATTGCGGTGGAGGGTGAAATCATCCTGAATATCCTTTCGCTGTTCTGAAAAAAGCGAAGAGAGTAGACGACCTCAGAGTCAGGGCTGTTTCAATCCTTGAACTGTTACAGGAGATGGAAAAATGAGGCTCTTCGCAGATTAGTGGGAAACGCCATATTCTGCATAATTAGAATAGACATTCTGGGGAGATAATATTATAATT
>JAABTP010000227.1 GCA_011389815.1 Desulfobulbaceae bacterium | reverse complement strand
CTCAAATGTCCATTTTTTTCTGGTGTAAAATTAAAAGATTAACCAGCTAGCAGAAAAAGGCTGTCAGGGGCCTGTATAATGAGTGCAGCAGAACAGGAAACCTGGCAACCTGTTATTGCGGATCGTTTTCCTCTCCACGGCTTTGCAGATGTGGGGCAATGCGCTGCCTTTCTCTATGAATCTGGTTTTTTTATTGGCAATGACTCCGGTGGCGGCCATCTGGCTTCCTGTCTGGATGTGCCGGTATTGAGTATCCATGGACGAAAGGGCAAGGCCCGGATTTGGCAACCAGGCTGGGGCCAGGTTGAGGTTGTGACTCCGTTAATTAACGTCATAGGCGGCTCGTTGCGGCAACATTTGTGGAAATATTTTCTTTCGGTTGGGACTGTGGAACGCGCTTTTGCACGGTTACGAAACAGGGTTAGTAGGGGCACGGTGCGCCGTGCCCTTACAGATCGCGAAATACTATAAAAAAATCAGGAGGACAGCACCATGACAACATGTCCCAGATGCAAACACCAAACAGAGGAGAAAGTATGCCCTTCCTGTGATCTTGTCTTTGCAGAATATGAACAGGAAAAGATGCGTAAAACCGGTGAAGTCTACCAGCTGATCAGTGCTGGCGAGTTGCTGAACGCCAAAAAACTGGCAGAAAAGCTTTCTCTGGAATTTCCGGATAGCAGGACCGATTTCATCCTGTTAATCTCTAATATTAACCGTGATATCAATATTGCAAAAAAGTACCATCAAGCCCAGGAGCTTTTTGAACAGGGAGATCATGAGCAGGCAGCGTTATTATTAAGAAATATCAAGGCATTTGATCCAGGTCTGGAGGAAAAGGTCATAGCCTTACGCCGGAAGGCCAAAGAACAGGATAAATATTTAGAACAATTTAAAAAGGCAGTTAATCTTTTTGAAAAAGAGTGGTACGGGGAAGCCTGGACAGCCTTTTTAAAGCTCCAGAAACATCATCAAGATGATGAAAAGGTCACAGGCTACCTTGATAAACTGAGGAAAATCCGTCAGAGGCTCATTGATGAGGTTGTTGAACTTCTTGGAGAAAACGACTTTCAGCAGGCCCAGGAAAAATTTAATACCATATTAGCTGTCTTTCCAGATGCTGAAGAAGAATTTGGAGCAATAGCCAATATCCTAAAACAGAAAAAAGAGATCAACAGTTCCATCCTTGAGGCTGCCGAAGTTGCACGAAAAAAAGGACGACTTTTAGAGGCCAAGGTATTGTATACCTTTCTTTACCTGCAGAACCACGAACTTCACCCTCAATTACGTCCTTATATCAGAGAAATAGGGGACAAAGCCTTGGTCAGCCTTGCGGAGTGTGCGCAGTATAATCTTCTTGACCTCAACGAAACAGGCCTTGAGGTCAAAGAGGATGGTCTCTTAGAGCGGGTGATCACAGAGCGGCAAATCACAGATAAACGATATACCGGTGAAAGATACGTCCCGATGAGCCCGGTGGATATCTGTACAGAGCCGCTGGCCGATCCCCTTTGTGAACTGGTCAATCTTGAGGGTTTAGAGATTGCCGATTTTTCTTGAGGGAATTCATAATAAACTCTCCTGATCCCCCTACAGTTCGCCATGAGTTTTCGGCTAGGACAGGTCACTGTTTCAGCCATGGCTTCCAAGGCCGTCCAATCGGTTTCAGATGATTTTGTTGTAATATCGTTTCGCTCATTTCTGTTCGCTTTTCTCGCTGAAATTATACGAATTGTATTGTTTCTACGTTCAGTGGATATCACAACCGCTATTACACTCCGTAATACACCAATCCCAATCCAACGCTTCTCGTTATAATTTTGACTGTCGTCATAATCAATCACGACTTCTTTCTCGAATATTTCAGGAACATCCACAAAGGAAATCTTATGCTTGCGAATATTGATGGTGCCCCTTTGGAGTGCTGTTCAAGCTAACAGTCAATCGTAGTGCAATGAAACTGCTCATTTTTTGACGCGGAAGGGCACCTGTGCAACTTGCTGTTATTACCTTCTTTATCTGCAACAACACTCAACAGGGCGACCATCGAATTTTGATAGCATCTCATACTCTTCTGGTATACATACTTGGGGAGTAGCCACATCAGATAACCCTTCTGATCCAAAGGTAACTTTTGATCCTTGGAAAGGAAAAATAGATCCAGATTTCAATTACAAGTAACCATTGATTATTATCGGAGACATTATGTTAAACAGGCCCCTGACAGCCTTTCTGTAAAATGGACATAAGGCGCAATAACCCGACAGCCCTCAGGTTGGAGGCTCTC
>JAABTP010000226.1 GCA_011389815.1 Desulfobulbaceae bacterium | reverse complement strand
AACCCGTGGCATGCCCTGAAGGAGCATCGTCCGCTGGGTGGGATTAATCGTTTACGTAAGGCGGTGTATGAGGCCAGTTTCAGCGAACGTGAACAGCGGAAAAAGAGCGCATAACCTACGGCACAGAGCATCCCTTATATGGCCCCTTTGACAAGAGAACCTTGCTCAAGGAGAAACGGGCGCAACTCAGGGGGGGGTGGATAGAGAAGGCAATGAAAAATAACGGGAAAGAATCCCAAGCAATGCTTGCTGTACTGATTGATGCGGATAATGCTCAACCATCTGTTACAGAAGCATTAATGGGTGAAATAGCCAAGTTCGGCATCGCAAACGTCAAACGAATCTACGGCGACTGGACAACGCCGAATTTATCCGGGTGGAAATCTATTGTATTGGATTATTCTATCCAACCCATTCAACAATTTCGCTACACGATCGGAAAGAATTCCACAGACAGTGCCATGATTATTGATGCTATGGATTTGCTCTATACCGGACGATTTAACGGATTTTGTCTGGTCTCAAGTGACAGTGATTTTACTCGCCTTGCGGCAAGAATTCGGGAAGAAGGAATACCTGTTTATGGGTTTGGAGAACGAAAAACCCCGAAAGCTTTTGTTTCGGCCTGTGATAAATTTGTTTATACTGAAGTTCTTTGGGCAGAAGAAGAAAAAACAGCACCTCAACAGGAAGATGCAGCAAAAACATTAAAAGGCGATGCAAAACTGGTTAATCTTTTAAGGCGTGCTGTTGATGCAGCTTCGGATGACAGCGGGTGGGCAAGCCTGAGTGGTGTCGGATCAAATATTGCGAAACAATTCCCTGATTTCGATTCAAGAAATTACGGCTATACAAAACTTGGTGAGTTAGTCGAAGCAACAGAGCTGTTTGATATGCAAAGGCGCGGCTCCAATATTCCCCAATCAAAAATTCTTTATATCCGTGATCGTCGAAAGAAAGTACAAAACAACAACAAACAGCGAGAACCCGTCACTACAGCAGAATGGGAACAATTCATACAACGATATCACGAAGGAGATACCTTCAGGGGAACAATAGAGAGCATTGTATGGATGGGCCTCTTCATCACTGTGACGGATAGCGGGGTGACAGGACTGCTCCATAAATCAAATTTACCAGAAAATTTTACGACCTGCTTCACGGTCGGGCAAGAAATACCTGTCACCATCAAGACGATTCATACTGAAAGACATCAGATAGAACTTGCACAAGCTTGATGTGCTACTCACCGTATTATACGAGATGACTGAAAAAAATTCAACACCACCGGCCCTTGTCTCCAAGAACGCCATTACATGCTCCCGCCGGAGCAGCGTCTTTCAGAGGTACGAGACCTGATTGATGATCATGCCTTTTTTGTGATCCACGCCCCGCGCCAAACCGGCAAGACCACCCTGTTGCGCAATCTCTCCCGCCAGCTGACTGAGGAAGGGCGGTATGCAGCCCTGACGTTCTCGTTGGAAAGCCTTACTCTGCCCGACGTTGATAAAATGGTGCCGCAACTCCTGGACATGCTGGAGTATGATGCCCGCTTTCAGTTGCCGCCGGAACTGGCTCCTCCATCCTCTGACACCTTTACGTCTCAGGCTTCTGTCTCTCTGAGAAAATATCTTTCTGTTTGGAGCAGTAACATTGACCGCCCTCTGGTCATTTTCTTTGATGAAATTGACTCATTGCCAGGTGTTGTTCTGCTTTCCCTTCTCCGCCAGCTGCGGGATGGCTACTGCTCCCGCCCAGCCCCGTTCCCGCAGAGCATCGCTCTTGTCGGACTCAAGGATGTGCGTGATTACAAGATCGGCATCCGCCAGGATACAGAGAGTCTGGGCACAGCCAGTCCCTTTAATATCAAGGCCCGTTCCCTGACCATGCGCAATTTCAATGAGGAGGAAGTGCAGGCCCTGCTTGAACAGCATACCCAGGCAACCGGGCAAGCCTTTACCACAGAGGCCGTAGCAGAAATCTTCCGCCTGACCCAAGGTCAACCCTGGCTGACCAATGCCCTGGCCGCACAATTGGTCACAGATTACGATGCCTTGGTTAAAGACCGTTCCTGTCCGGTAACCAAGGGGACTGTAGACAAGGCCCGGGAAATCCTCATTGAACGACGGGACACCCATCTGGACAGTCTGACCGACAAACTACGGGAAAAGCGGGTACGGGCGGTGATTGAGCCGATCATGGTGGGCAAGGCCGATTTTGATCAGGCCTTTGACGATGATTTTGTCTATGCCAAGAATCTCGGTCGTAACCGTTCACCCGCCTCATTCCACACAAAAAAAGATTGGACAAAAAAAGAAGATCACGATAGTTTAAGGGTCACA
>JAABTP010000225.1 GCA_011389815.1 Desulfobulbaceae bacterium | reverse complement strand
TCTCAAATGTCCATTTTTTTCTGGTGTAAAATTAAAAGATTAACCAGCTAGCAGAAAAAGGCTGTCAGGGGCCTGTCAAATAGCAGATAAGGAAGAAAAACCGAATCAAGCTGCGGAATACCGGTCTATGGCACGAGATTCAAAACGTAATTTTGCCGGAACAGCCCACGAAATTAAGCTGTCCACCTTTCAAATTGCCGCCGTCATTTATGCTCTCCGGGGAGATGAACAGGGTGAAATTGAGGTAAATAAGCTTATTGAACAAGGAGATAAGGATGGAGGCGAAAGTGCCCACTTTTCCAAAGCAATTGAACGTATTCTTACCGGTGAAAGAAACGAAGAAAGTCTCTGTCAGCATTTATCAACTTCTGCATCAATCATTGAAGCCATTTTATTGTTGATCAAGATGCTGCCGTTGCAAGATAAAGAAGCCAAAAAAGACAGCAAAGAAGAACGACGGACAGCAGGCTGTGGCTGACTGTCACATGCTGTTATGATTGCGTAGGGTTGGTTCTCGGATTCATATTCACCGATACGCAGAACCTCTTCCATTCCGAGGAACAAACCAATGAAAGTCGCAAACCCCCTGTACGATGTCGTGTTCAAATACCTGATGCAGGATATGCGGGTTGCCAAACTGGTCATATCCAACATCATTGAACAGGAAATAGAATCCCTTGACTTCGCTTTTACCGAGTTGAATAGAAAACTCCCTGGCGGCGGCCTGACAGTCTTACGGATTGACTTTGCCGCAAAGATACGGGAGCCGGACGGCAGCAGTAAGTTGGTTCTCATTGAGTTGCAGAAGGCCAAATTCCCCACGGATATAACCCGTTTTCGGAAGTATCTGGGGAAACAGTATCTGGAGGAGTCCAATATCCACTTGGATGAAAAAACCGGAAAGAAGAAGGCACTGCCCATTATAAGTATTTACATTCTCGGACATAACCTGCAATACAATGACAGCCCGGTTATCCATGTGAAAAGAGAGTATTACGACCATGCCACCAAGGAGAAACTGACCCGGAAAGAAGAGTTCATAGAAAGTCTCACCCATGACAGTTATATTATCCAAGTGGGGCGGTTGCGGAAAAAACATCGCAATAAGCTGGAAACCCTGCTGAGTATCTTTGATCAGAGCAATGCCAGCAAAGAGAGTAAACATTTTCTTGATGTCCTGGAATCCTCGTTTCCGGATGAATTCAAGGTCGTCATCAGACGGCTGCACAAGGCTTCCGCCAGCAGAGAACTTTGTGAAGATATGGATATGGAAGATGAGATTTTAGAAGAATTAGCGACTCAGGAGCGGCTTATAGCGTACGAAAGGGCGGAAAAAGAGAAAGCGGAAGCGGAAAAAGCCAGGCTTGAAAAGTTACTGAAACAGGCAGGTATTGAATTTTAAGGTTTTTTCGTGAGCCGCTTGAGAATACCGAATAAAAAAACAGGAGAACAGACATGTTTCAACTGCAACTGCATATAGACCCGAAGACAGAGCAACGCCTGAAAACGATTCTGGCGCATACTGAAAATGAAGAAACCTTTGCCCAGAATATCATTGCCTACCAGATCAGCGAGATCCGGAAAAGCCTGCTCAGTATCCGGCTTGAACTGAGAAAGTTCGAGGCCGAGCACGGGCAGGCAACGGAGCAGTTTTACCGGCAGTACGAACAGGGCCTGACCGATGACAGTGAAGAGACAATGCTGTGGGCCGGACTCTATGAAATGCTGCAAGACAATGAACGGCGGCTGCAGGAGCTTGCATGATTGCAGCTTACTTCATGGAAGTTGAGCAGGTGCTTCAGGAGTTCCCGGATATACAGAGTTCAACACTCAGGAAAAAGCAGTATAACTCCAGACAGGGCTGTGTCAGCGGCTCTGTCCAGTTTGATACCGGCTGTCGTCTTGAATTTATGGAACTTAAGGATACCGACAGATCGGCAAAGATCAAATATCGCTATCAGTATATGGATCAGCGGAATGCCTGCGTTTTTCGCTACGACAATGCGCCGCATCATCCTGATGTGGCAACGCATCCTCATCATAAACATGAGAGGGAAGAGGTCACGGAGAGTTGTGAACCCACCTTGTACAACGTATTGTTGGAAATCGCGGAACAGGAAAAGTGAAACGAACAGAAGGTGCCGAGCAGCACGACCATTATGATCGGAGTGTTACCCCGATCCGTTATTAAGCATCGAAAAGGAGCCCCACTGATGCTCTCAAAGTTTTTCCTCGACAGACCCGTTTTTGCTTGGGTCATAGCCATCATCATCATGGCCTTGGGCGCGTTGTCCATCTACCAGATGCCTATAGCCTAATGGCACGACCTTAAGTGGTTGACCACAGGATTACGCCGTTTGTCTTCTTGGTACTGTCAAACGAGGGTA
>JAABTP010000224.1 GCA_011389815.1 Desulfobulbaceae bacterium | reverse complement strand
CCTCGAGGCTACCAGCCCTGAAGAAACCGTCGGTATCACCGCGTCTTGAGACGGCCTGCGTTGTTGTCGTTTTCGGGGGGGGGGAAATGTTAAGTTATTAAGTTTTAGGTGTTACGCAGGGGGGGGGCGCTGGGTTTTGGGTGCAGATGCTTGACAGGTTGTGTGTTAATGCTATCATAGAGCATGAAGGTTTTTAAAATTACAAAACGGGGGGCGGTGTTATTATGGAAGCAATCAGACAGATAGTCGATTTGGAAAAATTGGGTTCTGTAATAAATATTCCCAAAGATTTTAAGTATACCAAAGTTGAGGTAATTATTTTCCCCGCTGATGATCCTGTACAAAAAGAAAAGGAAAAATTTATCCCTGAAACTTTTTATGGAATCAGTTCCATATCCGATCCGGCAGAAGCTGTCCGGAGCATGCGTGATGAATGGAACCGGATATGAAATATCTGATCGATACAAACATTTTAATTTACTATTTTAATGGTTCTTTATCCGTTCCGGCCAAAGAAAAAATCACAGCGATGCTCACTGATGATTATAATATTTTCATTAATGGAATTTTTGGGTTTCAGTCGGTTTGATTTCAGAGAAAAACAAGAGGCCGCCAAATTTATTTCTTTTGCAAATGTTCTACCTTTGAGTGAAGCAGTTGTTGAACGAACCATTCAGTGAAAACAGTCCGCAAAAATTATATTACCCGATGCCATTATTGGCGCAACCGCATTGTCCCATAATCTGACCCTTGTAACACATAATGTCAAACAGGAGTTTAAGAGTTGAGCCGCATATTTCATAATTATAATAGCAAATTCAGCGCGTTAGTCACTTCCATACAGTAAGACCCTCCCTTCATTAACTGAAATTTTATCATAAGTTATAAAAAATCAAGACGATACGTAATTATGCTCTTGACATGTAAGACCCTATTTGATATGGATAGGCATGGCACATTTCCACATCAAGAAGAAAAAAGGAAGACCCTACTTGTACGTTCGCGAAATTGCTCGTGTCGACGGCAAACCGAAAGTAGTGTCCCAGGTCTATCTCGGCTCCCCGGAAAAGGTCGCGGCTCTTGGTAGCGGTCAAGCTCAAGAGTTATCTGAGCTTCGTGTTGAGGAGTTCGGTGCTCTATGGGTTGCCCTTGAAATTGACCGGGGCATTGATCTTTGCGGCATCATCAATGCTGTGGTTCCACGGGGAGCTCGGGAAAAAGGGCCGTCGCTTGGTGATTACTTCCTGTACTGTGTCTTGAATCGAATGGTAGAAGCAGTAAGCAAGAATAAACTGGCAGATTGGTACAAAGGAACGGCTATCCAGCAACTCCGACCGGTTGATCTCAGTGAGCTTACAAGTCAACGATATTGGGACAAGTGGGATCGCGTCAGCGAGAGTGCGTTGAAAGAGTTCGCCCTTATGTTTTTTGAGCGTATATGGAAGAGGGAGAGCCCCTCCTCCGATTGTCTTTTATTTGACACGACGAACTACTACACCTTCATGGCAAGCCATACGGACTCTGATCTTTCCCGGCGGGGAAAGAACAAGGCTGGGCGACATCATCTTCGCCAGGTCGGGCTTGGCCTTCTTGTTGCCAGAGATTCCAAGCTTCCTCTCCACTGGTCAGTCTATCCGGGCAACCTCCATGACAGTAAGCAGTTCGAGGCGGTCATGGATGAGATGTTCGGGGTTGTCTGCGGCCTTAACAACACTAAAGAACGCCTCACTGTTGTTATCGACAAGGGCATGAATGCGGAAGGTAATTTTTCCTGGATAGACGAGCATCCCAGGATTCACTTTATCACCACCTATTCGACGTACTTTTCCCAGGACCTTGCCGCCACGCCACTCGACCGGTTCGACATTGTCGACCTGGCCAAGAACGAACGATTGATGCAGGATGATCGTCGCGAGGACTGCCTGAGGGCGTATCGCACCAAAGGTGAATATTGGGGAAAAGAACGGGCGGTTGTCGTAACCTATAACCCTCGAACGGCCCGCAAGAAACAGTACACCTTTGAGAGCAAACTCGACACGATTCGCCAGGAACTACTTATGATGCGCACCAAAGTACGGCAGGAGCGGCCTCATTGGCGCAACGCCGATGCCGTAAGGGAGCGATATCTGCGACTCTGTGAAAGACTGCATGTCGCCTCGGACCTTTTTGTGTTGCGCTTCAATCAATCGGCAAAAGGCCTTTCCATGAGTTTCAGAAAGGATCCCTACAAAATGAAGCAGAAACAAGCGATGTTTGGGAAGAACATCATTATCACAGACAACACGGATTGGACAACAGCGGAAATCGTCCAAGCCAGTCTGGATCGATGGCAGGTGGAAGACCAGTTCCGCCTGAGCAATGATGAGGATTTAGTGGGTGCCCATCCATTTCGCCACTGGACCGATAGCAAGATCCGGCTACATCTTTTCACCTGCGTCGTTGCCATGACCTATCTGCGAATACTTGAAAATCGACTCGCCAGTAAAGGTATTCGGCGTACGGCAAAAGATGTCATGGCTGACATGCAGCGACTTCATTCAGTGTTGTCACTAAGGAAG
>JAABTP010000223.1 GCA_011389815.1 Desulfobulbaceae bacterium | reverse complement strand
AAGAACGAATTGCCAAAACACTTAACATGCTGATTTCAAAAGGATTATTTTCTCGGTATCGCAAAGTTGGGTTAACAGCTCTCATTCAAGGCACCGGGTGGAGTGTGGTGCCCCGGTTGTCAGGATTTTAAACAATACGACTCTTGCGGCCTTCCCCTGTGCATTTTTGCCCTTGACGGAAACCCTTTGTTTACATTCTTAATTCAGTATGTTTTTTTATCCCCAAAAAAAACTATCAATTCCTGACTTTAAATGATCATGCGAAAGAACATACCTGCTCCAGTTATTGCAATTCTGAGTACAATTGTCGCCGATGAAGAAACACATGCAACTCTTGACAGTCTTTTTATGTATGCTGGAGCACCGGGAGAACCGCCAGACCGCACCAAATATGCCAAGGCTCTTGAGTGGCTAAGGATTGTGAACAATACGCCCGATGTCGATCCTCTATCAATTCTTGGTAAAATTATAGAAGAATACATGGAGACTGACCCAGCCCCTGATTCTTGCTCTGATGATGCTCATATTAAACAACGAATGGAAAACAGGGGTAAACTCAAAAAAAAATTACACGAGTATGGACTTACCTATATTACAGGAGGAATTATATCTGAAAATGTAAACACAAGTTCGCCTTCAAAATCACTGGAAGAAATCATTAAGCGTCATGATGTTAAAACGATATCTTCTGAATTTGAGAGAGCCTTAAAGAACATTAGCTCAAATCCCCCTGATGCCGTTTTAGCTGCCTGTACAATTTTAGAATCTATTTGCAGGATATATATTGAAGATCATGATCATTTGGAGCTTCCCAAGAAACTCAGCTTAGATAAAATTTGGATTATTGTTAGAAAAGATTTGGGTTTTGATCCTCAAAAAATTGAAGATCAAGATTTGCAAAAAATATTAACCGGAATTATTTCCATTGTTAACGGGATAGGTTCATTACGCACTCATGCAGGTAGCGCACATGGTGTAGGCAGAACTCGTTATAACCTGGAGCCAAGACATGCAAGGCTTGCTGTTCATGCGGCACATACTATTGCAGCATTTATAATGGAATCTTGGGAAAAAAAGATGCACAGTAAGGCTTGAATATTCCGCATGTCCTTTCAGAACAATTGACAACATATATATAGCAGGATACGGAATAATCATGCTGAAACAACGGTCTTCCTGTAATCCACGCAACAAACTGTTTCCTCAGCTGGAAATATTCAGCCATAATGGTTATACTCTAATTGACGGCTCTTCCGATATCGTCAACAACAGGGCTTCGTTTTTTCAGGGAACACTTGCCAACATCACGCTGAAATGTGATGAATCTTTTTATCATTTTTCTGATGAACCGATTCAAGGCCCGTATTTTTAAGGAGGGAACGCCCCATGAAAACATCAATACATAAAATGATAGGGGCAAACTGCATCACTCTGGATGACGGCCAGCAGGTCTATAAAACCATTCACCCGGAGTTGACAGCAGGCCGCCCCGTGGAACTGGATTTTGACCAGGTGGAAATCTTTGCCTCTCCCTTCTTCAATGCCGCCATCGGCCAACTGCTGAAGGATATAGCACCGGATGACCTGAACCGTCTCCTTGCCTTTCACGGGCTGAATTCCAACGGTCAGGCCGTTATGCGGCGGGTTATTGAGAATTCCAAACGCTATTACAACGAACCGGAATTCAGGAAAAATCTTGACGACATTTTCCTTGAGCAGAGCAAGGAGCTGCAATGGCAGTAAATTATACTGTCCAGGCGAATGTTGTTGATATACGGCGGGATAATCCGAAACAGGAAGATGCCTTTCTGGTTGATACCAATGTCTGGTACTGGCTGACCTACACCAAGGCCAGCAACTCGGCACAGCCCCACCAGACAAGGCATTATCCCGCCTATATCGGGAAAGCCCTTTCCGCCAAAAGCCAACTGCACCATTGCGGCCTTTCGTTAAACGAACTCTCTCATATTATCGAAGGCACTGAAAGAGATATTTTCAGACGATCATCTCCCGCCACTAATACAAAAAAGTTTCGCCACAACTTCCCGGCTGAACGAAATAATGTTGTTGCGGAAATTCAAACCGCCTGGGAACAGGTGGAAACTATGTCAAAATCGCTTGATCTAACCGTCAATGCGGACTTGACAGATAAGGCTTTGCAACGAATGGCTACCGAATCTCTGGACGGCTATGACCTTTTCCTGCTTGAGGCCATGTCAGAGGCCGGTATTCAGAATATAATCACCGATGACGGCGATTATGCCACCGTGCCCGGAATACAGCTTTTCACTGCCAACAAAAACGTGATTAAGACGGCGAGAAATCAGGGCAAGCTGGTCAGGAGGTAGCTTGCCCCTTCAATCTGTCTTTTTTTCTCATTCGGGCCAGCAATTCAACGGATACCACCTAATGCAATTCCCCCTGAATCCGGGTCAGTCCATCGGATATAAGGCCGGTGTAATGATCGATAATCTTTCCAGTCAGCACAGAATCGTATGTCCGTTTCAATACCATCGCCATTAAAGCACCTCTTCTGGCGTATTAACTCGCCCAAGAACGGCTACTTGATTAGCGATGGATT
>JAABTP010000222.1 GCA_011389815.1 Desulfobulbaceae bacterium | reverse complement strand
CTATCTGGAAAATATCCTCGAGGCTACCAGCCCTGAAGAAACCGTCGGGATCACCGCGTCTTGAGACGGGGTCACACTTTGTCGACCTCGGGGTCAGGCTTCGAAGATATCAAGTTTGTTTTTCAAGCAACGTTTTCAGGCTCTTAGCGCGGTCGGCTAGTTCGGGCCGATCTTGCAAGCGTTCCGACATACGACGGAGGGCTGAACTGATACTCCCTACATCGCGATTGACATACCGGCCGACCTCGGAGAGGTTGACGCAACCCGATTCATAGGCTAGCCAGCCAATCATGGCCCGGGCCTAGGAAAGAGTCCTTTGTTGTGTCCTGGTTTTCAACATGCTCTCGTCAAGATTATACGACAGGCACACAGCCGAGACGATATCTTTTATTGTTAGCCTGAGAGGTCTGCCACTAGACCCGGCCAGACATTTTTCCATAAAGGTATCGTCGCCAAGAACTCGAAGATCTTCTTCCCCACCGTAATAGTCGAAACGGCAAGTCCCTTCCTGTATCAGGAGGTAGAAGCGGCAGCGATCCTCGTCGGTAAGAAAGACCGGCTGGCCTCCGTTACCGCGGAGAATAACGTGGTAGAGTCCACCGGTGAGATGAATGCGAGGTTTGCGTACCATGTCGACAATGTAGTCGAATTGGCCAACTTGTCAACTTCTAAGCCCGACCCCATATACGACCCATATACGACCCCATATACTCCGGAAGGCTTTTTCAACTCGCCAGCGATCCAATGATGCCTGGACGATATCCTCTGTTGACCAGTCAGTATTGACGGTAACAATGATGTTTTTTCCAAACAGCGCCTTTGCCTTGCCGATCTGGTAGGCGTCTTTGAAAAAAGAAAAGTCGCAGCCACCACTGCTTTGCTCAAAATGAAAGAAGATGGTTTTGAACCCCTTGTTGAATTTTTTGACAAGAGGTATATATTGATATGTATCAATGATGTAAAAATGGAGCTGTGTTATGGAACTAACTGCAAAGATATTTAAAAATGGACGGTCCCAAGCAGTGCGGATACCAAAAGCGTTCCGATTCAAGGGAAATGAAGTCAAAATATCTAAAAAGGGGAACAAGGTGATTCTCGAACCGCTTGAGAATAGTAGCTGGCCCGAGGGGTTCTGGGATGCTTTTCCTGTGGATCCGGAATTTAAAATTCCTGAAGCACTGCCGTCAAAAAAATTCAGTCTGGATCAATAAAGGATTATATGTATTTGCTTGATACGAATATTGTCAGTTACTGGATGCGCGGTGACTGTAGCTTGATTAAGCGAATTAAGACATATACGCCTTCTGATCTGTTTTTATCTACCGTTACCCTGGCTGAAATATTGTATGGAATAGAAAAATCTCCGGTAAAAAAAGAAGAAAGAAGAGAGAAGATTCGCCAGATAATATCTGTACTGGGTATGTACTCTTTTGATGAAGCAGCTGCTGGGGAATACGCTGTTATACGGGCTCAACTTGAAAGAGAAGGCAGGGTGATTAGCGAACGGGATACACAGATTGCATCCATTGCCATGGCAAACAAGCTTACTGTTGTTACGCATAACGTACAAGAATACTGCCGGGTTGATCAATTGAATGTTGAGGACTGGGCTGAATAGTCTTTTTGGTTAATTGCAAAGGAAGTGGGCGGCTTGAAAAAAAGGGGTTGATCGTTTGGGTATTTGGCAGTGGCAATACTCTTTTGCATTATGATGAAAACTGCATGATGATTAATTATGCAGTCAGTCATGCCTAGAAAAAGAGGATATCATGCCATCATTACAAGTCCGGGAGTTACCCGAAAATATTTATCACCTGTTGCAAAAGAGAGCACAGGTAGAAAATCGCAGCCTGGCACAAGAAGCGGTTTACATACTGGCAAAAGGTCTGAATACCTCCATATCCAACAAATCACGCCGTGCCGATTTGCTGCAGGAAATCGAGGAAAAATCTCTGCCTGAAACCTTAAGGCAGTTTGATCCTGTAAACTTAATCAGGGAGGATCGGGATCGTTGATAATTGCACGGCAACAGCAGCAAACTGTCATGCCGGGTACGCGTTTCCGTGATGAACCTAAAAAGTTTATCAAAGGCAGCCGCTACCTGCTGTTGCGAAACTACGACAGTGTCAAAGAAAAGGATCGTTCAAGGTTAGATACTCTGTTAGAGGCAAATGGGCCTCTCTACGAGATTCACACCATGAAAGAGCAACTACGATTATTTTGGGAGCAGAAAACTCTGAAAAAAGGGGTAGCTCATTTAGTCAATTGGATTCTTGATGCAATGACATCGGATGTGAAGCAGTTGAGAGAAATGGCTTCAACCTTAATCGATCACTTTCTAGGAATTATACACTACTATCCTCACAAGATTTCAAATGGCCTTCTGGAGGGGTTGAATAATAAGATCAAAACGATGAAGCGCCAGGCTTATGGTTTTAGAGACATGGAGTATTTCACATTACGTCTCTATGATCTTCATGCCGACAGGTACTCATTTAAGTGATGAACCACTTTTTACCTTGATCATCTAGTGAGCGCTGCTGCTCCCGGCGAAGGTTGTCGATTTGCCTATTCATGATAGCCATA
>JAABTP010000023.1 GCA_011389815.1 Desulfobulbaceae bacterium | reverse complement strand
TCTCAAATGTCCATTTTTTTCTGGTGTAAAATTAAAAGATTAACCAGCTAGCAGAAAAAGGCTGTCAGGGGCCTGTATTACTCTTTTGTTATTTTTCTTATTACTTGAACCTGCGGAAATACCGCTCCTTTTATTTAACTTATTATAGAAATCGGCATCTTTTTACAAGCATCATCAGGAGGTTTTGTAATTTTCCTCTGCTGATCAGGATAAGGCAAGGACACGAGAGAGATGGGCAGACAGGGGAAATACATTGCCGGATTGCCCGTACTCGTTATAATCAGACCACAAAAACGAACAAACTGGTCATATCTTGTCCGGCCTTTAAGGAAACATACGATGATAGCAACACTCTCTGGACTTCTTCAACATAAGGACCCAACCTCAGTCATTCTTGACGTACAAGGCGTGGGTTACGAGGTTCTCCTCTCCAGCAGAACCTATGATAAGCTGCCACCAACAGGAGAAAAAGCATTTCTCCACATCCATACCAATGTTAGGGAAGATGCCATTACTCTATACGGCTTCACAGATATGGAGCAGAAAAAACTCTTTCTTTTGCTCAACGGGGTTTCCGGGGTTGGTCCCAAGCTGGCTCTGTCCATCCTGTCAGGTATTGATCCGGCAGAACTCTGCACTGCTGTAAACCTGAAAGACCTGTCCCGCCTGACCTCCCTGTCCGGGGTCGGAAAAAAGACGGCCCAACGTCTTTGCATGGAACTGGCCGACAAGGTAGGTGAGCTTGCCTTAGAACAGTCCCAAGCTATGTCGAGCAAGGGAAGTGCCGCGACTATCCCCCCCCGTAGTGAAGGCTTTGCCATGCAGGATGCGGTCTCAGCTCTGGTGAACCTCGGATATCCCCAGGAAACGGCCTGGCAGGCCCTGCGCTCTGTCCAACAGGCAGACCCGGAAGGCACTGCTGAGATGAAGGTGGATGAACTTATCCGCAATGCCCTGCGGAGCCTCGCATAAAAAACAGGGATACAATACCTGACAGCCCCATAATTTTTACCCGCAACACAATACCATGAAAAAAATCCTGATCTTTCTCCTCATCTTCCTCGGAACAAGCATTGCCCAGGCCCAAAATGAATCCGGGGACAGTCCGTTAACCAGTTCTTTAACAATTGGCGTCAAAATCACGCCCCCTTTTATTATGGAGACAGAGGCTGGTGGCTACACAGGTTTATCCATTGAACTCTGGGAGAGAATCGCCAAGCAGCTGGGCATATCCTATAAGTTTAAAGAATATAATTTTATTGAACTCTTAGAGGCTACTGAAAACGGCCAGGTGGATCTTTCCATTAACCCCTTTTCCGTCACCAGTGAACGGGAAGAAAAAATGGATTTCAGCCAGCCTTTTTACGTTGCCAGTCTGGCCCTGGCAGTGGCAACGGATCAGGAAAACTCCACCTATGCCTTTTTAAAAAATTTCTTTTCTGCGGACTTTCTTAAGGTGGTCGCCTTGCTCTTCATTGTTATCATGATCTTTGGTTTTTTGGTTTGGCTGGCAGAAAAAAAGCACAATGAAGAGTTTGAAACCGGAGTCAAGGGCCTGGGCCACGGTATCTGGTGGTCTGCGGTCACTATGACAACCGTCGGGTATGGCGACAAATCCCCTCGTACCCTGTTGGGACGGGTAATCGGGGTTATCTGGATGTTTACGGCTGTTATTATTATTTCCAGTTTCACCGCAAATATAGCTGCAACCCTGACTGTGAAGAAAATCGGTTTACAGATTGAGACAGTAGAGGATCTCAAAAAAATCTCTGTGGGCACCGTCAAAAAAAGCAGCAGTGCTGTATTCTTAAATAACCATAATGTCGGCTTCAGAGCCTTTAAAAGCACAGAAGAAGGAGTAACCGCCCTGGCTTTTGGAAAAGTTAAGACCTTTATTTATGATGAACCCATTCTTAAACATCTTATTCAGGAGAATGACTTAGACAGCAAGATTCAACTCCATGAAAATAAGTTTGGCACGGATTATTATAGCTTCAGTGCCCCACGAAATTCCCGTTTGCTGAAACAGGTTAATATTGCGCTCTTGAAAGAAATAGAAAGTCCTGAATGGAAAAAAGTTCTGGCATCCTATGGTTTGTCGCAATAACTGCTACGAAAAAACAAGGTATACGGCATGAATTACGAGGAAGATCTCAGCGGCAAGCGGATCGTTGAGGGAGAAAAGCAGATTGACGATGCTCTGCCGGATCTCAATCTGCGTCCCCAACGGCTGGAGGAGTATATCGGGCAGGAACAGGTCAAGCAGAGCCTAAAGGTTTTTATCCAGGCTGCTCGCCAGCGGGGTGAAGCCTTGGATCATGTCCTGTTCCACGGTTTTCCCGGTCTGGGCAAGACCACTCTGGCCTATATCATCGCCAATGAAATGGGTGCGGGCATCAAGACAACCTCTGGACCGGTGATTGAACGTTCCGGGGATCTGGCTGCCATCCTGACCAGTCTCCAGGCAGGCGATGTGCTCTTTATCGACGAGATACATCGCCTCAACCATGCGGTGGAGGAGATCCTTTATCCGGCCATGGAAGATTATCAGCTGGATCTGGTCATCGGCCAGGGGCCAGGGGCCCGCTCGGTCAAGATTGATCTGCCCCGCTTCACCTTGGTCGGAGCCACCACCCGAACTGGCCTGCTCACCCCTCCCCTTCGTGATCGATTTGGCGTCCTCTTACGCCTGGAATTCTATAGCCCGGAAGAGCTGGTCACCATTGTTCAGCGTTCAGCCGGAGTCCTTGGTATTGCAATTGATGCTGCTGGTGCCTTGGAATTGGGGCGTCGTTCACGGGGTACGCCCAGGATAGCTAATCGGCTCCTCCGGCGGGTTCGGGATTTCTCCGAGGTTGGAGGGCACACCGTGGTCACTGAGGAGGTGGCAGATAAGGCCCTGGACATGCTGGCTGTGGATCGCTTTGGCCTGGATGATATGGATCGCCGTATCCTCCTCACCCTGATTGATAAGTTTCAGGGCGGCCCCATTGGCCTGGATACCTTGGCTACTGCGGTCTGTGAGGAAAAGACCACCCTGGAGGATGTCTACGAACCCTTCCTCATCCAATCAGGCTTTCTCATGCGCACCCCGCGCGGACGCATGGCCACCGCAGCGGTGTATGAACATTTTGAGAGGAAGGTACCAGGCGGCTTGGCCCAGCAGGCGAATATTTTTGAATAAACTGAAAGAAAAACTATGACAAAAACAATCACAGCAGGAATACTTTCAGATACCCACTTGAACCGACCAAGCAGAGAATATCTTGATGCTGTCCGGCAATGTTTTGCCGACTGCCAGGTAATTATCCACGCTGGTGACCTGACTGATATCTCGGTACTGGATATCTTTTCAGATAAAACCGTCTATGCGGTTCACGGCAACTGTTGCGGCAAAACAAGCCATACTGCTCTGCCCAGAGAGCGAAGCTTTCAGCTGGGAAATTTTACCATTGGCCTGCTTCATGGCTACACCCTGGGCAGATATGCAGATACCATTGAATCCAGAATATGGGATGTCTTCCCTGATGCGGATTGCGTGATCTACGGCCACACCCATGATCCGGTCTGCAAGCACGTTGCAGGCAAGCTGATCATTAATCCTGGAGCTTTTCAGGTCAACAGTTGGTACAGTTCCCCTTGCCCTTATGTAACTCTGGAGGCTGGTCAGGAACTCAAGGGAAAGATTTTTGAATACCGCCCAAGTGCATAAAAAATACGATTACCCTATCACCTTAATACAAGAGGAGGATCTCATGGAATCACGAAAATTCGTCATGCTCTTAGCCGCTGTACTCAGTTTGCTGGTAACAGGCTGCGCTTTCATCGGATCAGGAGGCTCGAGAAAACGAGTCCGTTTTTTTCATCATCAACGAACAGGTTGGAGGAAATAAGAATGAAATTCAACAAAGTAATAATGGCTCTCACCCTGCTGAGTTCTATCAACACTCTCTTTGTCATTACTGGAATAAGTAGCCATCAGGAAGCTGTAGCGAACGAGAGTCCAACAAAGCAGACTGATGCTTTCCCTGATTATGCAATCGGGTTATTCAGCCATAAGGCCCATGTGACCAGCGCAGGCCTGCAATGTACTGACTGCCATAATAAAATTTTTGAGATGTCAGCCAGTCGTGCCAAGGCCAGTGGTGATTTCAATAAGATCTCATTCCGGGAGGGAAAATACTGCGGTGCCTGCCATAACGGAACTGGAGCCTTCAGCATTCAGGATGAAGCCAAATGTAAACGCTGTCATGGTAATGACGTCAATCCCCCGAATACTATTCTCCTTAAAAAAACGGTCAAAGTCCTTTTTGATCACGCCTTACACAATAAGGAACTCGGCCTGGCCTGCAACGAGTGTCATATGAAGCTCTTTGACATGAAGACGGGCAGCACCGGTGAACAGGCTGATTTTACCATGGAAGCCATGTATGACGGTAAATACTGCGGAGCCTGCCATAACGGAACCTTGGCTTTTGATCTCAAAGCAGACTGCACCAAATGCCATGTTGATACACCAGAGTACAAGGAGGCTATCTCTGGGGCGGGGAAAAAGGAGGAAGCAGAGCAGTGAGCAGAGGATGATTTTGGTTTGCTGAGATTTGGTTGCTGTACCAGACCTGAATCGGGGCTTGCCCCCGATTTTCCACCTGCGTTTGCACAAAATTTATCCAAGGATTCACTTCTGAATGACCTCACTCCCCCTTATCCAAACTCGGCCCAACCTCAGTATTCACCTTGAGCGGAACATCCAGCTTCATGACTGACTCCATCGTCGCCTTCACCATAGCAGCAACAGACTCCTGTTCATCCTCTGGCACTTCCAGCACTAACTCATCATGGATCTGAAGCAGCAATTTGGCCTGGGCCTTTTGTGTAAGCAACTCCTCATGCACCTTGATCATAGCCAGCTTGATGATATCCGAGGCTGTCCCCTGAATAGGCGTATTAATAGCCATCCGCTCGGCAAACTGACGACGATTCCGATTGCTCACATTGATCTCCGGAAGCTGCCGCCGTCGCCCCAGCAAGGTAGTAACATAGCCGTCCGCCCGTGCCTGATCCATAATATCATCCATAAATTGCTGAATCCCCGGGTAATGGACAAAATAACGGTCAATAAAGGTCTGGGCATCCTTACGGCTGATCCCGAGCTGTGCTGACAAGCCAAAGGCGGACATGCCGTAGACAATGCCGAAGTTGATACTCTTCGCCACCCGCCGCATCTCTCCGGTGAGCAGCTGCGGAGCTACCTGAAAGATCTCAGCTGCGGTCTGACTATGGATATCCCCTTGCCCTCTGAAAGCCTCCAATAAAGCCTGATCCTGGCTGTAATGGGCCAAAACCCGCAGATCAATCTGGGAGTAATCCGCTGACAGCAGCAGACTACCCGGCGGCGCAATAAAGGCAGAACGAATCCGGCGACCTTCCTCAGTACGAATAGGAATATTCTGCAAATTAGGATTACTGGAGCTGAGACGACCCGTGGCCGTGCCCCATTGGTTAAAGGAAGAATGAACCCGCCCGGTCACCGGGCTGATATGGGTCTGCAATTTATCCACATAAGTGGACTTCAGTTTCGCCAGATTACGGAAGCGAAGAATCCGGGCCGGCAGTTCATGTTTATGGGAGAGCTTTTCCAGCACCTTCACATCCGTGGAATAGCCTGTCTTGGTCTTGCGGCCCTTGGGCAGGCCCAGCTCATCAAAGAGTACCTCTGCCAGCTGTTGCGACGAATTGATATTAAAGGCATGTCCAGCCAAGGCATAGATCTCCTGCTCCAGCTCATCCATCCGGGCACCAAATTCCTTGGTCAGGCCTTGCAGCACCTCTTTATCCAGCAGTATCCCGGTCTCTTCCATTGCGGCCAACACCGGAATTAAGGCCCCTTCCACCTCACTGAAGAGTGTCCACAATTCCTGTTTTTCCAGCTCAGGCCGTTGTTCTTCAAAGAGACGCAGACTGCCAAAGACATCCTCGCAACTGTAATTTTTGGCAATATCGGGAGCAACCCGGCAAAAGGCATCTGAGGATTTATCTCCATCTACCACTTCGCTGAAAGGCGTGAGTTTCAGATCGATTTCCTGGCACAGATCATCCAGTTTATAAGATCGCCGACCAGGCTCAAGCAACCAGGCCCCGAGCATAGTATCATACAAGGGGCCAGCTAAACGAATCCCACCGTTCTGCAGGGCAGCCAGAATGGCGTAATCGTATTTGAGGTTATGACCGATTTTGGCAAGGTCAGGATCGGTGAGCAAGGGACCGAGGAGATCAACAATATCCTGCACTGTCAGCTGGTCCGGCAACAGTTCCCCCTCACTATCCCGATGACCGCAGGCCAGATACCAAGCCTGTTTTGTCTCTGTGCAAAGTGATACCCCGACCAATTCCGCTTGCAAGGGATCAAGGGAAGTGGTTTCCGTATCCAGCACCAGCTGCCCAGCCCCTTGCAGCTGTTTCCCAAGCAGTTCTACAAGCTGCTCCAGCTCCTCCCTTTGCCGAACCAGGACAAATCCCTCTGTGGCCACCTTGGCCGCAGGCACCTCAGACTTGAGCAGGGTGAAAAACTCCAGCTCGGTGAGCAGGTCCCGCAGGGTATCCGGGTCAGCTTCAACGACCTGATAGGCCTGGAGATCCGCTGCCACCTCGGCCTTTTCCTCTAAGCGCACCAGATCACGGGAAAGAAAGGCGTCCTTCTTATGGGCAATAAGCCGTTCTTTCATCTTGGATTTTTTTAGGCCGTCGATCTGCTCATACAGCCCCTCCAAGGTCGTATATTCCGCAAGCAGTTTCTGGGCGGTCTTGGGCCCAACTCCTGGGACGCCGGAGATATTGTCTGACGAATCACCGACCAAGGCAAAATAATCCAGCAACTGTTTCGGGCCGAGACCGTATTTCTCTTCCACCGCAGCCGCATCCATGAGTCGATCATGCATGGGATCCCACATGGTGATGTCCTCAGAGACAAGCTGTAAGAGATCCTTATCCCCGGAAACGATCACCACCTTGCAGCCCTGTTCCACCAACAGCTGGGCTGCTGAGGCGATCAGATCATCTGCCTCCAGATTATCTGCCGACATGCTCAACAGATTATAGGCATCCACGATCTTATGGATATAGGGAATCTGGGGCACCAAATCCTCGGGCATGGGCGGGCGATTGGCCTTATACTCCGCTGAAATCGTATGACGAAAAACCGGTCCCCTGGTATCAAAGGCCACAGCAAGGTGTTCCGGCTCTTTTTCCCGCAAAAGACGGCGCAGGATTGTGGTGAAACCATAGACAGCATGGGTGGGCAGACCGTTGCTGTTGGTCAGGGGTCTGATGGCATGATAGGCCCGGTATATATAGGCACTGCCGTCAATCAGGTAGACTTCTTTTTTTCGCGGTACAGGGAATAGCTCTCTTTGTTGACTCATAAAGGCAAGCAGGACTAACGTCCTATCTCCTCCTGGGCCTTTTTCATCAGGCGCAACAGGTTATCCGGCTCAAGTCCGACAAAATACTTATATCGTTTGGAAGGGTAGAGATGATGCATTATTTTGCCGTCAGGAAAGAGCGCTAAGGTTCTGGGTACATACTTGCCGTCAAACTGATATTTGGCACTCAGCCGGGGATACTGCCGGGTGTTCACACGGATCATGACAAAGGATTTTGAGGCTTCTACAATACTGCTGTCCTGAAACACCCTTTTATATTTCTTACAGGCAGTGCAGGATTCGGAGTAAAAGATAATAATGGCAGACTTCCCTTCTCTCGCAGCCTGGGCTAATCCTTCCTTATACCCTTTCCAGGTGATTTCTTCTCCAAAAAGATTGCCCATGGCCCGGCAATCATTGTCCAAACTTAAAGCAAAAAAAACAAGCAACCATGCAATCATATATGGTCGGCTATACCTTTTCCGCTCTCTTGGTTCTGTACTGTCAAACGTCTTCAATAGTGCTCTTCCTCATCGAATTCAGAATATTACTCATCCTTTCCTCCATACACAAGCTCGGGCTGCTTCACTAAGACCTTGGTATCCGGGCCAATACTCTTGGTCAGCCAGACATTACCGCCCACTATGGAGCGGGCCCCGACCACGGTATCACCGCCAAGAATAATGGCACTTGCATAAACAATCACATCATCCTCAATGGTTGGATGACGTTTGGTATCACGCAGCTTCTTTCCTGCTCCTTTAGGGAGAGACAAGGCCCCAAGGGTCACGCCCTGGTATAAACGCACCCGATTGCCGATAACACAGGTCTCTCCAACCACCACGCCTGCGCCATGATCAATAAAAAAAGACTCGCCAATATCTGCACCAGGATGGATATCAATGGCGGTACGATGGTAAGCATATTCACTGAGAATTCTTGGTAAAATAGGGATGTCCAGAGTAAACAGGATATGAGCCAGGCGATAAACAAACACGGCAAAAAATCCAGGATAACTAAAAATCACCTCATCCGCATTACGAGCTGCCGGATCGCCGTCCAGAGTCGCCTGAATATCCATTTCCAGGGTCTCCCTGATCTTTGGTAGCTCTCGGATAAATCGCCCTGCCAATTCATGGCTCCGTGCATTACAATCGGAACAGGGCTGATTATGGCGAAAGCAGTCATGGCGAATGGCTGAACTGAGTTGCCGGATTAAATTCCTGTAAAGAATCGTCATGTTATGACCAAGATGATATTCCAGGCCGGAAGGATTGAGCATGGTGGAGCTGAAATAACCAGGAAACATGACCCGCTGGGCCTGGAGCACCAGATCAACCACCTCTTTTTTGGTGGGGATGGGAACCGGCTCAATATGACTGGACCATCTTTTTGAGATAAAGCCCTCTGTCAGCTGATTAACAATGGAAGGGATAGGATCAACCTCCAGGTTGACTGGCGGCGCATGCCCTTCGCATCCGCAGGATTCGTCGTCTTTAAAAGACATTTTTTCTTTTTGCTCCCTGATAAGAGATTGATAAATTACCCGGCATACCCATGAGGATTCTTGGACTGCCAGTTCCAGGCATCAGCACACATGGCATCAAGACCTTTTTCCGCCTTCCAGCCCAGCTCCTGGGCCGCAAAGGAGGGGTCGGCATAACATTGGGCGATATCCCCGTGTCGACGTGGCGTTATAGTATAAGGTACCTTTTTTCCAGAAGCCTTTTCAAAGGCCCTGATCATCTCCAATACAGAATACCCTTGGCCGGTGCCCAGATTATAGGTAACCACACCTGGATTTTCTGTCAATTTCTCCAAGGCGCAGAGATGGCCCTTGGCAAGATCAACCACATGAATATAATCGCGGACGCCAGTCCCGTCCGGGGTGGGATAATCATCGCCAAAGACAGAAAGTTGGTCCAGTTTTCCCACTGCAACCTGAGAGATATAAGGCATCAGATTGTTGGGAAGACCATTGGGATCTTCACCGATCTCCCCGCTTGCATGGGCACCCACAGGATTAAAATAGCGGAGTAGACTGATATTCCATTCCTCATCCGCAACATGGAGATCACGCAGGATATCCTCAATCATGGCTTTGGTTCGCCCATAGGGATTGGTGCAGGCCAGCAGAGGGAAATCCTCAGTAATCGGAACCGAAGCAGGGTCGCCGTACACCGTGGCTGACGAACTAAAGACCATATTCCTGATCCCGTGCTGTTGCATACTTTGACACAGATTCATCGTGCCCGTCAGATTATTCTGATAATATAGCAGAGGCTTTTCCACAGACTCGCCCACAGCCTTGAGTCCGGCAAAATGGATCACTGCTGTTGCATCAGCATTCTGCCGAAACACCATATCCAGGGCATCAGCATCCAGCAAATCAACCTGAAAAAAATTAAGGGTTTTCCCGGTGAGCTTTTCCACCCGCCGTAACCCCTCCCGGCTCGCATTGCAGAGATTATCAAGAACAGTGACTTCATAACCGCTTTCCAGTAACTCCAGACAGGTGTGACTGCCGATATATCCGGCCCCGCCGGTAACTAAAATATGCATGAATTTCTCCACAAATTTTCTGCTCTTTGTTAAAACGATGGGATCTCGATCACTCCCCTAAGTCAGGAAAAGACTTGCCCCGCATAACACATACAGATGTATAACAGAGATTCCCTTCAACTTCAAACAGAACAAAGCCGCTGAGAGCATGGGGTTACAAAAAAAGATCAAAAAACTGTGTGAAAACCGGACTGATTGTGTAGAGTAAGGTGAAGAAAAGAAGGATCAATCGCTACCAAATAGAGATTGATCCTCTAAAAAAGGGCGGTTTCTCCTCATAGGAGTTTTTACAAAGCAAAACCTGAATCTGAAGGAAGATATCTGAGGTGACGTTGCCAAGGACATGGAATGCTCATTGATCAGATGGTGCAGATATTCTTTGTACAGTTCGCTTGATCTGCCTTTGCTGGTTGAGGCTTCTGTGGAAGATCACAAGAGGTTTGCGTATCCATAGAATAAACCAATACTGTATAAAGGTCTTTTTTCTTTTCAGGCAAAATGCGGATCTGAAGTTTTTCCAAAAGCGACTCATTTCCCAACTCGTCAGCCTTCTTTTTTAAAAGATTCGCCCCTACTTTAAATGCTTCATCAGGGGTCTCTCCATACCCCTTGAGACACACACCTGTGGCATAAACGGAATTGGCAAGAAGAAGAAAGGAGATGAAAAAAAGGATTGCTACTGATTGTTGCATATTCGTCCCCCGTAGTGGTATTTTCAGATACTGGATCAGTATTAAATCTATATATTATATATATAATCATTTTTGAATTTTTGTCAACTTTTTTCCCTCTGCGCCAACAAAAAAACAGAACTCTAACACCGCAACTATTTAACTGATTATTCGTACAAAAAATCTAACTCAACAACTTCTTTCCATAAACAGGAGATTAGACAGAATGAAACTACCTTTCAGGGCTAAAAAATTCTTCCTTTTTGCTACAACATTATGCCTGGGCGGCTGTCTTGGAATGCCCGCATCGGTTAGACCGGTCAAAAATTTTGAGATCAACAGGTACCTGGGCACATGGTATGAAATTGCTCGCCTTGATCACTCCTTTGAGCGAGGCATGGAACAGGTCATTGCAGAGTACTCTTTACGGGAAGACGGTGGGGTCTCAGTGACCAACCGTGGTTTCCTGACCGCAGAAAACAAATGGAAAAAAGCTACCGGCAAGGCCTTTTTTGTTGAGGAACCGAACACAGGGTATCTCAAGGTTTCCTTTTTTGGCCCTTTTTATGGTTCCTATGTAATTTTTGAGCTGGACAGGGAAAATTATCAATACGCCTTTGTTTCTGGCCCAGACACTTCCTACCTCTGGTTACTGGCACGCACACCAACCGTAGACCAAAAACTACTGGATCGTTTTGTTGCCCAGGCCCAAAAACTTGGTTTTGCGACAGAAGAACTGATTTATAATTCATACTCTACCCCATGACATTTCAGCTTGAGAGGGAGCACAGGAAACCACATTTTTAAGCACACTGTGAACAACGAACATAGACACATTTGATATATTCTGTTACTATAAGCGGATAATTCACATATAATCGTCCATGTTTGACGCTGAAAAATATTATTGGTCATGTGCCACAAGGTTCACCCAAATGAAGAATCTTATGATAGCCCCTTCCATCCTCTCAGCTGACTTTTCCAAACTCGGTGATGAAATCCGGGCCGTTGAAAAAGCTGGTGCCGAAGTCATTCATATTGACGTGATGGATGGTCATTTTGTCCCCAATATCACCATCGGGCCTTTAGTGGTCGACGCAGCACGCCAGGTCACAGATCTGACCCTGGATGTCCACCTCATGATTACTGACCCGGATCGCTATATCAAAGACTTTGCCGATGCCGGTGCAGACTGGATCACCGTGCATGTGGAAGCCTGTACCCATCTCCACCGCACCTTGAATTTCATTCGCAGCCTGGGGAAAAAAGCCGGTGCTGTCCTCAACCCGGCAACCTCATTATCCACCCTGGATTATGTCCTTGAAGAGCTGGACCTGGTGATGTTGATGAGTGTCAATCCAGGCTTTGGCGGCCAGGGATTTATTGAATCCACCTTGAAAAAATGCCGTACTCTGCGGGCTATGCTGGACAAGGTCAATCCGGATGCAGGCATAGAAATTGACGGTGGGATCAGTCCCAAGACCATCGGAGCAATGGCTGAAGCCGGGGCAAATATCTTTGTTGCTGGATCTGCCGTCTATAGTCAGGATGATTATGCTGCTGTGATTCAGGACATGAAAACAAGAGCAACGCAATAAAAAAGGATTTTATACGATAATGAACCTACTCCAATGGTATCAGCGTGCTGCTGTCGTGGTCATGCGGATTTTTCGATGGGATTTGCAACTCCATTTTTTCTGGGGCTTTATCTTAACCCTGCTGGGTGTGTATTGGCCACCCTTCTATGCCTCTGGAATCACCGTAACCATTGTCAAAGAAGGACTTGACCTGTGGAGTAAAAAACTCTGGAGTTGGGACGATGTCTGGCTGGGAATTATTGGCTCTTTGGTTTCAATGGGTTACCTCTACTCCCAAGGCCTATTGCTTCTGGAAATGTAAAAAAGGATATGAAAACTTGTAGCCCAGGCTCCAAATTGAAAAAAAATCAGGAGGACAGGAATGGATCTTTTTAAAGATTTTGGCAAGATGAAGGCCGTGCAAAAACTGGAACAACTGGCTCAGACCCCGTATTCTCTTACTGACCCAACCAGCCTTCCTCCTGAACGCATAGCCTCCTATCGCACCTCTGCCTGTGGCTTTGACTTTCTCTACAGTACCCAGCGAGTCGACAAAAAGGTTATGCAGACCTTACAGGAACTCGCTGATGAAGCCTGCCTGGTTGAACAGTTCAAGGCCATGAAATCCGGGGCCATCATGAACAAGATTATCGGTCATGAGAGTGAAGATCGCCCGGCCCTCCATACTGCCTGTCGGGATATTTTTACCCAGACCCCATGTGCTTCCCAGGCAACTGCTGAGGCCAAAACACAGCTTGCTCGTCTGCAAAAATTCCTGACTGATCTCGACAAAGGGATAATTACCAATCACCAGGGCCAGTCTTTTACCACAATGGTACAGGTGGGAATCGGCGGCTCAGATCTTGGCCCCCGTGCCCTTTATCAGGCTTTGAAACCGTACTGCCAACACGGACGTCAGGCCTGTTTTATTGCCAATGTTGACCCTGACGATGCTGCTGATGTCCTCTCAGGAATTGACCTTTCCAGAACCCTGGTCAATGTGGTTTCCAAGAGCGGAACTACCCTGGAGACCCTGACCAACGAACAACTGGTGCGCTCTGCCCTGACTGCTGCCGGACTTAATCCTGCCCGACATATGATTGCTGTCACAGGTCAAGGCAGTCCCATGGATGATCCAGACCAATACCTGGCTGCATTCCATATGTACGATTATATCGGGGGACGCTACTCTGCCACTTCTATGGTTGGTGGAGTGACCCTGGCCTTTGCTCTGGGCTATGAAAACTTCCTGGAACTCTTACGAGGAGGCAATGCTGCTGACCTTGCAGGAGAGCAAGAGGATATCACACAAAACCTTCCCTTGTTGATGGCCCTGTTGGGCATTTGGAACCGAAACTTCCTGGGTTATAATACCCTTGCCATCCTTCCCTATAGTCAGGCCCTGCTCCGTTTCCCTGCTCATCTCCAGCAATGCGATATGGAAAGCAATGGTAAACAGGTCAGCAGATCAGGTAAACCAGTCTCCTGGAAAACCGGCCCCATTGTCTGGGGAGAACCTGGTACCAATGGTCAGCACGCCTTTTATCAATTGCTCCATCAGGGGACTGAAATTGTGCCTGCTGAGTTTATCGGCTTTCGTTCCTCTCAATATCAGCAGGATATTGTAGTCAACAACTCAACCTCACAACAAAAATTACTGGCCAATATGCTTGCACAGTCCTTAGCCCTGGCCGCAGGCAGACCAGCTGCAAACCCCAACAAATCTTTTTCAGGAAACCGTCCCAACTCCCTGCTCATTGCCGACCAGCTGACCCCGTACAGCATGGGGGCTTTGCTGGCTCTCTATGAACATAAAATTACTATGCAGGGTTTTTGCTGGAATATTAATTCGTTTGACCAGGAGGGGGTTCAGTTGGGCAAAATGCTTGCCAACCGCATCCTTTCCGAGCTGGCGGAAAAAAAAGAAAATACACAACTGCCTGCTGATGCCCCGGAGCTTGCCCTGCTCAAGGCCGCAAACCTTAAAAACAGGTAAGTCTCCATCTCCTCTTTTCTTCCTTATTGCAAACAAGATACGAAAAACATCAGCCTGCTCTTTCCATCCGTTGCACTGGTGCCAACATTATAGTAGAGTATTATAAGATGCAGCATACCTTATGAGGTAAAAAGTGCAACAGATGCTCTTTTTTACAACCAAGACACTTTTGCCACCAAAACCCATCCTGCCTCTGGAAGCGGGATAATAGACCCAGAGCTACGGAAAACAAGCAGTGCGGCCTGTGCCTGATTCTCTACATGAATGAACAACACACCCTTCTTATTATTGACGATATAGTCGACAACCTGATGCTCCTCGGGGAAGCTATGTCCTCTGAATATAAAATAAAGGTTGCAACAAGTGGTGTGCAGGGTCTGGAACTTGCTGTTCAAAAACCAAAACCAGACCTCATCCTTCTGGATATCATGATGCCTGGAATTAATGGCTATGAAGTCTGCCGCCGTCTCAAGGAAAATGATCAAACAAGAAATATTCCGGTTATTTTCCTCAGTGCGCTGGATAAGGAGAGCGATGAGCTGCAAGGGCTTGATGCCGGAGCTGTTGACTTTATCACCAAACCCTTTAAACTGGAGGTTGTGCGGGCCAGGATCAATACTCAGCTTGAGCTGCTCCAGATGCGACAGCAATTACAAACAGCTCGTCTGAAAGCAGAAGCTGCCTCCCAATCAAAATCAGTCTTTCTCGCCAATATGAGCCATGAGATCAGGACACCAATGAGTGCGATCATGGGAATGACTGATCTTGCCCTGGAAAAAGCCTCTGACCCGCAGCAAAAGAGTTACCTGGAAACCGTTAAACTGTCAGCTGATTCACTCTTGGCTTTGATCAATGATATTCTTGATTTTTCCAAGATTGAAGCCGGACAAATGGAACTGGATGAACATCCCTTTGTTCTTGCAGAGACTATTGAAGCAGCCATGCGAACGGTTTCCATTCTTTCAAAAGAAAAAGGGCTTGGGATTACCCTGGAAATCGCCCCTGATGTTCCTGTTGCTGTTGCTGGTGATAGTCTGCGTTTTCGCCAGATCATCCTCAATCTGCTCAGTAATGCAATAAAATTTTCTGAAAAAGGGACCATTCGTATCAATGTGACCTTAGTGCATGCTGGCCTTGAAACAATCACCCTGCGTGTGGCAGTCACTGACCAGGGAGCTGGCATTAAAAAGGAAAAAATACATTCGATCTTCAGTGCTTTTTCCCAGGCAGACAGCTCTGTTTCAAGAAAATTCGGCGGTACCGGCCTTGGCCTTGCCATCTGCCGTCAGCTCTGTGAACTCATGGACGGTACAATCAATGTGGAGAGCGAGTACGGCAAAGGCAGCACTTTTTCGTTCACCGCAATGTTTGCCACAAGCTCTCAGGAAAAAATAACACGCCAGAAAAAGAGCAGCTCTGAAATAATGAACATTCGCCCTGTTCGGGTCTTGCTGGTGGAAGATAATGCGGCAAATCGCTTTTTGATTCGGGTTGTGCTGGAAAAATTCAAACATGAAGTTGTTGAGGCTGTTGACGGTATTGAAGCCTTACACATTATTCTGGAAGATCAATTTGATCTCATCCTGACAGATGTGCAAATGCCCAAACTGGACGGCTATCAATTTACCCGAATTATCCGGGCCTGCGAAGAAGGCAAAGAAATTGACCCTCATATTGCTGATAAAATGGATAACAACCTGATCAGCAATCTCAGACTGAGACTGCACGGCAAACATCGTTTGGTTATCTCCATGACTGCTAACGCCATGAGCGGTGATAAAGAAAAATGCTTTACCGCTGGCATGGATGATTATCTCACCAAACCCCTGAACCAGGAAGAGCTGGTAATAACCCTGAACCGTTGGTTTCCAGATAAATAACCACTCTTGTATTTTTCACCCAAAAACTTTACACTCAAGTTTCAACTCAACTTTAAACGCAAAAATTTATCCTAAAAGACATACCAATGGCAAACGATAATCTTCCCGAATTTATATCCGCCCTGCTGGCAACAGAACAGGCAACCTGCCCCAAAGACTCTGTCCAACTGGTGCAAACCCATATCTCCTTTGTTCTGCTTACAGGCGATCATGTCTACAAGTTCAAAAAACCTGTAGATTTTGGCTTTCTTGATTTTTCCACCCTGGAAAAAAGGCAACAATGCTGCCAACAGGAACTCCAGCTCAATCGACGCCTTTGTCCTGAGATCTACCTTGATCTGGTCACCGTGACCCAGGAAGGTGATAAATATAGCCTGAATGGAAGCGGCGACATCATTGAATACGCAGTAAAAATGGCCAGAATGCCGGAAGACAAAATGATGGGCAACCTGATTCAGGCTGGTCAGCTCGACCTCGCTCATATTGATGCCATTGTTGCCAAACTCATACCTTTTTACCAGAAGGCTGACCGCACCGATGAAATAGACGGATATGGCACGGCTGAATCTGTTGCTGTCAATGTGCTGGAAAATTTTGACCAAACCAAGGACTTTATCAGTAATGATACAAACAGCGCTCTCAGTCAGGAACAATTTGATAAAATATCTTCCTGGTCCAAAGAATTCCTCAAGCAAGAAAAACTCTTTAACCAGCGCATTAAAGGCGGCAATATCCGCGACTGCCACGGTGACCTGTACTCGGCAAATATCTGTCTTGCTGACCAGGTCTATATCTACGATTGCATCGAATTCAATCGCCGCTTCCGCTACTGCGACATAGCCAGCGATATCGGATTCTTAGCAATGGATCTGGATTTACACGGGCTGCAAGACCTGTCCAACTACTGCATTGATCAATTCTGCCGGCAGGCTGGTGATACCACTCTCAAAGAAATGCTGAATTTTTATAAATGCTATCGCGCTTATGTCCGGGGAAAAATTGGCCTGTTTACAGCTGCTGACCCGGCTGTGGATGAGGCAGTGAAAAAAAGCTGCCTGGAAGCGGCTGCCAAATACTTTGCTTTGGCCGAGAGCTATACAGCATAATTTGCATCCCTTGCTTTTTCAGGTAATGCATTGTAAGGGCACGGCGCGCCGTGCCCTTACGGCACTCACAATAATGGATAGAATATTTCTATTAAATTCCTTAATTCATTAGGGAAGGGACAAAAACATACAAGCTGAATGCTGGGCGACTCCAGGATTCACCCGGTACGTTCATATAACTCGCATCCCTCCCCCTTCCTTTGAGGAGGGAGGAATAAAAAATACTTTAGCGTGATGACGGATAAACAAAAAACAGAGCAGCCTACCCTCTACATCTTTTTTGGTCTGATTGCCTCGGGAAAATCAACCCTGGCTGAACTCTTTGCCGAAAAGCAAAACCTTCCCTATTATAATACGGACAGAGTCCGCAAAGAACTGGCAGGGATAGCTGGCAATGAACGCCGATCTGATGGCATGGGGCAGGGGATATACACTCCTGAGTTCACGAAAAAAACCTATCAAACCATGTTAAACAGAGCAGCTCAGGATCTTAGTAAGGGGGCGCTAGGTGTTGTTCTAGACGGTTCCTACAGTACGAAAACGGAGCGGCATAAGGTCAGTGAGTGGGCTGCTTCCCTTCAAGCCAAGATACGCTTCTTTCTTTGCTCCTGTTCTGAAAAGGAAACCCAGCGTCGTCTTACTCTGCGGGGCCAGGATCCCACTGCTGTTTCAGACGGACGGTGGGAAATCTTTGTCCAGCAACGGGAAAAATTTGAGCAGCCTGATGAACTCACTCCTCAGCAGATCACATATATTGATACTGAGGCGGAGCCAGAAAAGCTCTTACAAGAACTCTTAGGTCTGTTGAAAAGCTGATTTAACCTATCTGGAGTACAGTAAAAACTCCTGAACCTTCAACATGCTACGGTACAATGACCAAAATATATTTTCTCCGTTATCCCAAAGAGACCTCAAGCCAGCCCGTTATCTATCATCTGATTCAACGTTATGAAGTCGAATTTAACATCCTGAAAGCAGATATCCGCCCCCAACGGGACGGTATCATGGTGGTGGAACTCAAGGGACAAAAAGAAAAAGTCACTGATAGCCTTGACTACCTGAAGTCGCTTGGTGTACAGGCAGAACGCCTTGCTGGCAAAGTTCATCGAGATGAAAACAAATGCTATCAATGCGGAGCCTGTACTGGCATTTGCCCGGTTGCAGCCTTATATATTCAGCGGCCTGGAATGGAAGTCATTTTTGATCCAGAAAAATGCACTGCCTGCGGTCTTTGTGTGCCTGTTTGCCCGGTCCGCTCCATGGAAATTTCGTTTGATCCAATGAGCGATACAACAGCCTTGGCTTAACCGGTCTGGGGCGATCCTGAACCAAAAGGCATCTGAAGGGAGACAGAACTCGCTGTTCTGTCTCTTCCTTTCGTATCACCCCAGCCATCCCTTCTTATACTCCCTCATTCATACTCTTCGCGATATTTCCGAACAATATGTAAGGCAATAACGTTCAGAATCAAGGTCACGATAAAGAGCAGGAGACCAAGAGCAAAGGCTGCCATAGTCTTCGGGCTATCAAACTCCTGATCACCAACCAACAGGGTCACAATCTGTACCGTCACTGTGGTCACTGCTTCCAGAGGATTAGCCGTAAGATTTGCCGAAAGACCAGCTGCCATAACCACGATCATGGTCTCACCAATGGCCCGGGACACGGCCAACAGCACCCCGCCCACAATACCCGGCAGGGCAGCAGGCAGTACAACCTGGATCACTGTCTCATTCTTGGTAGCTCCTAAACCATAGGATCCATCGCGCAAGGCCTGGGGAACAGCGTTGATCACATCATCAGAAAGGGAAGAAATAAAGGGAATAATCATGATTCCCATAACCAATCCGGCAGCCAGAGCACTTTCCGAAGAAACATCAAGCCCGATAAAGGTCCCGGCCTGGCGAAGAAAGGGAGCAACAACCAGGGCAGCAAAAAAACCATAGACAACAGTGGGGATCCCGGCCAAAATTTCCAGAAGCGGTTTGACAACACCCCGAAAGGCAGGCCCGGCATATTCTGATAAATACACGGCTGACAGCAAACCTATGGGCACAGCCACCAACATGGCAATGCTGGTAATCATAAAGGTACCTGCCATGACTGGTACTGCCCCAAAACTTCCGGAACTCCCTGCCTGATCCGCCCTCATGGCCATCTGAGGACTCCACTTCAGGCCAAAAAGAAAGTCTGTCACAGAAATATGCTGAAAAAAACGAATGGACTCAAAAAGGACAGAAAGAACAATACCAACTGTGCAGAAGATAGCCAGGGTTGAGCAACCAATGAGCAGATACCGGATAATGCGCTCCACATGATTCCGGGCACGTAAGGTGGGTTGGATTCGGCGATAGATCAACACAAAGGCGATAATGGACGTCACCAGAATAACCACAGCAAGGGCGATGGAGCTGATGGACTGCAAGCGGAGATAAAAATCAGCTGCTGCCTGCATTGCCGGATCAATATTACCAGCAGCCTGATGACCTGAAATAAGATTATGCAGGTCATTGAGGAGCAGGTTTAACTCATCTGGCGAGAGATTCTGCATCCCTTCTGGAAGGCTCTGCAAGACAAAGCGGGTCAACATCCAATCAGACGCTGCCAGCCAGGACAGGTAGAGCAGCAGTCCTGGAATACCACACCAAAAAGCAGCTAAGAGTCCATAATAGGTCGGCCTGGAGTGGAGCCTAGTACTTCCTTCCCTTTTTTGCGTACTCAAAGCAAAGGCTTTTGCCCGCCCCTGCCAATAGGCAAGTGAACTCAAGATCAGCAATAATGCTGGAATATAAAAAAATAACATATCGTTTTTTTGATGAAGGGTTGAGTGTCTGTGGCGAAATCCTTATACGGCTGAAAAAAAAATACTCCAGCCTGCTCTTATTCATTTCTGACAATATCGCCTTCAACAAGATAAATCACCTCTTCGGCAATATTACAGGCCCTGTCACCGATACGTTCCAAATGAATGGACAATAAATACATATTCATAAGAGCAGCAGCATGACCGGTATCTGCATCAAGCTCATTAACCACTGCTTTATAGGCCTGATTGCGCAGGATATCAATTTCCTCATCTTCAATAAATATTTGGCGGGTAGAATTTGCGTTTTCCCTGACCAAAGCATCCAGACTCATCTTCATCATCCCCAAAACCTTGTTGGCCATTGGGGTGTAGTCCACTGTAAAAGATCCTTTTCCCTTTTTCTGAATAACCTGGACCCGCCGGGCAATACTGACTGCCATATCACCAACTCGTTCCAGCTCACTATTAATTTTGATAATAGCAACGATAAGGCGGAGATCACTGGCAACCGGTTGATGGAGAGCCAGCACCTTGAGGCAGTCCTCTTCAATCTGCACCTCCATTTGGTCAATCTCATTATCCGTACGAATAATCTCTTGGGCCAAGTCTTTATCCCAAGTCTCAATCATAATGCAGACCTTGCTCAGGCGATCTTCTACCAACGCTCCGAGATCAATAAACATCTTTTTCAGTAAATCTATTTCCCGATGCAGCGTGCGGTTGATCATTTTTTTATGAGGCACTGTGTTTCTCCAAAATCCTGCTGTATAGGCCAGCTCTATAGGTATGTTCTGTCTTTCTTCTTTTCTGCAAATTTTGGGTGATACTACTGATTGCCGATTACAGCTCTATTAGCATATTGTTAAAATTGGGTTAGCAAAGTTTATTCTGAAACATTCAGGTTAATCGTTTTTTAACAGCATGGTAACAGCGGCATAATACCTTGACTCTATTATTAATCAAAATGTTCAGCTGTCACTGTGAAATTTGGGGACAGACTGTGAACCTTGAAGATAAAGGAGGAGCACTATGCAAAAACCTCATGAACAAAGAGCGGAACCTGCTCTGGAAAAGGCCGCAAAGATGATCTGCACTCTCAAGTACGGACTCTGTCCCATTCGGGAAGAAAATTTTTCCGGCTGCCCTTGGACATGCAGTGAAGATACACGGCCCTGGCAATGTTGGATCGCCCATCTTCGGGAGGTCGCAATTCAATCCTGATTGCCTGTATCGGCACGACTGCACTCATTAATGTCTGCCTTTGTCCGGTCATCCCGGACAGAATTCCAGGCATTAATGATAAGCCGGACATTGGCCGGAACCTCTTTATACTTGAGAGATCTGAAAAAAAAGACTGTCACGCCGATGAGCAGAACAAGACTAAGCAATACAAAAATATAGGTAATCACCACAACACTCCTTTCCTGAGGATTCAAGGGTTATCCTGAAGCGTAAGAGTGCTGTGTTATACTTGTATTCAACATTGGTTATTTTTTTGTTCTTTTTTGTAATAAGCCAAGGTCGGTTTACTGGCATTATGGCGCATCTTTACACTCCACCAATTTTACAACTCAGTTAGTCTCCTGTTAAGATTCCGTTAGCCACCTGTTTTTTGTTTGCAAGGATCGCATGAACTGCGTACTTATATCTCTATGAATTGATAACAGAGAGAGGATACCTGTGAGTAAAGCAAATATATTAGTGGTGGAAGATGACATGGATATCCAGCAATTGGTGAGCTATCACCTGATCAGAGCTGGATATAATGTGAGCTGTGCAGACAGTGGAGAACAGGGGTTACAACTTCTGGCAGAAGAAAAATTTTCTGCTGTTATTCTGGATCTGATGCTGCCGGGAAAAAACGGTATGGAGGTCTGTACAAGCATCAGGGAAGACAGTGAGAACCAGCACGTTCCGGTTATCATGCTCACTGCCCTGGGTGAAGAAGATGATATCGTGGCAGGTTTAAGCGGCGGTGCTGATGATTACGTGACAAAACCCTTCAGCCCCAAGGTGTTAATGGCCAGGATTGAGGCCGTGCTGCGCAGAGAGGCAGATAAAACAACAACTGATACTGAGGCAGAAGAGGTCATCGCCATTCATGACCTCTGCATCACTCCAAGAAGACATGAAGTCCTGGTAAAAGGCAACCCTGTTCAGCTGACCACCACTGAATTCACTATTCTTCTCCAGCTGGCTCGCCGACCAGGCTGGGTCTTTAGCCGGCAACAGATTATTGATCAGGTCAGGGGGTATGATTATTCCGTCACTCCCAGGGCAGTGGATGTGCAGATTTTTGGTCTCCGCAAAAAACTCGGGACAACCGGAAAAAACATAGAGACTGTCCGAGGTATCGGGTACCGGATCAAGGAATAGCATGACTCGACGACGTCCCCTTTTTTGGCAGATATTTCCTGTCAACCTCCTGATTATCCTATGCACCGTCTTTGCAATCAGCTGGTTTGCCACCACCACCTTTAAAACGTTTTATTATGACCAGATGGTGTTGGATATCGAAGCCAGGGCCCTGCTGCTGGAACAGAAAATCCTGGATCTTATTATGGAGTCCCAGGACGCGCTGCAGAATTTCTGCCGCCGGACCGGACGACGGGCCCAAACCCGCATCACAGTTATTGCCCCGGACGGAGTTGTACTGGCCGACTCTAATGAAGATCCGCAACGTATGGAAAAACATGGAAGGCGGTCGGAAATAACCTCGGCCTTTAGCGGGCAGACTGGTTCCTCACTACGATTTTCCAAAACACTCCAGCAGGATATGTTTTACGTAGCCATCCCGCTACAACTCAGCCCTGCCAATACACCGGGCGCACTCCGCTTATCTGTTCCAGCCACTGCTCTGAATACAGTTCTCCACACCATCCGTAATCGAGTATTTCTCGCCTCCCTGACGACCATTCTGCTGGCAGCAATATTTTCCCGCACTCTGGCCCTGCGTATCAGCCGCCCTCTGGAACAAATCAAGCAAGGAGCAGAGCAACTTTCTTCCGGCGAAAAAAACCGACTTGTTACCCTGCATGAGCACGGGCTTTCTCTGGAAATGATCAGCCTGATCAACTCGCTTAATCAGATGGCAGAGCAGCTCATAGAACGGATCATCTTCACCAGTCGCCAGCATAATGAGCTGGAAGCGGTCTTCTCCTCCATGACCGAAGCAGTGCTGGCTGTGGATGCTGAAGAATGTGTGATCCGCCTGAACCGGGCTGCTGGTCGCCTGTTCCGTATTGATCCTCAGATCGGCAAAGAAACACTGGTGCAGGGAGTGGTGCGCAACACTGCTCTCATGGAAATGATTCGCCACACCCTGCGGGGCAATGTTTGCACCGAAGACAAGATAGAGATCTTTGATGGTCAGCAGCGAACCACTCTGGAGGTTCGGGTCGTTCCCTTACAGGATAATGCCCGGCAACCCATTGGTGCTCTCATGGTGATGGATGATGTTACCCGTATTCATCGCCTGGAAAACGTTCGTCGCGATTTTGTCGCCAATGTCTCCCATGAGCTGAAAACGCCCATCACAGTAATCAAAGGGTATGTGGAAACCCTGCTTGATGGCGGGATAGATGCCCATGAGGACGGCACGACCTTTCTCCGGATTGTCCTGCGGCAAGCGGGTCGGCTTGATGCTATTATTGACGACCTGCTCAGCCTTTCCCGCATTGAAGCGACGACAGATAATCAGGAGACCACTCTTGATCTGACTCGGGAAAAACTCTGTCCTGTGCTTCGTGCAGCCTTGCAGACCTGTGAACTCAAGGCCCTTGAAAAAAATATCCGGCTTGAACTCCATTGTCCCAGCGAACTCAAGGCCCTGCATAACCCAGCCCTGCTGGAAGAAGCAATGGTCAACCTGCTCAGTAATGCCATCACCTATAGCTCCTCAGATGCTTTTGTGGGGATCCGGGCACAATCCCGCCAAGAGAATAGCAAGAAAAAATGGGTTGAAATTACAGTGCAAGATACAGGCTGTGGTATCCAGCGAGAGCATCTGGATCGGATCTTTGAACGCTTTTATCGTTGTGATAAGGCCCGGAGCAGGGAAAGCGGTGGAACCGGGCTGGGCCTGGCTATAGTGAAACATATTGCCCAGAGCCACGGGGGGACGGTTGAGGTGGAGAGTCAATTCGGCAAAGGATCAACCTTTACCCTGAAACTGCCTGGCTAAAAGGGAAATCACAACCACTCCCTTTACTTCACACAAAAAAAGAACTATATTATGTGTAACTTTTATTTGGAGGTTTACACATGGCTACAAATCTCGCTATAGACGATTGGCTTATTGAAGAGGCAAAAAATCTTGGCAAACACCGCACCAAAAAAGGGGCTGTAATAGAAGCTTTGCAAGAGTATATTCACAGAAGAAAACAAATGAAGATTATAAATATCTTTAATACAATAGAGTACGAGCAAGACTATGACTACAAAAAGCAGAGACTCGAAAAATGAAAGTCATAGTAGATACAAGCGTATGGTCGCTGGCTTTAAGAAGAAATATTCCTGAGGATAATCTGTATGTTAACGAGCTGAAAGAGCTTATAAAGCAATCGCGTGTGCAGCTTATAGGGCCTGTTCGTCAAGAGCTTCTCAATGGGATTAAACATGAAAACCACTTTAATTCTCTCAGGGAGCATTTAAGGGCCTTTAAAGACCTAAAACTTGAAACAGAGGATTACGAGTTAGCATCTGAATACTTCAATACAGCACGCGCAAGTGGCATTCAGGGATCAAATACTGATTTCCTTATCTGTGCAATTTCAACCCGTAACAAAATGCCAATTTTGACCACAGATAAAGATTTTGGGAATTTTCAAGCAGTAATTCCTGTAACTCTTCATGACGTAACGGCATAGCTTACCTCCTCCCCCTAAAACCCTCATGGCTACGGGGTTTGATCTTGGGGTGTGATACCAAGGTGAGTACATTTTCAACGTTGTGAGAGGACGCTCATTACACAATTATTTTCTCTTTCTCCTACATCCCCGCCCGTCCAACACGATCCAGACTGAACCATTCGTAGCCTGCAAAAAGCCCGCAGAGAGACCGTTTATGTGTATTGATTTGATTTCTTTTGATTTTTTCCTGGTAAATGTACGTTTAAATCGTCGTGATTTACGTTTACATCGGGATGATTTACACTTGAATTACCCTGATTCACATTTAAATCGGGTCGTTTGAAGTGTGAATTGATCCGATTTAAACGTAAATTGCTTTGATTGAAGTGTGAATCGTCCTGATTGAAGTTTAAATTGGCTTGATTTAAATTTAAATCGCCTTGATTGAAGTTTAAAATGGCCCGATTCAAGTGTAAATTGATCCGATTTAAACGTAAATTGCCCTGATTGAAGTGTGAATCGCTTTGATTGAAACGGCAAAATATGCGTTGTTGGCCGCTCCCGTGGCGTTTGTTCCTGCAAAAAAGCCGCAATGGATGCTGTTCCTTGAACAGAATTAAAAGCTTTTGCTTCTGGAAATTGCAAGGGAATAAAACAGTTCTTTTTTTGCTCATATTGACTGCTCTTGATATTCGAACCCGCAACCCCGACCTGTAACCCGCATGGCTATGGGATTCAAAAACGGGGTGTGTTTTTTTGATTTAATTGTGACCTGTCCCCAGTTTACCCCAGTTTACCCCAGTTTACAGCATTGGATATGCCACGGATTTGCACCGTGTTCCGTTAACTGAAAATCATGTTTATGTTGTTCAGGCGAGTATAAACGGCTTTTGGGATGTTGGCAAGGAGGAGAAGTGTCTTCAATGAGCACCCTTGTTTCATTTTGATTAAATCAATCAAGTTTGACCCGATTGATTAGTGATTCCTGTAACTCTTCATGATGTAAAGGCATAATTTGTCCCCATTATTTCTATACCATCATTTTAACTCCAACTTGCTGGCTGGGCATCCTTTTTGGATTCTCTTCGTTCCCAATAAATGCGCTTATCCTCCTTTAGATTCTTGAAACACAGTCTTTCAATTTTATTAAACTTTTTCTCGGAATTCTTGACGTAAAATTTAAAATCATCAATATTTTCACTCTCAAGTTCACTGAATCTTTTTAATGATTTTTCATATGAAAAAAATAAAATTTTCAGTTTAGAACAAGGATAATGATCATATTCTATATCTTTCATTAACCTAATTACCATACGTTCTCCAAGTTTAATTTCTTCACCTGTGTCATTTCCTAAATAGCCCAAGGTATCATCATGTATCGCTTCCTTTAAGATGTTATCAGGAGTGTGGAAACTAAGTTGGTCAATTAAGAATTTATATGTTTCATTAAGCTTTGTTATTCTCTTTTTATGATTTTTATATAATTCAATTCCAAACATTGAAAATATAGCAGATAATGCACCTATTATTGCAGCAAACAACTGTGAGTTCCAAAAAGACTGGCTATTTAATACGTAAGCAATCTCTTGTAGGCTTTTATTGATTCCAATTAGTTGTTCTAATATAGAATTGTCCATATAATCATTAATAAAATTTAAATATCAATCCAAAATGTTTAGAAGATCAAAGGGGTCAGACTCCATTGGTACTGTCAAGGCCAACCACCCGGTTACCCCTACTTTTTCTGCCGCAACAACACCATCTCACCATCCCCTTGAACCACGTTTGGCGCAAGGCCCTGTCGCTCTGTAAGATGCAAGGCCACCTGGCTGCATTTCACCGTAAAGAGAAAAAAGATCGGGGCGGATACCTCAGACAAGGTCTCAAAATTGCCCATCCCTTTACTGATAATGAGATCGGCAGCCTGAAACTGCTTTTGAAACTCTGCACTACAGCTTGCCAACGGGGTGCCAGGACAGCTGGTTCCGTTGCTGATCACGGTACAAATCTGATCCAGGCCACAGGTTCGGGCATCTGCCAAGGTGGCATCGTTGATGATCGGGGCTTCCCGAACCGCAGCAGTCACATGACAGCCCAGCTTATTCAGTTCCTTGATCAGGAGGCCATCAAACACAATCTCACCACAGTTATCACAAAGATATAAGACCTTGGGATAGGTACGACTGTGCAGGGCCTCAAGCAGAATGGGGTAATCATCAAGGACAAAATCACGGTCAAAGCATTGCTCAATGGTCGCTGCGGCATCAAACTCATGCAAGGCCCCATAGTCAATGATGTTGCCAGCAATAGCCACCCGGATTGCGGCCCGGAGGGAATCTTCCGCAGCCTGAATCCGTTGCTCAACCTCTTCCTGAACAGCAAGGGCAAAGCTGTTGCCTTCCTGCTTGACCTGGGCAAAGGGATCATCATTGCCCAAAATATCGGCAAAAAGCGCATAAAGACCAACAGCATTTTCCGGCGGAGAAAGCTCAGTGTCCACTTGCTCTATATACTGACCTGCCCCTTCTATAAGCTGGCGTTGCAAGGCCGGATCATCTGTTGCCAGCAGACCAGTGGATCTGGCCTGGCGCATAAAACAAACAAAGCAATCAAGAGTGGTTCGCATGGGATTCCTGAAGAAGAAGATAATCCTGGCGGACATTGCCAAGGGCTGCAAAGACATGCTCCTGGCTGCCAGGGATTTGCTCATACATATGTTCCAGCAGCCCTCGGACATCCTTCCGCCGGGTCTTTTCCGACACTGGGCAATCAGAGGCAACCGGGTCCAGTTCCAGTTGTGCCCCGATCCCTCTAATTTCCTTTTTAATCAGATAGGCCAAAGGGCGGATCAAGGCAAGCCGCCCGGAAAAAAGCTCTTGTTTGGGGCGCATGGTGCTAATATTACCGCTACAGGTAAGATTGATAAAAAAGGTTTCCACAATATCATCCCGGTGATGGCCCAAGGCAATAGAGTTGAAATCGTGCTCATGGGCATGATCAAAGAGAAGCCGCCGCCGATTACGGGCGCATTGAAAACAAATACCAGCTCTTTCCCGGTCTGCATCGCTTTGTTGAGAACTTTGTTGAGGAACAGACTGCGCTGGTAGCTCAGGCAGTTCTGCCGGAATAACCTGACAGGAAAGCCCCAAGACTGCCAGCCGCTCCCGGATAAGGTCTGCTCGATTCCCGGCTTCCCCACCTGAAGGACGCATATCTACATACACGGCCTGTACCTCATAATCAATCGGGGCTTTTTTTCGCCAGTTATCAAGCACCCAAGCCAGAACCAGGGAATCAATCCCGCCGGAAACCGCGACCAGAATTCTGTCCCTATCCGCCAGCATACCATAATCCAGCATGGCTTTGGCAATGCGCCGGTTTTCTCCAGCAGTAAGGATGGTCTTCATGGCTTGATCAAAAACAGGAAAATGAAAGCAAGCTACTTCTCTTCAGCAAGATAGGAACATTTTCCCAGCCGATTTTGCAGCCCCTTTTTCATAAATTCTTTCGCAGTAAGCCAGGTTAAAGCCCCACCTGTGCCTTCACGAAAACCCAGGAGGTTTCCTAACAGGGATTGCTGCTCCGCATCAAAGTTGTCCTGGCAGAGTACCTTGCCATCAGGCATGGCCATGAGACGATATTCAAAAGCAACCGAGGCAGGCTCTTTGGCAGCCATATTGCCGCCAATCCGCTCTTTATACCGATGGAGGCTGGTTTCCAGTACGGTATTACAGCTCAATTTATCAGCAAATCTCTTGGCTCGTTCCAGGGAAGGCCGCACTGATTCATCCTCTTCAACAGTAAAATTGCCATCACTGAAAAGCCGTACATCCTTTCTGCTGATAAAATATTTTTTCAAAAATTTATTCATATAATACAGCCCGTCTTCCAGCTCTTTTTTCTCTATTTGAGAAAGTAAGGCACTGTCCAGAGGCGGATCACTGACTACCGGGGCAACAGCTACGCAGCTGACAGCAAAATCAGGGTGCTGTTCAAAATTTTTTACCTTTTTCTGGCTGCATCCTGTACTCAGGATCGTCACGGCAAGCATCCCTGTTAAAGCAACTCCTCTAATATTACTCCATCCTATATTCATTTTTCTCCCCTATAATATGCCATGATGCATTGATTAACGAGTCACGCGGATTCAGACGGTTATATCTTTCCTTGTCCCGGAGGGACAGCCCGTAATAGCCCAGTGTTTCAACACTGGGCACGGGGAATTACAAAGATCCCTTTGACGACAGGGTACCCACAAGCCCCTGCCGCAGGGACGCTCCCTCTCCCATTGCCCGCCCAAGAGCCTTAAACACCGCCTCAATAATATGATGGGCATTTTCCCCGTGGAGAAGATCCACATGCAGGGTGAGGCCAGCATGCTGGGCCACAGCCCGCAGGAATTCCACAACAAGGGCGGTATCAAAGATTCCCACTTTTTGGTCTCTGATGGTCACATCATAATGGAGAAAGGGACGATTGGAATAATCAAGGCTAACCCGGACCAGGGTTTCATCCATGGGCACATAGGCATGGGCATAGCGATGAATACCCGCCTTATCACCCAGAGCCTGGGCAAAGGCTTGTCCCAGGCAGATACCAATATCTTCCACCGTATGGTGATCATCCACATAGGTATCCCCTTTGGCCTGGACCGTGAGATCAAAAAAACCATGCACAGCAAAAAGGGTCAGCATATGATCCAGAAATCCAACCCCGGTACTGATATCAGCCTTACCTGAGCCGTCAATATCCAGTTGGAGAGAAATCTTTGTTTCCAGGGTCTCCCGCTCTATGGTGCTTGTCCGTGGGGAAACAGTGCGCGTGGGTTCTGTCATAATCTCGAAAGATGGAAGTTGTCTTTTTGTTGCCCCACTTCAGGGAGCGGGAAAGGTATTTCTTACGGTTTGATAAACCCGATTATATTATTCAGGCTGCTCAATATTGGCAACCTGAATTTACCCTGAATTAGTATCTGTCTGGCCCTTTTGCCTATCTTCTCATTGCTTGCAGAACAGGACGACATTTGCTATCCTGTTGTCAGGTTGTTCAAATTACTCCCTCAAAGTCTCTCAGGAATAATCATGAAACTCGGCCCTGCTACTCTTCCAACCTACCTTGTCTGCACGATTTGGGCAATCTATCTTGTAGACCTGATCCTGCCTCTCCGCCTGAATAGCTATGGAATTATCCCACGCACCACCGGAGGGTTGATCGGGATTCCCCTGACCAATTTTCTCCATGTTAACATCAGACACCTTATCAGCAATACAGTACCCCTCTTTGTCCTGACGCTGCTCTTGAGTCTGTTTTACAGGAAGATCTTTTTTGACGTTATCTTGTTGATTATTGGATGCGGCGGCCTGCTGGTCTGGGTCTTGGCCCGGACAGCCAATCATATCGGGGCCAGCATGCTGATCTACGGCTTAGCCGCCTTTCTGATCAGCTCTGGCATCCTGAACCGAAAGCTGGTTCCGGCTATTGTCTCCATTATTATTGCATTGGTCTATGGAGTGGGCATGCTCAATGGTCTGTCTCCTTTTCATGGATTCATATCATGGGAGGCGCATCTCTTTGGAGCGGTAGCAGGAGTTTTTGCAGCCTATCTTTTCAGGAAGAGAAAAACAGAATAACGAGCCGATGTTCAGGAACAAATTACAGGAAATTTACAAAGTAAGTTCGTGTGATGTAGCTGTAATACAGAGACAGCAAAAGACAAGTTGAAATCCATTGCAATACGTTGCATTGAAACAACCAGAAAAGAAGTGGTCGGGGCGGTAGGATTCGAACCTACGACCTCCTGCTCCCAAGGCAGGCACGCTAACCAGGCTGCGCTACGCCCCGACGACGCTCTCTATATACAGAACTTTTATACTTTGTGCAAGCTTTTTTCGTTGAGCGTATTTTTTACTTGACCTAAGCAATCATATTATGCTATAAAGCCACTCGTTGATGCGAGCAAAGAATATATTCCTCGGTAGCTCAGTTGGTAGAGCGGGTGGCTGTTAACCACCTTGTCGGCGGTTCGAGTCCGTCCCGAGGAGCCATAAATATGAAAAGCCTGAAGAAGAAATTCTTCAGGCTTTTTTTATTCCTTATCCACTTCTCTCGACCCTTCCCCTCTTCTTATCCTGAAGGTACTTTTATACATCCCCTTATTACAGAGTGGTGCTTAAAAAGCATGTAACATAGTTCCTTTCAAAAAGGAAGCTATCAGGAGCGATACCCCAAAAACACCCTTCCAGGAAACAGGGGAAGCCAGTAGAAAAAATAAAATTCATTATGGCACAAGGAAAATTCATTACAGCACGCTCATGCAGCCCATAACAACATGATATATGTTGCAAAAAAATAAGGAACAAAATACAATGTGCTACTGAAAAGGAGGGTAACCAAGCCATACGAGGGTACGATGATCACGCAACTGGCAAGCGCCATCCACCACAGAATATGTTATTGTCCAGTCATTAACAAAACAACAGAGATCAGAGTCAAGGAGGTTGAAACCGTAAAACATGACAACAGCGGCCAAGAGCATATAAAAATTCTCTGCCGGACCTTGGAAGATTGCTCAGGAATGAGTGAATGCGGGATAATCAGGACCGTTGAGGGTGTCAGCTTTATTATTGACTGGCAATCCTGCCTGCTCAGTCTCTCATTACAGACAGGACGCCAGGTATGGCATTCCCGCTTACCAAAAGGACCATTGCCTGCTCCTGACAAAGGCTTATCAGCGACAGAACACCACTGAAAGATGTCATGAAAAATCATATGATCCGACAAGGACCAAGAAGGAATGCGCCCTCGCTGTCCTTGCTCGGATCACCTTCTCTTAAAGCCGTTACTGTGCGACAACACTGATGGCATCTTCCGGGCAGATATTGATACAGAGATCACACTCAATGCATTTCTCTTTATACGTATGAACAGGAACACCGTCCACCAGCTGAAAGACTTCCTCGGGGCAGACTTCTACGCATTCCCGACAGTTTGTACATTTTTCCATATCAATCTTTACGTTTCGCATTGTTCGGATCTCCTCTTGAGATTGTGTTAACTCACCAGCAACAAGACAGGTGTTGTTGTATTCTCAACCCCTCTACTTTGTAAAACATATCATCAGGGTCTTCACAAGGGATAAAAAGCAGTTACTCTAATCATTCTGACGTTGTCTGCGGATACCAGCATTTACCTGATCGACAATCTCCAGAGCATGACCAATATACTGCTCTGGTTGATCCAGCGGAGCAAGGTCATCAAGGGTGAAGAATGAGCCTATCTCCTCATCTGCTAACACCATTTCTTTCAGGCTACGGCCATTCTTTGCTGCCGCCTCTGCCAGATTATGTATTTTTCTTAACGCCTTGTTTTTCCCAAGTCCCTTGTTGCTAAGTTGAAAAAGCAACCATTCCGTAGAGATCAGGTCTTTCCGCTGATGCAGATTTGCAAGCATCTGCTCTTTGCGTACATGCAGCCCGGAAAGCACCCCGACCATCAAATGCAAGGCAGTTCCTGTGGCAATGCATAACTGGGGCACAGCCAACCATTCTGCCCAGAGGCAACGCGGGTCCCGTTCATGCTCATGCAGACTGCTTTCCATAACCGTGCCTGCCTGGGCCCGGACATGTTTTGCCAGGGCATTCACCCGCTGGCATATGACCGGATTCTGCTTATGGGGCATGGTACTGCTGGATAATGCACCGGAAAGCGATGGTTCCCGGAGTTCATCAATCTCTGTTTTCTGGAGCTGAAAGATCTCATTGGCAATTTTGGCCATCGTCATAACCAAGAGGGCAAAAGCAGAGGCCAGCTCGGCAATTCTATCCCTGCTGGTATGCCAGGAAAGCGGATCGTGCTCCAGGCCCAGCAAACGCAGGGTTTCTTCAGCAACTGCAAGCCCTTGAGGCCCTAAAGCAGCATAGGTTCCTACGGCTCCACTGAGTTGTCCAACACAAACCGTACCTTGCAGATGCCTGATCCGCTCAATATGACGACGCACCTCTGTCATCCAGCCCGCAACCTTGAGGCCAAAAGTGATGGGCAATGCCTGCTGGCCGTGGGTTCTCGCCACCATCGGGGTTGCACGATGCTCCTCTGCCAGCTGCATGCAAATATCTTCTACAGACAAGAGATCCCGTTCCAGAATATTCAAGGTCTGCTTGAGAGAGAGGATTTGGCCGGTATCCAGAATATCCTGGGTTGTTGCTCCGTAATGGACATATTCCCCATACCCATCCTGACAGGCCCGGCGCAGACCACCCAGTAAGGGAACCACGGAATTCCGACTCTTGCTGTACCCCTCCCGAACGCTGTCCAGATCAATATGCTCCAGTTGCGCTTTTGCCTGAATCTCTGTTGCAGCCTCTGCCGGGATAATACCGAGTTTCCCCTGGGCCACAGCTAAGGCAGCCTCAACATCAAGCCAGCGTTGCAAGACTGCCTGTTCGTCAAACAGGGCCTCCAGTTCCGGGGTGCTGAAAACATGGGGATTTATTTGAAAATCAAAGGGATGGACAGGCATAGGACGAATAAAAGATAAAGAGATTGTATTCCTTAACAAGGAAGATAAAAACGTTGGACAGGTATTTGCATTTTTTTCAACGTACAGAGGTCTGCCGGACTTACCCGGATATTTCCGAGGGACTTACCCAGGTATGTCTGAGGGACTTACCCAGGTATGTCTGAGAGACTTACCCAGGTATGTCTGAGGGACTTACCCAGGTATGTCTGAGAGACTTACCCAGGTATGTCCGCCAGACATATACCCGTTGCAGAGCTTTCCGAACAAGCCTTGTCACTTGCCCTTGCTCCGCTTCAGGCAATCTGCTCTGCCAGGGGCACATAGGGTTTGGAATCAGGATAAAGCCTGGTTTCCGCACAGATACGCAGGGCTGCCTCGCGCGGAGAGATATGCTCCTGCTCACTCCGTTGCAGCATTGCCGTAACAATATTACGGGTTTTCCTGTCAACATGATGCAACACCTCCTCGGCAGTAGGCAGGGTATCTGGGCCGTACAGCCCTTCCATGGACAGGGAACCACCGCAACCGGCAACCATGTCTGGGATCACAGGAATAGCACGCGCATGAAGAATCTGTTCTGCCTCTTCAGTCACTGCCAGGTTAGCACCACAGGCAATGGCCTTGGCCTGTATCTGCTCTGCCACTTCCTTATCAATCGCTTTTTCAATGGCTGCCGGCACAAAGATATCACAGGGCAGGTCATAAATTTTCTGATTATCAGAATATGCGGCCTTGGGGTTTTCCTCTGTTGGAATAATGCCCTTTTCCCCATTATCCTGAGAGGAAAGTAAGGCAGGGATATCCAGCGGCGTCCCATTAATACTGAACAGACTTTTTTCCCGATCTGCCAGACCAACAATCCGTACGCCAGCCCTATGAAGAAGATAGGCAGCTCCTGCTGCCAACCCGCCAAAGCCCTGAATAGCCACAGTTGCCTTTTGGGGAGAAATCCCAAGAAAATCCAGGGTCGCCAAACAGGAAGCCGCCACACCAGCACCGGAACGCAATCGGCCAAGGGTTGCATGCCCACAGGGCGCAGCCAGCAAGGCTGTTCGTTGGGCAAATGCCTCATTATCAAGCTGCTGATTCCTGGCCACAGCATTTTTAATAGAGGGCAAGCCAAGGCGCTGACAGACCGCATCCAGCTCAGGCATAGTGGTATTCAGGTCCGGCCCCATTGAGTAGCGTTCTTCCATGTACGGCTTAATGGCCCGCATAAAACGAAACAATGCTTCCTGTTTGCCAGGACTGCCTGGGTCGTAATCAATACCACTCTTTGCCCCATCAGCCCGGATTCCGGCGATCCGCATCTTCAGGGTCATAGTGGCAGCAAGACGCTGAACACATTCGCAGGTCAGCCCCTGCTGGACCCGGAGTCCACCAGCAGCAAGTTTATGGGTCATGGAATCAATAACCAGCCATCCTTTAAAGCCTTCAAGGGGATCAGTATACTCGACAATAAGATCTGACTCTTTTTCTGCATTTGTGAACATAACGAGACGTACTGGAAAATAAGTTAAACAATGATGATTGGAACTTCCTGATCAATTTTCCCCTCATAAAAGGCTCGGATAATGGGGTTCTCAATATCAACCATAGAGATTATAAAGGAAAACATCTTGCTGTCTTTGACTAAGAGGGTGTCAAGACGGGTTGGGGTATCACGAAGGGGATCGCCTTCCCAGGGAACAACATGGATATGATAAGCACCAAAGATGGAAAGACCATTTTGGGTACAATGCTCAAGACATTCTCTGAATTCATGTGGATCAGTAATCCAGCCCCGTTTACTCATGGGAGTGGTTGATGGAACCGCATGCTCTTCCATCATCTTATCCATAAAACTTTTCAGGGGTTCTTGATTCCTGGCGTTTTTTTTTACCGGAAGCACGATGCGTACATGCAGCTCTCTCCCTGTTTGAACCCCGGCAAGGATACCAAAGGCTCTGTTGACCTTGCTTTCTCCGGGAAGGAACTCCCCTGCCACCTTTCTCTGGCAATGCGCAATCACATCCTGCCAAACACTTTGAGGAAGGAGTACCCTGTCTATATCTTTTCTCCAGCTCATTAATTCATTATTGTATTATCCATATAAACGCCCATCCCTCCCCCCATGCGGGACAGGACAGCAGGTTCGAAACAGCCATCTGAGCAGCTTCAACGCTTCAACATCTTCAACAGATTGAGATAAGAATACTCTTCAGAAAATCATTTGGCAAGGCGCTTTGCACAAAGCAAGCCAATTACTGCCTTCCCGGCAATATTTCCAGATAAACGTTACTCCCAAAAAACAAAGCGCTACCTGACAGTGTAAAAAAAAGAAACACCACGTTTCAGGTGTTGCACTGTAAGGGCACGGCGCACCATGCCCCTACAGCCCTCAATCGAAAACCGGATATTTATTTTCTGCTGCTTCCCTTGCTTCGCCCGCTCCGTTCCCGGAAAAAGAGGCGCACCGGAATCTTATCCAGGCCCAGTCCTTCCCGAAAACGATTGGTCAGGTAGCGCTGATAGGAAAAATGAATCCCCTTTGGGAAGTTGGCTACTACGGCAAAAGAAGGCGGAGCCGTATCAATTTGAGCGGTGTAATAGAGCTTCAGCCTTCGCCCCCGGTACATGGGCGGCTCGTGCTGATGGGTTGCTGCTTCCAAAAGACGGTTCAGGGCAGAAGTGGAAAAACGCTGATAAAACTGACGATGCATCTTACCGATTTCAGGGAAGAGACGTTTGATTCCATAACCAGTCCTGGCTGAAACCCTAAAAACCGGGGCAAAGGGGATGAAATTGGTAGCCAGCCGCACCTCTTCCAGCAACCAGTCCTGTTTCTTTTTATCATCCTTGATCAGATCCCATTTATTAATCAGGATCAGCAGGGCCCGGCCATGATCCTGGGTGTAGCCGATCACCTTGGTGTCCTGCTCTGTGATCCCCTCATGGGCATCAATCACCACCACCGCGATATCGCAACGGCCCAGGGACTTGAGGGCCTTGAGGATAGAGAACTTTTCCAGCTTATCCTTCGTCTTGCCCTTGCGTCGGATACCAGCGGTATCTATAAGCAGGTAGTTGTACTTATCTCTGGAAAGCAGAGTGTCCACAGAATCACGGGTAGTGCCGGAAACATCAGAAACCACCATCCGTTCCTGCCCCATAATGGCATTCACCATAGAGGATTTGCCCACATTGGGACGACCAATAAAGGCCAGACGAACAGTCCCCTCAGGCAAGGCAGCCGGAGCCTCAGTCTGCCCGATCTTCTCCACCAGGGCCTGCATCAGGGTACGAAATCCATAGCCATGATCACCGGACAGAGCCCATAAATCAGGAACTCCAAGTTCCCAGAACGGTGTTAACAGCTCATTTTCTTTATCTGGCGCATCAATCTTATTAACAACGAAAAAAACCTCTTTCTTTGTGCGGCGCAGCAGCTCCACAATCTCATAATCACCAGGTAACACTCCCTGACGACCGTCCAGGAGGAAGATAATGACATCAGCCTCTTCAATGGCCTGTAAGGCCTGGGTACGGATATGATCACTGAACTGATCTCCTTCCAGGCCGTCTGCCTCTTCAATACCACCGGTATCCACCAGCATAAAGGCATGCTCTTCCCAAACTACCTGGGCATAATGACGGTCCCTGGTAACGCCAGGAGTAGGGTCGACAATGGCATCACGCCGACGGGTAATACGGTTAAACAGGGTGGATTTCCCCACATTGGGCCGTCCGATCAGGGCGACAAGGGGATAGGCATTACTCTTCACGATCAGTCTGGGTTGTATTAAAAGGTTAGAGAGAGCAGAGAATAGAGTATCTGCCCGGATATATGGTTGAGCGTTGCCGCAAGAATACTCGTAGCAGGGATGTTTGGCAAGCAAGGTTTTCTGAAAGCAAGCTGGTAAAAAAGGGCCGTTCAAGGGAAAGCCGGGTACGTAATTATATTTCAACCGTATTAAAAGAAGATGCTCTGTTTTCCACGAAGTATCTTTCACTTGCTTCGCCATGAACTTTTTGTTATCCTTAGTCCTTTTTCTCATATATTTTTTTATGAAAATATGATAGCTCTATCTGATGATATTACTTTACCCTTCTCTCCGCATTGCACAAATACTTGCCAAAAATACTGGCGCTGAAGATAGCAGAGGGACCTGAAATAAATCTTGCAGATTTCCCATGAAACACATAAACCTGAAATAAAAGAGAAAAGGAACAAATCATGAGTATAAAAATCGGTATTAACGGATTTGGACGCATCGGAAGAAACATTTTTCGCGCACTGAGCGAGGATACAGCATTTGCAGACATTGAGGTTGTTGGTATCAATGATCTCACAGATATCAAAACCATTGCCCATCTGTTGAAATACGATTCGGTGATGGGAGTAAGCCAGGCTGATATCACAAGCAATGATAATGGTATTCTGGTTGATGGTCAGGAAATACCTGTCTTCAACCATCGCAATCCTGCAGATATTACCTGGCAAGAGGTCGGTGCAGAATACGTTCTTGAGTGTACCGGGCTTTTCAGGGACCAGGAATCTGCCGGAGCCCATATTGATGCCGGAGCGTCCAAGGTCATTATCTCGGCTCCGGCCAAGGGCGGCGTGAAAACCTTTGTTATGGGCGTCAATGAGGATGAGTATGATCCAACCGCCCATCATGTTGTTTCCAATGCATCCTGCACAACCAACTGCTTAGCTCCGGTTGCCCAGGTCATCCTGAATAACTTTGGGATCAAGCAGGGACTTATGACCACGGTTCACGCCTATACCGGAGATCAGCGCTTGCTGGATTTTCCGCACTCTGATCTGCGTCGGGCACGGGCTGCGGCCATGTCCATGATCCCCACCAAGACCGGAGCTGCTGCTGCGGTGGCCTTGGTTATCCCGGAATTAAAAAATAAATTCGATGGGCTGGCTGTCCGGGTGCCAACCCCGGATGTCTCGTTGGTAGATGCAGTAATAGAGGTCGAGCGCGAGACCACAGTATCAGAGGTGAATAAGGCCTTGCAGGAAGCTGCTGGACGCTTTCTCCGTTATTGCGACGAGCCCTTGGTGTCCATTGACTTTCAGGGTGACCCTCACTCGACCATCGTTGATGGTCTCTGCACCCGGGTACTTGGTACCACAGTAAAAATTATGACCTGGTATGACAACGAATGGGGGTACTCCAACCGAATGCTTGATCTTGTCCTGCACATGGAAGAAAACAAGCCATTATAACTCCCGATCCTCCCTTTTCCTGGGGAGGGACAACAAGACATGAAAATCAGGTGAGTGTTTGCTGTTTTCTCGCCAGGTACTGAACAGGATGAACAGGAGAATGATATGAAAAAAATAATGTCGACTATCGCTGTTGCGTTGACTTTGACGACAGGAAATGCCCTTGCCGCTGCTGGACAGTGGGGATACACAGGCAAAACTGCTCCAGAACATTGGGGAACCTTAGACCCTTCCTATGCCCTCTGTGCAAGTGGTGCCAACCAGTCACCCATTGATCTGACCGACTTCACTGAAGCAGAGCTGAAACCGATCAAATTTAATTACACCGGGCTGGTAACTGAAGTTGCGCATAATGATCATGCTATTCAGGCAAAATACACAGCAGGTTCTACCATTACGGTAAATGGTCAAGTATTTGCCCTCAAGCAGATTAACTTTCACGCACCCAGCGAAAATCTGGTTAACGGGGGGCAGCTCCCCATAGAAGCTCATTTTATCCACACTGATACCGATGGAAACCTTGCTATCATCGCAGTAATGTATACCCTTGGTAATGAAAATACAGAGCTGAAAAAAATCTGGCAGCAGATGCCTGCTGAAAAGGGCAAGAAAGCAAGTATGACATCACAGGTGAGAGCTGATCACTTACTGCCAAACAATAAAGATTATTATCGTGTTAATGGGTCGTTAACCACCCCTCCCTGCACCGAAGGCGTATTATGGATGGTTATGAAAAATCCTGTTCCGGTGAGTGAAGGGCAGATCAAAAAGCTTGTGAAGATCTTAAAGCACCCAAATAATCGTTCCGTGCAGCCGGTTAATTCACGTCTTGTTTTGCAGTAGGATTTTATGCCCTTCTTATCTTTGTCCGACAAGGCCGCTTTTTTTCAATGAGTTATCTGTCCAGCGTGAAGATTTGACTGCTTTCTCCTGCAAGGATGGCGAAATTATAAAGAGGATATTATGGAATGGGCTCAGCTCATCAATAATCCTTTTCTGAAAGATCTCCCTTTCAAGATAGAGCTGAATAAGTGGGGCAAGATTTTGATGAGTCCTGCAAGTAATAGCCACGGCCATATTCAGTTTGAAATCGGGGCGAAGATAAAGGAGGGAAAAAAAGGACAGGGTAAGGTTATAACAGAATGTTCCATCCAGACATCGCAGGGCGTTAAAGTCGCTGATGTGGCCTGGATTTCAGATGAATTCTTTGCACAGTACGGATACGATACACCGTATAAACGTGCTCCTGAAATATCAATACCTTCGCCAATCAATTGTCAATCTCTTCTGGATGATTATTATTGTGTAAACGATAAATCATTCAGGAGAACAAAATGGACATTTTAAGCATACTCTGTTGTTTAACCCCTTGCCTTGACAACACTACTTTACGTCATTTGGGTATTATTGTTACAGCGATCTTGTCTATGCCTGATAGAGTTACTATGCTTGGCATATCACGTTGGACGGAAAAGGGCGGTAGTTATCGAACCATCCAACGGTTTTTTAAAGCAAAAATTGACTGGGCAAAGGTCCAGTGGATTTTTATCCGTACCCACCTGTTGGGAAATTCTGGAGTCACTCTTTTGGGTGGAGACGAGGTCGTCACTCCGAAGGCAGGTAAAAAGACCTATGGGCTCGGGCGGTTCTTCTCTTCTGTCTATGGTAAGCCGATACCTGGTATGTGCCATTTGCAATTATCGTTAATTTCTGTTGAGGAAGAGACCTCTTACCCGTTGATAACTCAACAATTGCAGCAATC
>JAABTP010000221.1 GCA_011389815.1 Desulfobulbaceae bacterium | reverse complement strand
GAGAAAATATGATCATTTTATTCTGCTTTTCAAGTGGTTATTGTTGATTTTGTATCAAGAAGGTGTCGTTTTTGAGTTTATCAGCAAGGAGCTTTTGGATACCTGTTTTATCAATATTCAGATTGTACCAACTTCTCTCACGCTTGAACTGCTCCAGCTCGAAATACAACTCATCCATGTTCAGTAGCGAGATATGCCTGTCAGTCAATTTGACATCATCTTTCCGAGTAGCCTCAGCGGTCTTCTTTGAGTGGATGGATTGAATACGCGGATACCAGTCAGACACAACCGGGTGCAGCTGAAGATACTCTGTTAGCTGACCCAAGTTGGGGACGGGAGCATCCTTCTTAAAGTTATATTCTTTTCCGTCCTCCGCTTTCCGTTTTGGTCGAATAATCTGCAACTTCTTGCCAAAGTCATAGGTGACATTCAGCGGTATGGTGAATACGCGTCGTCGCTCATTACCGGGTAAGCCTTCATCAGCAAGGAATTGACGGAATTTATCCATAAAATCGGCTTCCACACCGAAGACATTCAGCGTTTCAAGCTCTTCAATGTATTGAGGAATGGACGGTGCGTAGCTGTGCCCGCTTCGCTTGAGGCTCCAGCCGTATCCTTTCAGTCGCACGCCACGTCCAAAGAGCTGAATAATCTGCGCACCTTCGCTTTTACCAACGTGCATCAAACCAAGGGTGCTGACTCGCCAGCAGTCCCAGCCTTCAACAAATTTCTTTGAGCCGATAAGCAGGTTAACCGGAGACGTGGAATCCTTAACAGCATCAAAGGTAGCTTCCGAAAAATCGCTATCTTCAACAGACAGAGATAAACCATCCTGCCTGGCCACACCTTCAATGTGATCCGCAAGTGCTTTGGCCTCGCCAACGTTAATCAGCCCAAAAGGCGTTTCTGACGTACCGACCCGCAGAGCAATCTCCCCGGATTCTCCCTTCACTCGATCAAGGGTCAGATGTCCGCCGGTGTTTGTGTTGAAGAGTTTTTTCAGGATATTTTTATAGAGATCATCATAGGAAAGCCCTGCATTCATTGTTTTGGCCAGCCATGTAAATGAGCTTTCAAAAATATCTACGCCGTTACTGTCCAGCAGGCCGGTATCCTGTCCGTTACCAGTCAGGATTTCCTCCATACGCTTACAGGCCTTATCTTTGTTCGAGAGGAAATCAGCTATAAATGCGATGATCTGGGCCACATCGGTTGCGATAATCTGTTCGTCCTTCCCGAGCTTGCCACCGGTTACGGTGCTCCCAACGAAAACCCATAAAGGCTTCTCAATATTAAAAGGATGCAATACCTGGGCTTTATCCTCATAGATATCAAGCTGCTGATAGAACTTAAGCAGACATGCTGTCAAGTAGACGGCTTTTGTCTCATCAAATGATTTTGGTAAATTGAGGATCTGGTAGTCTTTACCAAAACCATCCTCATAAAACCAACGATATGAATAGTCGAAAACAACCGTTTTTGCATAGTCGTCTTCGTGTCCCGTACCGGAAACAGCCTGATCAAAGGTTGCTGAGTATTCAAAGGTAAAGCCTTTTTCACACAGTATGGCACGGTTTTTAAACCATGCATTTTCATCAGCCTTGGCATTTTTCCCTGAAAGGCCACGATGCCCTTCGTCAACAAGCAGCAGATTCTGATCGCCAAGACTGCGTGTTGCAATCGTGTTCGGACCTTCCTTATCTCCCAGCTTGGTAATTTCCAGAACATCCACTCTGGAAAGCCCCTGCGCCAGCGTAAACAGCCTGTAGCCTTGCTTTGCAAAATGGGATGCGCCAATGTTACTCTCGGAAAACTCGGCAATATGTTGTTCGCTCAACCGCTCATTGGGTGAAATCAGGATACATCGGGAAAGGTCTTGCTCTTTGCCATATTTTTTCGAGTAGTGCTGATACTGCAAAAGGTTAACATGCATCAGCAGCGTTTTGCCCGAACCGGTGGCATTCTGCAAAGAGAGCTTGTTCAGCTCGTCTTCGTTGAAATAATCCATATCAGCATATTCCGGCCAACGGCTATTAAAGCGGTCAACATACTCGTTCAACGCTACGAGCAAAGATTCCCGGTCACTGAAATAACGGTCGAGATAGATTTCAACAAACAGAAGGGAAAGCCACTGATAATACTTCCAGACCACCGGGCGATGACGCTTGGCATTTATCGCTTGGGTGTGGTGGACAATATTTTCCTCATAAGCGAGCAGTTGCGTCTTGCTCAGTTCCGTTACATCATCCCAAAACAGATTGCTATTAACCAATGCATGGTAAAAGTTATGCAGATTGTCCTTGTCCAAGCCTTCCAGCCTGGGATCACGAACAGGCTCAGCCAGTTTGTGAAATGGACGCTTCTTTACGCCTTCCCGGAGGGGATCAATACCAAACAGGCTCATCAGCCATTGATTCAGGAGAAGCTTATCCCTGAATTTATGCTGTTTTGGCCCCTTGGATTTTCGTTTAGCCATTAGGAAAGCCCTCCGTTTTTAACCACGGAATGCACCGAAGACACAGCAATTCAGAGCCTAAACTTTTTTCAATATGAGAATAGCGCAATGAGAAATTTTGGGCGCAACTATCCCGCCT
>JAABTP010000220.1 GCA_011389815.1 Desulfobulbaceae bacterium | reverse complement strand
TCTGAAAACGGGAGCAAAGTAGACAAATGCCCTCTGGGCTTAACCAATACCACCCCCTCTGGGGGTGGATTCTTTATGTAATTGAGGGAATGTAACTTTTCTGGTATCTTGTCAAAGAGCACCAGTACTGAGCTTGAACCCGCTGTACTCACTGACAAGGTCACAGAGTACAAACGGGATCAGGTTTCCCAGAATCAGGGATAATGGTCGATTATTTGCTTCCTTCAGGAGCATCTCGTGCATCCTTTTTTTTTTCAATCACCAGCACGGCACAGTGTGCCCGGCCAATAACTTTTTCCGTCACATGGCCCATGAGCAATTTACTCAGTCCCTTCCCATGTCCACCTACCAGAATCATGTCCACTTCCTTTTCAGCGGCTGTCTTTGCAATAATATCAGCAGAAGGCTTACCCACCAGGGCCAGGGAATGAAACTTGACAGAGGGAGCCTGTTCCTGCCCTTTTGTACAGGCTGCATCAGCTAAGGCCTGGGCCTGCTCAAGTCGGCTTTCCGAAGAAGCAACAGAAAGGGCATAGACCTCCTTGAGGTTAGAGCAATGAACCCCCATGCCTATAATTTCATCAGCAGCAGCCTCGCTGATTTCAGAGCCATCAACTGCAAGGAGTATTTTTTCACCCCCACTGGTGGTTTCACTGGGTACAACAAGTACCTTGGGGAAACCGTGGCCAATAACTTTGGAGGTCATACTGCCTACCAGCAATTTGAGTAGCCCTTGTTTTCCGTGGCGACCCATGATCAGGACATCGGCGTTATGTTTATAGGCCAGTTCAACAATGGTTTTATCGGGTTGATACGATTCCTCAAAAATAATTTCACAGGCAAGCCCGTTATCATCAGCAAGCTTTCTGATATTTTCCATGTATTCCTTGGTTGCCTGGCGCATTTTTGCGGCTGAGGAATGAATCGCGGTTGCTGAACCTGAATCAATGGGGATGACGTTAAGAACCACAATCTTTGCTCCACATGACTGAGCCAGAAAAATTGTTTCCTGCACAGCTCCGTCAGTATAGGCGGAGCCGTCTGTGGCAAGGGCGATGACCTCGGACTTGTTCATCACTTGTGTACTGTTCATGGTGAATCCTCTTGATGAATAAGAAAGCGGGATTTTTTACCTTCTTAATCTGCTGTGTTTTTATAAGGAAGTCAACAGAAAATATTCTACCCATTATTTCAAATGGTGTAGGGACGACCGGTGGTCGCCCTGATATTTCTTGTTGATTTTCTCAAGCGACGATCAGTTTTTTGGAATATATTGGGTCAGAGGACAATTTGTACACCCTTCCTCTGGTATTCCTTCTTGTCCATGCACCTGCTCAAGTAAGGCAGCAACAGCGGCCTCGGTATCTGGGTAGAAATTTTCCCGGCCAATTTTATCAATCAGGTGAGTTCGTTCCATAACAGCCATGACCTGCCCCTTGACACTGCTCATGGCAAAATTCAGATTAGCAGCCCGCAGACGTTCAACAATCATAGCCAGGGATTCTTCACCAGATGCATCCATGTCGTTAATGCCTCTGGCATCCAGCAGGATGGCTCGTAAATCAGGATGTTCAGTTCTAAATTGTGCAACCTGCTCATCAAGATAGCTGGCATTGGCAAAGAAGAGAGCACCATCAAACCGAACGACTGAAATATGGCGACAACCCTTGAGCCGGTAATGCTCAGAGTTTTTGAGGACGTTTTCTTCGTTCATGGACAGCTCCGCTACGACCGGACGCATGGATTTGTACAGGAACACCCCCATGGACAGGGCAAAACCCACCATGATGCCTTTATCAAGATGAGGGGCAAAATAAAGAGTTACGACAAAACTGACCACTGAGATAATACCGTCATAGCGTTGGGCCTTCCAGGCATGGATAAAGCCACTGGTGTTGATTAATCCGATAACCGCCATCATGATAACTGCGGCCAAGGTGGCCTGGGGCAAATGATAGAGCATGGGAGTAAAAAACAGTAGTGTCAGAACGACCATCAGGGAGGTGACCACCGAAGAGATACCGGTGACCGCACCGGCTTGCAGGTTTACCGCAGAGCGGGAAAAAGAACCAGAGCAGGCATAACTGGAACCGCAGGAACCCAGGATATTTGCCAGCCCCTGACCGATCAGCTCCTGGTTGGCATCAAGTTGCTGACCGGTCTTGGCTGCCATGGCCTTGGCAATGGCAATGGCCTCCATAAAGCCGAGCAGGGAGATAATGATGGCTGTGGGCAGCAGTTTGAAAAAGGTCTTTACCGTGAGATCCGGCATGGTGAGTTTAGGTAGCCCTTCAGGAACTGTACCAACAATAGCACCGCCACCGGTCAACAGGAGATTCTCAAGATCAAGCGGTTTGCTCCCTAGTTTGAGGCGCCAGGTGCGACCGTCAGTTTCTACCCCAGAAGGAATATTGTCTTTGGCATAAAATTTATACTCATCGCCTTCCTGCACGCCCTCAAATTTCATGCGTCTGAGTTCTGTACGGAGCAGATGGGCGTCATGTTTTGCATGATCCATCCGACCAGTCAGAACTGCCAGTTCGCTCTCCATTTCAAGGATTTCAATGGGAGGCGGTGCTCTATGTACATCCAACTCAGCATTGTGAAGAGCTTCAGCAGCCTTACCCAGGTCAGC
>JAABTP010000219.1 GCA_011389815.1 Desulfobulbaceae bacterium | reverse complement strand
TATTTGAAAGAGGAGCAAGGCCCCAAAAAGGACTTTTTTTCGTGTTTTGAGCACAAATCCTACGAACTTGGGTTAGAGGATGGCTGCTTGCATACTTGTTGTATTCAAACTCCAGTAACACGGTTAACGCTGTGGGACTGCACGTCGGCCTGCTGCCTTGCCACTTTGGCTCAAGAAGGTAAGATGAAAACTGCGGTCGTAGATCAGTATCAGCGAATCCATTCACAACCGGCAGAAAAATAGTGAAAAAAAGAATGATCAAGCAGGTGACCATTTTCGTCTGTTTTGTCTTCTTCTGTACGTTGTTCATAGCTATTATCCCCTATCTTATTATGTTAGCTCTTCTAAGCAATAAATTTGTATCTATTTTTTATTTTTAGGTTTAGTCTCGGTGGCAGGCCGAGGAGAGACGCTTTCAAGGGGATAGCAACCTCTACTCTTCAGATATTTCGAGTGACCTGAACTACAACCTTTCGGTTCGTGTAATCAATATCCAGCGCTTGGAGTATAAACACACCTTCTGATAATATTGATATAATATTATTTATATCTGAAAAACTGAACGCTCTCCTCGGCTTCATAAGCGGATGCGCCGCAAACTGTTGCTAGACAAAAGACTATCACCAACAACTGAATAATCTGTCTAAACTTCAGACTTCCCTCTCATTCAATATTTGAATGAAACACTCTGTCTTGAAAAAATCAAGAAGAAAAAGGAAGGAGAGAAGTTAATCGGCAAAAGAAATCATGCTGTTAAAGCATTTTTTTGCTTCAAGCAACCCTCAACACCAAAGTCCGCAACGCCTGAATAAAGAACGGATCATCATTCAACCCCTTGGTTGACTCAAGTCGCATACCCAGCTCCGCAGCCTGATCCTTATAAAGCATATCAATTTCATACAGGGTCTCAATATGATCAGAAACAAAGGAAATGGGCACCATCAGGATGTTTTTACATCCATCCTGGGCCAGCTGGTTCAGCATGTCCGGCGTGCTGGGTTCTAACCACTCCACCGGACCACTCCGGCTTTGAAAACAGAGCTTGCCTTGCCTGTCAAGTTGTCCCTCTACGACTGCAATAGTCTGTTGTAACTCCTCCACATAGGGGTCACCCTGATCAATAAATGATTTTGGTAAACTATGGGCACTATAGACCAACTGCACCGTCTCCTGTTCTTCCTCTGTAAATAAGGCCAGGTCATCCCGAATACGTGTAGCCAAGGCCTGGGTATATTCCGGTTCAGCAGGCCAGGAACGGATTTCCTGTATGGGAATTTTGCAGCCAATCTTTGCGTGTTGTTGTTTTAGATCAAAAAAGGAAGAACCACTGGTGGCGCGGCAATAATGAGGGTAGAGAGGGAGCGCAATCAGATCGGTTACACCAGCATCAATCATCTCCTGTAAGACTGTATCGGCAAAAGGGGGCCAGTACCGCATACAAAAACGGACAATAAAATCTCCATCACCAGCTAAACTCTGCTCCAGTGCCTGGGCTTGTTCAGCTGTTATCCGGGTGAGCGGTGATCCTCCACCAATTTTTTGATAATTCCTCATGCTCACCGGAGCACGTCGGTACGCAATCATCGCAGCAATAGGTTTTTGCAGCAATGCAGGACCAAGGCGAATAATCTCTCTGTCCGAAAAAAGATTATATAAAAAATGACGGACATCTTCCTGTTTTTCCGGTCCTCCCATATTCAGTAAGAGTACACCAGTTTTCTTTTCCATATCATCCATCCTGTTGATTTTTTTTATTATACATAAGGCTACACCCCCCTGTAAGTTTTCGTCAAGTAAATGTCGTTTTAGATCTTGTCTATTCAGAGATCAATGTCTATAATAAAAGCATGATAAGGTTATATTCCAAACTAAGTTCTCTGAATTTTTTCCGGCAACGCCCAAACATCGCCTTCTTATTTTGTATTTTCTGTGGGTTGTTCAGAACATTCTTTTCTGCTCTCGGATATCGAAGGGATATTATTGCTTGCCGATAGGAAATTCTGAGGGCATCTGACTATAATCTTTGAAGAAACAGTGGTAAAGGGCCGCTGGTACTATTAAATTGTGGAGGATATATGGATCTAAAAGTTGAAGCCAGAAATCTAGATATGCGCAACGGCTGGCGGGAAAAGATAGAAGAAGAACGAGAAAAAATTATCCGCCATTATACAAACCTGGTTCTTCATCTTCGTGTCACTATAGAGGCCACTCCTGGCTATAAAGAAGGAGGTTATGAGATCAGTTTAGTTGCCTCTGTCCCCAATGATACTGTTGTTGTTAAACGCTGGGGCGAAAAAGTTCATCCATTGTTGGTTGAGAGTTTTAACGTTCTCGGCCTGCAATTAAAAGATATAGTTCAAAAAAAGCAGAATCATAAACATCAGGTCAGCGCCAAGACCCAGGGCGGCGTCCCTGGTGGTGATACCTGCGGAACCGTTCAACGAATGTTTTCTGAGTATGGCTTCATCATGACCCATGATAAACAAGAAGTCTTTTTCCATGCCAAGTCCTTAAAAGATCTTTCTATGGATGATCTTGAGGAGGGGGCCGTTGTTAGTCTTGCTATGGAAGACGGTGATAAAGGTTTACAGGCGGTCTGGGTAAAAGCTGCTTAGTTAATACCTCAATAAAGACTCTACAGTCGTAAGTTCTCTGACAACTTGACAAATTTGTAAAAAAGCATACAGTATAAGCTACAAGATAACTTCT
>JAABTP010000218.1 GCA_011389815.1 Desulfobulbaceae bacterium | reverse complement strand
AATCTGAAGATTGAAAAACTTCAGCGAGCCGCATGAAATGCACCTATTCAGAGGGAAAGGTGTCGTTTTTGAGGATACAAGAAGGGACGATGACCGGCGCAGCCTGGAAAATCGGCCAGCCTCGATTCCTGGCCCTCGGCTTTGGGATTGGCCCGCTCATCGCAATCAGCTATCTCTTGCTCTCACCACTCATGAGCACCCCACCAGATGAAAACGCTATTGGCCCATTTGCCAAAATGGCTACAACACCCGGCCTGCAACAGGTCATCGCACTCTTTATCGCCCTTGTTCTGGCCCCTCCTGTTGAAGAGTTACTCTTTCGCGGGGTCATGTTTGGTGGAATCTGTCAATCCTTTGGCCCGATCTGGGCTGCAATCCTTACCACCTTTCTCTTTGCTGCCTCTCACATTATAGAGGCAATCCATTTTTGGCCTGCCTTTGTCTTTATTTCTCTTATGGCATTAGCAGCACTCTGGCTCCGGATATCCACAAAGACAATCGGCCCCTCAATAGCACTTCATTTTTCTTACAACCTCGTTATGATATCAACCATTTTTCTTGCCACCTGAAAGATCCCTCTCAAATACATCCTCGTAAAATTTCCTCAATAATCGCCTGAGAATATTGATTCAAACGCCAAACTTTGGCTAACCCCAAGGCGTTCTCAGCGATCCGGGGAATATCCTCTGCCGGGATATTCATTTCTGTGAGCGTTACAGGGCTGTGTACCTTGCTGAACCAGGTACGGAGAAAGGCAATGGTTTGCTCTGCAACCGCCCTCTCCCCCTGCCCTGCCAGCTGCTGGAACTGAGCAGAAGGAAGAATCCCCTGCCCCAAGCGAGCAATCCGGGCTGTATCCTGGTACAGATACCATTGCAGCCAGCCCGGCATGACCACGGAAAGCCCGGCCCCGTGCGGTACATCATAAAGGGCACTCAGGGAATGCTCAATCATATGCATAGGGAAACCTACCCGGCCCAATCCTGCTGCGGTGAGACCATTCAGGGCCAGGGTGGCGGTCCACATCAGGTTAGCCCGGCCTCCATAATCACGGGGATCCGCCAGACAGCGCTCACAGGATTCCATTGCATTGAGGATCAAGCCTTCCATAAAACGGGCCTGAACCGGGGTGTCAGTATCCTGGGTAGTCATGTAAAATTCCAGGACATGGGCAATAGCATCCACAGCCCCGTAAGCTGTGTAATCTGGTGGGACAGTATACGTTATTTCCGGGTCCAGGATGGAGGTCTTGGGATACAGCAAACGATGACCAAAACCAAATTTCTCCTGGGTGTCCTGATTGGTGATAACCATGCCGGAGTTCATCTCTGAGCCAGCAGCAGCCAAAGTCAGCACCGTAAGCACAGGCAATGCAGACTTGACGGATTTTTTGCCAGTAAAAAACTTCCAGACATCGTGTTCAACCACAGAACCAGCCGCTATGGCCTTGGCTGTATCAATGACTGAACCGCCGCCCACTGCGACAATCACATCCACCCCTTCCTGCTTAGCCTTGGCAATGCCTTGCTGAACATGATCCAGCAGCGGATTTGAGCGCACACCACCATGTTCAACCACTATGACGCAGGCATCGGCAAGGGAGTTCATCACCTCCTCGTAGAGCCCGCTTTCTTTCATACTGCCCTGTCCGTAGACCAGCAGGGCCTTTTGCCCCAAGGCAATGGTTTCGGAACCGATTGAGGGGATGGTATTGCGACCAAAGATAATCTTGGTCGGGTTGTGAAAGACAAAATTTTGCATAGGAACGACTCCTGATGGGTCTATGAAAGTTCATATATTGTTGTCCCGCTCCAAGGGGAGGAAGGGGAGTTATAACGACCGCAACCTGTTTCTTGCACGCTCCTTTACAGCATGATCCCGATGATCAGTGTTAGGGAAACCGACTGCCTTCAGGTAGGCCTGTTTTGCTTTTTCCGGCTCGTCCATTTCCTCATAAGTACGCCCAATAAGAAAATAGGTATAGACCGGCCTTGTTGTTTTCAGCTTGATTGCCTTACGAAAAGCCTTGAGCGCATCGTCGTAGGTTCCCTCGGGCAGGTCTCCGAAAAAGAGGCGGGCAAATGTCTTTAAAAAGCCATTCAGACTGGCTACTTCTTTATAATAAATCCCTAAAACCGCATAGGCATCTGCATAGTCAGGGTTCATGGCCAAGGCCCTGCGGATATTCTTCTCCACAGAGCTGGAGAGCTTGACCTTTTCCTTGCTTCCCCGCAAGAGAGCAAGATTACCATAGCTGACAGCCAACTGGTAATAACTTTTCGCTCTATCCGGGAACATCTGTTGTAATCTTTCAGCGTATTGAACAGCCTGTTCATAATACTGTTCTGACTCCTCTGAAGACAGATCTTCACCAATATCGTTGTATGCCCTGACAACCTTGCTCAGACACTCAAAATCACCTGGTTGCATCTCCAGGGCTCTTTTATAAGAGGCCAAGGCACTGACATTATCGAATTGCCGATAAAAAATATCACCTTGTTTGATATGGGTGTCAGCTGTCTGAGCAAAAACAGGGAGTGCGGAGAAGGTGATGAGGAGAAAAAGGCAACCAAGGAGATACTGCGTAGAGATGCGCATTATCCGTTCAAATGCTGGCATATTAGTACTCATTTTGTGACTCTCTTTGTATCAATTTTTCAGCAATTCAGAGCCTAAACTTTTTTCAATATGAGAATAGCGCAATGAGAAATTTTGGGCGCAACTATCCCG
>JAABTP010000022.1 GCA_011389815.1 Desulfobulbaceae bacterium | reverse complement strand
ATCTCAAATGTCCATTTTTTTCTGGTGTAAAATTAAAAGATTAACCAGCTAGCAGAAAAAGGCTGTCAGGGGCCTGTAAAAAGGGGATCCCGTTAAAGGTATTCTTTTCATCGGCGGACACCCTCACATCATCAACCTGCCACCAGAAGTCCGATTTATCCGTGTAGTAATGAAAACGGAGAAGTACAGAGGATTGGCCGTCCGCTACCGCACTGATATCAACACTTGCTGTTTTCGGGCCAAGATCGGATTCTGTTCTATGCCATATATCCACCCACTCTGTGCCGCCGTTCACGGAAAGCTGAACAGTAAATGAAGTATTACCAATACTATGCAATGCATCATAATTAAAGAAAAGCTTTGTTCCGCTTGAGGTGGAGCAGTCAATAGAAGAAATACTCAACGTTGTATCCATTGGTTGATCTGCGCAGTTATCACTATCGGCTATAGCGTAACAGCCTTCTCCGCCTGTCTCGTTCTGGCGATTGCTGTTAAAGAGCCAAGAACAGGAACCAGCAAGGTTTTCCAGGGTCCAACCGTCAGGAGTCTCGCAGAGATTAAAGTCTTCGTAGAGTAACTCAGCAGCGACAATTATGTTCGGATACAAACAGAGCAGAAACAGAGGGATCAATATTTTTTGAATACGGCCCTTCATAAGATAACTCACATTTTTTTGGCAACCCGCCTACAGCGAAGCAGCAAGGTGCTCCACTTCCTGAATCGCCGTTTGATCCGGTCGAAAAGCCAACTCGAACATAGGAATATCCCGAATCAACGATTCACAAACAGCGATGCCCTTATTGGTCCACTCTGCACTGTACCAGGGAATAGAGGCGACCTGAAGTAAACGATGCAGTCCTTGTGACGGAGTTAATGCAGTAACATGTGTTTTTTCAGCCTGTTTCAAAAAAAATAATGCTGAAAGAGGGGCACTTTCATTGCGTACAATATTTCCGGTCCCTTTCCATGGAGTTCCCCAAACAGTCCACTGGTTCCCAACAAAGCGAACTACCAAACGCTCCTCGCTGAAGAGTCGGTTCGTTGGAAAAGAACTCAATAATTCAGTAAGAGTTGATTTACCTGCACCTGATATCCCGGCGAAAACCATCCCCTTGCCCCGAACAGAACCACCACCAGCATGAATTAACATTCCTTGATGATTAATGAAGCTGTGTTGCAACAAAAGAGCATCTGCTGATGCTCTATAAGGATAAACACTATACTTTTTAATTTTACCGGAACTCTTTTCCTCGTTTCCACAATAAAAACAAAACGAAAACCGAGAAAACTGCTGGTCAACCAAGATAGTCACATATGGCTGGGGATCCATCCGGTAGTAAAGCACCTGAATTCCCCTCCCAACCTTTTGGATTCTTAAATATCGGGCAGCAAATATCACATCGCCTGCCACAGGCTTATATTGATTAAATGAACTTGTCATGCAGACCTGAACATCCGATCCTTGAGAACCGACAGGACGAACAAAATGCAAATACTCGGCAGTATCTTCACCTTGTAACTCGGCTCGGATGCTGTTTACAACATGAACACTCAATCCTCCAATCCGATGAATAAATAATTGCTGATGAACCATATTAACAATCAGCCTTTTCCCTGTATTATTAATTGTCTAAAAACAAGACACCAAGATTGTCCGAACTGAACCATTCTCTGCATAGATAACAAACAGAGAAAGTAAATTCCCCTCCTTCTCTACCGAAAAGCCATTGTTAAATCCATCAACCTTTTTCTCAACAAACACTAATGCATCACTCCATTTCACTCACTCAAGAAGTCAAGTCCTTACCGTAATTTGTACAAAAAAAGTTTGGGTATTGTTTAGCACAGCCCGATAGAACTTGATCAGCAAACAGAGACACCGGTGTCAATTTTGGCTTTTCATAATGAAGCTTCTGCTCTGTATTTCTTTGCTCTTTTTTTTTTATCACGCCCGCTCTTCTGTCCTCGCCCATATCACTCTCTTTAATTCTTTTTTTTCGCTTCTTTTTTTCGCATACTGACAAAAAAAAGTATCAACCTGCTCTGGATTGCCTGACATTGTGGCAAATACAGCCGGACAGGCAGTACACACGTTTTTGCTTCTGCAGTTATTACAGGAAAATGATGAGGAAGCCCTGCATGATGTAAAGTTCTGGAGCACACCGTCCCAGCCGCCCTGAAGTCCTCCAGTATCGCATATATTAACACTATGTGTACGCACTATCAAACAAGGTTGCAATCCCCCATAGGGAGTAACATGATATGACGACTTTCCTGCACCGCAGTAGTACAATTGATACGTAGCCTCTGACGGGCATGTTTTTTCTGCTGCTTCAACCAATTCAAGTGCCAGCTTATCTATACTCAAATCCACAGCTGCTGCTTGTTCAGGAAGAACACGATATTGTAATGTATCAGACAAGCTACCTTCGCTGTCGCAGATATTTGAACACCCGCCATTATCCTCATGAGCCACTGCTGCATGGAGGGAACAATCATGCCGGAACTGCAAGCCCATATCTTCTGCCAGCTGCCGAATAGCTGAAAATTCGTCCACATTCAAAGTTAACACCATTGTCTTCAAACGTACCCTGATCCCTGCCTTTTGCAACCGCTCTATTCCGGCTATACAAGCGGAGAAAGAGCCGGGTTGCTGGGTTACCGCTTCAAAGGTCTCCTGTGTTGCTCCATAAACTGTAATTTCCAGTATTCTTGGTGGATATTCAACAAAGGCTCGAACGATTTCATCCGTCACCAAAGAACCATTGCAGAATACCGTGACCAGTAATCCAGCCCGAACAGCATACTTATAAATTTCTACAAAATCAGTCCGGAGCATAGGGTCCCCTCCGGTCAGAAGGAGAAACAAGGTTCCAGACTCAACCATCTCGTCAAATAGACGAAAAATTGTATCTTTATCAAGCTCGCGATATTGATGTCGCCGAATAGACTTCTGGTCACCAAGATAGCAATGAACACAACGAAAGTTGCAACGACGGGTCAACTCAAAAGAGGCCGCCAAGGGTATTCGCGATGCCGTAGCCCTGGTAAAATACCGTGCTATATCTGAGTCAGCGATCCCAAAGCAATCCTTTTCCCTGACCATCAACCTTCACTCCCGGTGGTTTCCACAATCAGCCCCGACTCAAATAATGCTGTAATAATCTCTATAAGATCCGCTTTAATGACTACAGAATCGGCATCATATAACTTTTCCAATTGCTCCCCTATCTCAGCAAGTGAACGTGAACCATCAAGGGCCTCCCAGATAAAGGCCCCTGTTTCATTCATTGAGTATAAATTATCCATAGAAGCCAATTCACCTGAAATAGGCACAAGCAATGTTTCCTCCATCACCTTTCGCGTAACAATATTATCTCTTTTCCTGAACACTGTGTCAAGCTGCACTAACTTTTCTCCTTTATTTCCCCTGCAATTTCAAAGCAAAGGAACGACCCAGCCGGATGCCGTTCCTTATAAAAGTGAACCAAAAAGCTGTCTTACAGCAAGCTGCTTCTTGGGATCCAGGCTACTGACGGTTGACCGGAGTATGTGCAGCCGGATCACCAAGCAGATTGTAGATATCAAGAGGATAGCGTTTCATCCCCTGAGATTGATAATGACGTTTCCCAGCCTGAACGGCCTCTCCAATCCTGGTGATTGCGGGATCAAACAGGCTTTTATAGAATCCTTCGGCCATTATATCTGAGAGGTAATTATGAGACAACCCCGTTGCCCCAAAGAACCCTACAGCGGCTCCGTCTGCCTGAAGCAAGGCACTCTCACCAACACTGTCCATAGGTGGATAACCGAAGCTGGCAGCAGAGCAAGCCATACTCACCATCAACATGGGGGAACCCAAGTCATTCATGGAGGCAAGGCTATTGGAGGACATCAAAGAACTATTGCTGCCGTAACCAATCCAGGAACTATGGCCTGTATAATGCAGGATATCACTGCCCTCACGGAGTGCAACATTAATTCCGTTTTTGACTCCATTATAGCCCAGTGTATCGGCATCAAGACGATCCACTTGAACATATTCCGGCATCAGGGCAGCCACTTGATCCGTACTGGCCCGAAAATCACCTGCCAAGGGATCTTTTTGATCGGTCACCAAGGTCATCGTCTTTGAACCTCCCTCAAGAGCATGCTCATAAGCCATGACCTTATCAATATATCTATCAAGCTCCTCACTATCAACGACCGGGATACGACCTATGGCGTACTCTGGCACACCGTCATCATCAACAACGTCCGCCAACACACTGTCACTGGGGTAGAAACCGTCTGGGGTTGAGACCACTACACTAGGGACCAGCGGAGCTCCGTACCCCATATAATCATTATAATCATAGGAGCCGTCACCGATCAGTGTTACATACTTCGGAACCAAGCTCCAATGCGTATACACATAGCTCAGGAAATCCCGAATCGCCTCTGGATCTGGCAAACTATGGCTAAACTCATCCTGTACATCCTCAATATCAACGATCATCGTCCTCATTCCCTCAGACGCACGATGGTCTGCAAGCCTTTGGGCGGAATCCATTAAATTAATGGAAGTGATGACCAAATAATCAGCCTGATTCTCTGCACTGCGCAGCTGAGATGGGGTGTCTACAGTTATACTACCAACAAAATTTACATTTGAGGCTCCAACAACATAATAATCATGTCCCGGTTTGGTGGACACCGTAATTGTGTATTCACCAGCTTGATTTTTACCAGGCAAAGTGCGCAAGCGCAAAGGATTGGTTGGCTCGGTGATATCAAGAGCCAAAACATTACTACTCTTAAATCCCCTGATCGTCACGCTGTCGTAATCAGCAGCAGAAAAACTCAGCTTGCTATCGACTACTTCATAGCTACGCTGATAATCCACCTCAATAGAGTCCAAGTAGATAAGTGAATAATTCACTCCCCTGTTCAGTTGTGAGACAATTTGCACTTCATTGCCATCTTCGTAGAGCCAATTCGCCGGGATTTCGCTCTGGAATGAATGTGCGCCCTTCTCAGACCATTCGGTTGTACCGATCTCATGTCCGTTCAACAGGACAGCCACCTTGTACGGTGCTGCACTACTGGATTTTTTATTGGCTACACTTACCAGATTAACCGTGATCATTGCCATGCCTTCCCCGGTTACATACGGAGTATCCACAGTGTGAACAAGAACATATTCATTACCATAGGCAAACAGATATTCCCAGGCCCAAAAATCATCCAAGGGTTTATTGATATTATAAAAATACAACGGCTGATGATTTTCCTCTAGTCTAACCTGAGCCAGGTATGACTGTGCTACCTCAACACTCTTTTCTGGCCTGCCCGGAGTATTTTTCATCTTTACGCCTTTCTTACCCAGTTCCAGCAAGTAGACATTGTGACTAACATCCTTTCTGCCTGGTCCCTGTCCGTAAAACCAAAGACCCGAGCCGGTATTTGACGTAATGACAGGGATGGATTCCCCTGACAGAGTCAGCAGGCACTTCTTCGCTCTCAAGCTCTGCTCCACCTTAACACGAGTCATTCCAGACAACTCAGCCAGCTCGACAGCGGTGAGGTAAACCAATCCGTTTTTCTTTACCGGAATCTTCAGGGTATTACCCGTCTTTTTCTTCTTTGCAGCAGCAAGCTCCTGAACAAACTTGCTTCGGGCTGTAAAACGCTTCAGCTGTTTCCTGGAAAAATCCTGGTGCGCCAATGTATAGCCCTCCGGGCCATCAGCAAACATCTGATTATTCACCGGCAAAGCCTTGCTTGCCTGTACAACGTACGGTCCGGAAATCACACCCTGATTATCAAGAGCAACCTCGACCACCCGATAAGTATAACCTTTTCCGGGTTTAGCCTGCTTATCCACAAAGCGGTAGGTGCCGCCGTGCGGCGGAGCCAGCATCCCGGGCAGCAGTTTTTTTGTTACCGCCTGATACTCACCGCTCTGCTCGTTTAATCGTTCCAAATGAAAACCTATGGTGCCTATCTCACTGGCTGTTGTCCATTCAAGGACGATTTGGTTTGCTGTGTTCACATAGGCATTGAACGAACTGACCGTTGCGTAAGTAGGAACAGGATCATTATAGCCAAAATCTACATCAAGGTAGTCGGTATCTGCTACCGTGGTTAACGAATAGGACTCTGACAATGCGTCACCGGAATCTGGATCCACAGTGAGTACATAGCTGTCCAGTTGACCGTTGGTATCCGTCACCTCCACAGTATAGTCACCTGGAGGTAGACCTGGAAAAAGGTAGTTGCCGTTGGAATCGGTTACATCCTGAGCAATAATATCGCCGTTGGTATCCTTGAGCACCACAGTGACACCGGCAATACCTCCAATATCTTCGTGATAGATAGTGTCGCCGATATCAGAAGTATTCGCCTCTGGAAACTGGTATCCAAAGTCGGCTGTTAGAACCGTCTCACCTGCTCCTACATCAACAGTAGTGCTATGGCCTCCAGTCGTTGATGTTCCACCGCTTGGCGGATTGCTTACTTCGACTGTATAACCGCTTCCCTCTGGAACATCAGTGAGCAAATAACTGCCGTCGGGATTAGTAGTGGCTTTTATATCTTCGCCATTACTGTTTTTAACCGGATCACCATTGCTATCTTTCAGAACAACGGTAATGCCTCCGATCCCCGACTCACCCAAGTCCTGCACACCGTCGCCGTCAGCGTCGTTCCATATGCGGTCGCCGATGGTGCCGGTGGTCGGTGCAGATGCAGCATACCAGAAATCAGCATCAAGGTACTCAGTTCCAGCTGTAGTGACAGACACTGGATGTTGCCCGTCTACTGTTGAATCAGGATCATAGACCTGAGTCAGTCCACTAATTCCCTCCTTAACGACAACTGTATAGTCGCCCAAACCAACGCCGGTAAACAGGTAGTGACCATTTGCATCGGTTACCGCAGTCGGACAGTCCACCCCAGCATTGCAGAATTCGTTTTGCAGCTCCACAACAACGCCTTCTATTCCTTCTGTTGTGCCGTCCGGCTTAAGCAATAATATCTCATCGCCAATAGCACTAAGTGCCCCCAAGTTAAAGAGATAATCCTCCACTTCGCCGTTCTTAGCATCACCTTTAAAGGCAAACCTTGGAAGCGATAAGGCCGGTGCGTTAACCGGGAAGAGACGGAAGCGGGCATAGCCAGGTGCCTTAAAATTACCATCCCCATCAAAGGCATCCGCAGGGATAGAAAATTTTATGCATTTCGGAGTATCTCCACCAGATAGGGCCTCGTTGATAATCAACTCATTATCGCCGTTGAGAGATCCATCTCCGTTAAAGTCTATCCAGCCAAGCAACCAACCATCACCTACGGCTGTGACTTCAACAGCACCGCCATCCGTTTCATTCCAAGAAGTACGCGGATCAACAGCATTGCAAGTGTCAGGATTAACTGGAACAATCCCGTCATCCTCATCAGCGATGGCACCGACGGAAGGCTTGCCGTCTATTTCTATTGTCACACCTGCACCGAGATACAGATCTGGATTCACCGGGTCCGGTACAAGATGACGGGCACCGTCAATAGCCAGTTTGGTTTCAAAGGGCAGGGGCAAGTCTCCGAAATCGAAGGCGGCTGTCTGTTGAAAGGCGAAGTCAAGCCCTGCAACGATATTACCGTCAGCAACACTAATGCTCTGCCATACCGAAGTGGTGTGCCCATCAAGGTCGATATATTCTTTCAGGGCATCCGCCGGAGTATCAGGCGGGGTGTCAGCCAGTTTTGTTGTCAACTCAAGTAGATCTGCCGGGGCGTCAAGAGATACCAAATAACTCTCATTACTTCCGCTTACTGAAGGCAAACCGGTAAAAGAATAGTCTCCGTTTTCATCAGTAACGGTCTGAGTTATCGGGAACAGCTCTCCTGACTCTACGATACCGTCGCCATCGTCAATCCATTTAGATACATAGACCGTTGTACCTTCGTAGGCAGACTCATCGCCTGCTACTCCATCAGTCAAGTTAAGCCCAGAGCCGCAATAACCATCTACCGAGGAGCCTTCCAGGCAGACTGTGCCGCTAAGGGTGTTGTTAATCACCGGGAATTTGAACCCCATATCGGCATCATCAATAGGGACTGAACCAAGGGTCAGCTCAATACTGCTGTCTGTCGTTCCGTCACTGTCATGTCCATTATAGGACGGAGTTAATGCTCCGTACTCTGCCGGGAGATCCTCGTCGTTCGTGTCCACTTCGATTATATACTTGTTCCCGTCAACCAATCCGTCAACAAAGGCATAGTTGCCGTTCTCATCGGTTTGGGTTGTATAGGTTTCATTGTCTCCTGTGGTAGCGCAGTCCTTGTCAGGCCCGCAATCCGTGAGCGTAACCGTCACATAGGCCAGCGGCAGATCATTGTTTTCCATCGGACTGCCGTCGCCGTCCATGTCTATGAACAGCTGATCACCGATGAACAGGGGCGGTTCATAGCCGAAATCCGCGCCCATGTAGCTGTTGCCGTTGATGGTAACATCCTGGCTGCTGTCGCATGTATACGCCAAAGGATCAGTGCAGACCAAACCGTTGTTGTCCGGGTCGGCTGTCTGGTCGGCATCGTTTATCTCCGTGCCGGGGCCGCTCCCCACCGTAACAACATAATCATCATCCGGCAGGCCATAGAAGAGGTACTTGCCATCCGCATCTGTGGTAGCGGTACCAACATATTCACTATCCGTAGGATCACACGGGAGTGAACCCACCGGCTTAGTGCAAAGATAGACTTCAACACCTTCTATTCCAGGTTCTCCAGCACCCTGTGTACCGTCGCCGTTGACATCCCAATAGATGCTGTCGCCGATCTTGCCGCCGTCGGGTTCATAGCCGAAGTCGGCAGTATCAATATCCTGGCCGCCGGTCACGGTCACTGAGGTGATACCGTCGCAGACTGTGCAGACACCGCTTTCATCCGGATCTCCGGTTTGCTGAACCATGGGAAGATCGACATCGTCTTCATCCGGGACAATAAGATAATCTCCATCAGGTAGATTGGTGAAATCGTACTGGCCGTTGCTGTCTGTCACCTCACTTCCCAGCAGCACATCACCCGGATCAAGTACGCCGGGAACAGAGCCGCTGTCCAAATACAGGGAAACCGTAACATCACTGATTCCCGGTTCTCCGGTCTGCTCTATCCCGTCACCGTTCAGATCAACATACAGGGTATCGCCGATGGAATTGTCTCCGGTCTGATAGGCGAAATCAACATCGGAAATAAAGGTGTTGCCGTTGACAGTGAGCGTACCGCTGTTATTATTCAGGATACTGTCATAATCATAGGTCTGGGTATAGCCTGCTGGCGGTGTAACAGTTGTGTAATAGTCTCCGTTCGATAAATCACCGAAAATATATGTGCCGTCCGCATTCGTCGTTGTAGTACCTGCAACAGTTCCGTCAGAATTATATAATGTTACTATCCAGCCTGCAAAAGGCGTATCATTATCATCCCGGTTTGTATCGCCGTCGAAATCCTGCCACACGCTGCCGGTAATTGTGCCTGCTGTGGAATTGAAGCCCCAGTCCTGGTCCATATTGTCCGTATTGCCTGATACAGTGACACTTGTCTGTCCATCGGCGGTTCCGTCCGGATCGCCGGTCGGCGTTGCGTTAAATCCGTCAGGCAGGGTAGTTGTATCCACAGCCATGTAGTACGTACCGTCAAGATAGTCAAACTGATAATGTCCGTCACTGTCAGTCGTGGTTTGTACTGCGTCAGGGGCACCGGAAACACATGGATCAGTCGTTGTGCAGAGATACACGGTCACGCCCGGAATACCCGGCTCTCCGGCATCCTGTATGCCGTCACCGTTTGTATCGGACCAGATGAAGTCGCCGATAGAAGCAGTCGCATTCAGATTGACTGTCTCGGCATCGTCGGCATCATTGGCCGGAGTACCGCTGGTAAAATAAGCGTTTTTCACTTCGGCTGTATTGGTTACCGTCTCCGGTGAACCTGCCGGTTCCATCGCGGTGAAATTAACCGTTACCTGAGTAGTTTCGCTAGGATTGAGCGGGCCGAGATTGTCCCATTCAATTCGATACATATCGGTTGTCGGATCGCCGTCATCATAGGGAACAAGCCGGTCCGGTACAGGTGATGCGGAAGCGAATTCAATTTTGTTGGCGTCAAAGGTGTCATAGAGGGGGAGCGGGTCGATGATGGTTGAGGGACTATTCTCACAAACCGCATCTGTGGTGATACGGTAGCCAAGCGCATCAAGGTAAATCGTGTTAGTATCAGCTTGTCCTGTTTTATCAAGTCCTATTCCGAATTCTGAAGCACTGGCAAACACGGTCCAATCCCAAGTTTTTAAACTGGTGACGTCCCACGAAAAGAGTGTTGCGTTGCCTGCACCAACTGCGGTATTTAAATCGGCAGTAGTAATGATACTCGTTTGTGCGCCTGCACCGTACAGTTCAAACATTGCAGAATCATCTGTAAGAGCAGAAGCAATGTAGATTTGCGCCAATGCCTCTACTTTGATGATATTTCCCGACTTGGGATCAATATTAAAACTTGATCCCGTAATGAATTGATTATTACCGCCTGTATAGTCGCCACTAGCATAAGCACCATCAGGCCCTTGCGTACCAAACGCATTTGGAATATTCAAAAACTGTTTGTTAGCGGTGCTGGCACTATTAGTCACTGATTCGGCTGAAGACCAAACTAAATATTCGCAACCGCCACTTACAGCAACACCTTCGGCATACAACTCATTATTCAAATCAATCGTATAAGTAACAACATCCCCCTCCTTAATAGGAGAAGCCCCGACAAACTGCTTATCCAGAGTCAAAGCCGGTGCAAAACCGGTATCCAGCGCAGTTGCTTCCCCTATTGTTGTGGTGACACCATGCACTGTCCCAGTCGTACTGGCCCAGCCGTCATGAGTGACCGGTAAATCACCGACCACAGCAAACCAATCACCCGGCGGCAGGGTGCTGCTGGAAGTGTAACTGCCGTCCGCCAAGGTGGTCACTTCCTCCCACAGAAAATCGCCTTCAGAGTAGGTTCCGCTACCGTCGGCATCGTAATAAATACCCACCGGCACTCCGGCTATGCCTACTTCTCCGGCATCCGCAGTGTCGTAGGTGCCGTTACCGTTGTTGCTGCCCGTGCCGTCATCCTCAAAAACCGTCCCGGTAATCGAGGTGCTCCCGGTGATTTTCGTCACCGCATCATCCTCGTCAAAACAAGGCCCGGAGCCGATGGCTGCACAGCCGGTATTGGAAACAAAGGGCTCGGTGTAGGTGCCCGGTACAGTTGCCTGAAACCCAACCGTCATGGTGCTATCATTTACAAGCCCTGTATTTGCTCGCCATTCTAAAGCAACTACGTTATTGGCCTCGGTCTGATTCGCAGGTTTGGTCGAAGTGGTAGTTCCATCATTCAAAGTATACAGAATAGTAACATCGGTAATTCCGCTACCAGACACTACTTGAGCACTGTCATAGACATATTGAGTCCCTTCCGGAATAGTATCCCGCACAACCAAGGGATTCCCTGAATCCGGATCTCCCACCGTTACTGTGAGACCGCCGGGATACTCGGCAGTAGCAGGATACGAAGAGGAAGGAGGATTAGTTACCGTCATAGTATAGGTAAGCGTCGAACCCAGACCTGCGGTTTCCGGTGAAACGCCTTTTGCGATGGAAGCCAACGGTTCCTGCGTCGTAATCTGAAAAGCCGTCCCATAATCCCCACTGAACTTCTCATTCAGATAACCGGACGCAACTTCCTGATACGGAGTCAGCGTACCTGTACATTTTCCGTTGAGCGCAGCATATTCGTAAAAGACCAAGCCAACCACACCGGTGTTGTCCGGTATATTTTCAAAATACATCTGATCTTTGAAGGGAATAAGCTTCTCGCCCCCGCCGCTTAATTTAACAATCAGAATTCCGTAGGTTCCAACAAGGCGAAAACAGCCGGGATCATACACATCCGGGATACCCACCGGCTGCAGCCAGGCATTCTGATCCGGCACTCCGTCGTTGTTGTTGTCAAAGCCCTGGTTCACGTTGCCCAGATCGTACCATATCCCTTGGGTCTCAAAAACCTGACCTGGAAAAGGATTGGACCCAGTCGGTGTCCAGGTATCCCAACCAAGAGATTCCTGGATAGCAGCTTTATACTCATCCGGTACCTTGTTGTCGCCGTTGGGCCAGATTTTATTGGCAGATGCAGAGATCTCGCTGCGCAGGGTTAAATTCCGGCTATCTTCGGCTTCGAGAGGAGTCTCTGCAGCACCGTAAGAACCGGTTGCCCAGATGTCGTAAGATAGAGAAAGATCATCCGCCGTTGTGCTGCCGCCGGTGATAGCTGTGTCGCAGGGTGGTTCCTGGGGAGTACCCCCGACATTCACACATCGCGGATAGGAAACCACCCAATACTCCACCCGACATTCACCGGGTTCCAGCGTACCCACCCAGGCCCGGCTGGCATCCTCATTATTGGCAAAAGAACCGGATTCATGTGTGAGGGAATATTCCCCGGTATCTGCAAGCCAGGTACGGGAATCACCAGCGCTGTCAAAAACCGGATAGCTGCCCGGTGTGCTTGTGCCGCCCTCAATATAATCACCGATATAGACCTGCACCTCATGCATGGCCTCGGTTCCGTCATTACAGACCTTGGCACCAAGGGTGGCCGCTTCCGGGGCATAGGTGGCAGGGGTGGTCACGTTTGAGTCAACCACCAGGTTATAGGCAGAGATAATCTCAATACGCAACTCACCATCAGGGTTGTCCGCCTGCGCCGCAACCGGCAGCAAGCTCAAAATCAACGCTCCAGTAATCCAGCAAATTTTTTTCATCATCATATCCATAAAATCAAATAGCCAAGAAACCCTTGCCCATCTTTGTCCGTCCAAGCGGTTAATATCCTGTGCTGTCATGACTATATCCTCCAAAACGCCCGTATGCCGAACGTCAAAAAGCTCCTTACGTACCACAGTTATTATCCTGCTGGCAAACAATAAAAACAGTTTGTTTTTTGCAAATGGTAAGAATGAGCAAAAGCCCTGCATGCTTATTATATATATACAAGCAATATTAGAAAGCAATTTTTTTGCCTGTTTAGGGAATTTTAAAATCCCCCCTTTCAACATACTTTTCTCTACTCAAGATCCCCTGGTACCTTGCCCTGAAGGTCAGTAGGGATCTCTCCCCCAAGGTCAGTGAGTACCTTCACCCGAAGGTAAGCGGGGATCTTCACCCGAAGGTAAGCGGGGATCTTTCCCCCAAGGTCAGTGGGTACCTTCACCCTAAGGTACGTACTAACCTTCCCCCCAAGGTCAGTACAGACCTTTGCTGAAGATACCCTGGCACCTTTTCGCAACATCAATGGGTGGAATAAATATTCTCTGTATAATTAATATACTTTTCTCACATTTGGTTGTATATATTTTACCCGGAACCCTTTCTGTTCCCTATTACATTCCTGAACAACGCAGTTGCACAAACTAACACCCGATCAAGTAAGGAATAAACCTATGAGCCCAGTAACACATCTTTTCATCGGATGGCTGACTGCCAATACCGCCCAGGTTAATCGCCGTGAACTGATAATGATAACTATTGCAGGAATTATACCAGACGCGGACGGCCTTGTTATTATCGGAGACTTCTTTGCAGGAAAAAGTAAAGAACAGCTGGAACTCTGGTCCACCTACCATCATGTGCTGGGTCATAATATTGGCTTTGCTTTTCTGGTGATTATGACAGCCTATCTACTTGCCCGAACACGTAAACTCATTACTGCGTTACTTGCCGGAATCAGTTTTCACCTGCACTTACTTGGGGATCTGATAGGTTCACGAGGTCCAGACGGACACCAATGGCCCATTCCCTATCTCCAGCCCTTTTCAGAGAGTTGGCAATGGGTATGGCAAGGCCAGTGGGCACTTAATTCCTGGCAAAATATACTCATCACCATCCTGGCTCTGGGAATAATTTTCTCACTGGCATGGAAAAGAGGCTACTCGCCCCTGGATATGATTTCGAGTAAGGCAGACAGGATGTTTATCCTAGCCCTGCGTACCCGATTTGGTATACCTGGAAACGAAGACAAAGAATACAGAGAGGACTCGCAGGCATTATCGAACGATTGATGAATCATCAAGGATGATTACAATGACTGCGAAAAAGAAGGGGGGAGGGGGAACACGCAGACCTGGATTTTACTCTTTCAGGCCAGCGGAAAAGAATAATTTATTAGCGGGAGTGTATTCTCATACATGATAAGACCGTCCTCCTGCGTAAAAGAGATATCTTTCAGTGATTCTCCTCCCAGCAACTCAGGATCATCGGCAAACGAGGCCACCACGGTCTGAAGCAGGAGAAAACTATCAATCTTCATGGAGATAAATTTCAAGGCCATACCTGTCTCGTTGACCCTGACAGCCGAACAAACCGCTCGTATCGCTCCGGCTTCTCTGGATTTTGCCTGCTTCAAATCAATGACACAGACATCACCAGCCTTCTGCTCGTAAAACCCTTTTACATAAAGCCCACTCAGGCTGAGATTATTGGCAAAATGCCTGTACCTGCGCACTCCGAAATCCAGACGTATATCCAGCAAGATATCTACCCGGGTACTTTGACGCCTATCCATTGTATGTTGCATAATTATTGCCCGCCAAGAAGAACTGAGAACTCTCCCTCTTTTCACCTATCGCCAGCATTTGCAAGTAGCATGCCGCTATCCTCTGTAATTTTTCATAAAAAAACAATAAAGCACATATATTCCATTTCAGCCAGCAAAAAACGCCTCAGCCACAGCACACAACGAGACCATACAGCAAACAAAAAAGATTACAGGAGAGAAAAAAATGAAGGGAAAAACAAGGGATCAAAATGGACAAAAAATGTCAGCAACAACCAAAAATTGTCAACTTTTGGATGCGCCAGCATTCTCTTTTTACCAGTTGGTCTCAGCTGATATATTTTATGTTTAAACAGGTTGCGATTGAACCAATATCAACCGGATAGTATTCAAATTTAAAAGTGAAGGACTGAAGGAGGGAATGAAGGGCATAACAGAGGATAACCTATTGATACTCAAGATAATAAAAACCATGAACACCTTTCATTAACTTCCTATAGGGGAATGCGCTCTATATCCACTCGGTTTTCAAGTTTGAAGCGCAGTTGAAAAACTCTCTTTACAACCCTGCATGAACAGCTTAATATATGGTTAGTGAAAGGTTCCTCCCTGATGACAAGAAACCAAGGGTTTCTTCTGAAAGGATAGTCGGGGGGGTCGAATCGGGCAGCTTTCCAGGAGGCTGCCCGTTTTTATATCTCCAGCTCGCTCTTTATCCCTTCCCGCAACGCATCATAGAAAACACTGCCCCCTGATTCCCATTTCCTGAATATTGCCCAGTTGCAATAATCCGCAAGCTGTAACCCCATATTTGACATTGAGGCATGATGCAGCACCCGGAACCGGCAGCCTGAAGGCACCATTCTTTTCAACACGGTCTTGACCGCCTTTTCTACAGCAGCCCGTTTCTTCTTTATCGGTATACTGTCAGTAATCACGATCAGCTCTTTCATACCGTCCAGCTCTTCCCGCTCTTGTTCCGCAACATGCCGGATCAGGTGCCCCAACATCCGGGGATAAAACTCTTCAGAAGCCTGCAACGCCGGAGCGATTTTGCTTTTCTCCACTATGAGCGAATCTATCCGCAAATCTGCAATATTCTCCTTGATGATCCCGAACACCCGCTGCCGAACATGCCGGTTGTCTTTGATGCAGTGGAAATATGAAAAATCAAATCCGTATTCGATGAGGTCGAACTTGTATTTTCCCAATTCATGGCAGACGGTGAAGGGGCGTTTGGTACAAACACTTGTCAAGGTGAAATACTTTGTCCCGGATGCAGCAAAATCCAGATTCCCCCCTTCATCAAGAAAGATGTATAAACAGCCGTTGCTCATGGAGTCCTTGCAGTGTTCGGAAAACAGGAAGCCTCGTTATTATTGCCGGGAGAAATTGAAAGAGGTCTCCGGCAACGCATAGAAGATATTTTTTCAGGGGAGGATAAACAGGAGCGGGTGGCGTGTCAATGGTTCTTCAGTGGGTGAAAAAATACCCCGCCTGGTATCTTTTCAAGACAGAAATCTTGCCCCCATAACCGAAAAAGTGGGGGCAGTGTGGGGGCTGGAGCGTAAGGCACAAAAAAAGGGTTTTAAGTAGATTTTCTGCATCCACCTAAAACCCTTAAATATTCTCTGGTGCCGAGACCAGGATTTGAACCAGGGACACACGGATTTTCAGTCCGTTGCTCTACCGACTGAGCTATCTCGGCACTCAATATTGAGTGGAGACGTTTATATCACATTTCAAATATCCCTGTCAATATATTTTTTGCTCTTTTATCCAAGATCTCCCAAATCAATATCAAAATCATCAAGAGCGGTTCCTGTCTTGGCCTCTGGACCGGATTTATCACCCGCCCCTTTTTTGCCACCTGACGGCTTAACAGGGGTATCTTGATCAAGATTATCCATGTCTAAACCAGAGAGGCCATCGTCTGAGGAACCTGCGTCATCATCACTTTCAAGGCTTAGCTCTCCTATTCCGCCATCATCTGAGCCAGAAGACAGGTCAGGGATATCAAGCCCACTCTCACTCTCCATATCAAGTGAGAGGTCAAGATCGTCAAGGTCATCATCACCGCTATCCAGAGAAAGGTCAAGATCTCCGAGATCATCATCTCCATCGCTATCAAGGGAAAGGTCAAGACCACCGACCTCATCATCTCCATCGCTATCAAGGGAAAGGTCAGAACCTCCTTCTTCGCTATCCCCATCCAGGGAGAGGTCAAGGTCACCGATCTCATCATCTCCATCGCTATCAAGAGAAAAGCCAGTATCTCCTTCTTCGCTATCCCCATCCAGGGAGAGGTCAAGGCCACCGACCTCATCATCTCCATCGCTATCAAGAGAAAGATCAAGACCGCTATCATCTGCATCATCCAATGCCAAATCTATTCCGGCATCATCAGTATCATCTGCGTCCTCCGAATCATCGTCACCAGACAGATCAAAATCAATCTCTCCTCCTGATTCATCGTCTTCCACCTCCTCCTCATCATCAACGAAAAAATCGACTTCTTCCTCGCCCTGGTCCAGCTCTACCTCCTGGTCAAAGCCATCTTCTGTATCGGTCTCTTCATCATATGAGGCCATTTCCTCCGCTTCTGCCTCTGACTCATCAATATCCATTCGCAGAAAATCAGGTACTTCGGCCTTGACTGTAACACCTGACAACGCTTGAGAAATTTTCGATATATCCTTCTTGCAATTCGGACATATCTCCAGTTGATCAAAAGTGATGTAATCACATTTACAGCGCATATTCTTTGCCTACAGTTCTTCTGATTTAAGATATAACATCCATCCCGGCCCAAGGCGAGACAACAAAATATTCAATTAATTCTATTATCAATAGAAACACATCATCCCTGTAAAAATCAAGGCGAAAATGCGAATTCATCATGCAAAGAAGCACAAAAAAGAATCGTGAGGCCAACATCAAGACTTTTTAACAAAAAACTAACTCTTGCTGTTTACCTTACCGGACAAAGGGGAAGATTGGTGCTGATTGTTGTTTTTACAAATGAATAACCCGACGAAGTACTTGACATCCAGGAGTATCAATATATACTTCTTTTACGAACATACTCCCTGCTGTCAGGGGCCAGGATCAATCTCTTGCAATATCTTTTCCGTTATTTTTTCATTCCACCAGCCTCTTTTGGAGAAAGAAAATGAAGCAGTTCTATAAAATCCTTTTCCTGATCAGCCTTATCGTGCCCCTCTTGCTCGGAGGCTGTGATCAAAACAAACCACAATCACAGCAACCCGCTCCCAAAAAAAATCAAAAAGCCCAGGCACCAGCAATTTCCCTGTCCATTGTCTCAGGGTCTGAAAACAAGACTCTGGAACCACTCCTGCAACAGTTCAGCAGGAAGCATAATATCCAGGTCGCCATGCATTATATGGGTTCTGTAGACATAGCCCATGAAATTACTCAGGGGACGCATTCAAAATTTGATGCGGTCTGGCCTGCATCTGGTCTCTGGCTCTCCCTGGGAGATAACCAGGGGATACTACAACACGCCCAATCCATCATGCGCAGTCCGGTGGTCTTTGCGGTTAAAAAATCCATTGCTGAAAAACTCGGCTGGGATAAAAAAGACGTCACTGTTATGGACATCCTTGAAGCCACGGAACGGGGCGATGTCCGCTTTGCCATGACCTCGGCAACCCAGTCTAATTCTGGTGCATCCGCCTTTTTGGCCTTTCTCTCTGCCTTTGCCGGATCTCCAGAAGTATTAACAGCAGAACACCTCAGCGATCCAGAGGTTACAAACAAGATAAAACGCTTTCTCAACACAGTCAACCGCTCTTCAGGCAGCTCAGGCTGGCTCATGGAAATGCTGCTCAAAGAATACTTGTATTATGACGGCATGGTCAATTACGAATCAATGGTCATTGAGCTGAATAAAAAACTGGCCCCAGGACAAGAACCCCTCTATGCAATCTATCCTGTGGATGGTCTTTCCATTGCTGACAGCCCGCTGGGCTTTATCAACCGGGGCGATACGGCAAAAGAGAAGGCCTTTCTCAAACTTCAGGAATATTTGCTCAGCCCTGCGGTTCAGGACAAAATCCAGTCGCAGGGACGACGAACCGGCCTGGTGGGCATGCAGGCAGATGCAGCAAAAAGCGGGGTGTTCAATCCTGAATGGGGTATTGATATCCAGCGCATCCTCAATCCCATCAGAGTACCTGCTGTTCCAGTGGTAGAGGAAGCCCTGAACCTGTACCAGACTTCTTTCCGCAAGCCATCCCTTACAGCCTATGTCCTTGACTACTCAGGAAGTATGCGGGGCAACGGGATTGAACAGCTGAAAAAGGCCATGCGCACCTTGCTGGATCAGAAAATTGCCCAACAATTCCTGCTCCAGGCATCGCCCAACGATTTCACCATTGTTATTCCTTTTAACAATCAGGTCATTGATACCTTTCAGACACAGGGTAATGACCCTGCTGAACTGAGAAAGCTGCTCCATAAATTGGAATCCCTCCAACCCGGCGGCGGCACCAACATGTATCTTGCAGCGGCCCGTGCCATGAAGGTTATGAAGAGCTATGCGGATTCAGGCAAATATCACGCCTCAGTCATTGTGATGAGCGACGGGGTAAGTGAAGGCAGCCTGCAGCAGTTTAACGCCATGCTGAAGAATAACGATATAGGAAAAGATATTCCAGTATTTACCATTCTTTTCGGCAAGGCCCAAAAAGAGCAGATGCAGAAATTGGCGGAGGCCATGTCAGGCCGCATGTTTGATGGTCGTGCTGATGTGATAAAAGCGTTCAGAGAAGCTAAGGGGTATAATTGAACACTGTAAAACTATCGCCACCGAAAAAATCAAAGGCACTGGGTTGCCTGTACCCAATGGTTAGAGAAATTATAGCTGGTTTCGGAGCCATATTCGTCTTTCTCCCGTTGAGTATATTTATTTTTATTAAAGATATACTTGACGGCTCCGAAAAAAGTGTTTTATGGATACTGGCGTTTGCCCTGTCGCTTGGTACCTACTTCGGTATTCGACATCTCTTTCCGCCTCTGTATAAAAAAGTCGAAGTGGAACTGCCGGAAGATCTTTCCAAAGATACCTTCATTGCCTTCCTGAAGACCTGCTCAGAAAATCTTACGCTGCTGAAAAAGGATGCGGAATCCATCAACAAACTGCCTTTCCGAAGTACCGTACTTCACCTCTGTCAACTCGGTGATGAATTGCTGGTCAACTTTGAAAAAGTTCCTCGGAATGCGCAGGTCGCTCAGACTCTCCCTGATCGTTTATATCGTCTTCATGAGATGCTTATCGGATATCTTGATCTGTCCACCCAAAGAAACCAATCCCCCCAAACCATGCGTGCCATTGACAATACGGAAAAAGCTGTGATAAAGGCTGTTGCCAAGTTTGAGCAACTTCACCATCGCCTCCTGGAAAATAACGCTATGGATCTGAGCACCAACGCCAAGACCTTAGATGATCTGCTTGATTTTGACTGAAGGAAAAAAACATGCGGTATCCAGCTGAGGTGATGTCAGAACAAATGTTTGAAGGTTATGCCGATATTCTCAAAGCATTCAGGAAGGCCAAGGGGTATAACATAACATATCAGGCTCTCCTGACGAGGAGAATATAGTGAACAATTATTATACGTTAATTAAAGAAATTGTATCCGGATTCGGTGCGGCATTCACCTTTCTGGTGCTAGAACTGAAGATATCTATCATGCCTTGGTGGCTTTCCTTCAGTCTTGCTGTGTGCAGCTATGTTGGCATACGGCTGATCTATCCGCCTGAGTATAAAAAAGTCCTGGCCGAGCTGCCTGATAACATTTCACCGGAAGAGTTTACACAGTATCTTTCCCGATGCAGGCAGGTTCTTTCTCTGCTCAGAAAAGATGCGGAAGCGATCAGGCAGATGTCTTTTAAAAAAACAGTGCTTCGTCTCTGCGAACTCGGCGACGAGCTGGTACTGAATTTTGAGAAAGATCCTGAAGACGTACAGGTTGCACAAACCTTACCGGATCGTCTGCAACGACTCCACGAGGTGCTCACCGGTTATCTTGATCTGGAAAATCAAAAAAATCAGTCCCCACAGACAATGCGAGCATTGAAGGAAACAGAAAAGACTGTTACCAAGGCTGTTACCAAATTTGAGCAGCTCCACCATCGCCTGTTGGAAAATGATGCTATTGACCTGAGCACCAACGCTAAAACCTTGGATAATCTGCTTGACTTTGATTGAAGGAGAAGAAGCAATGCAAAAATTTTTAGGACTTATCATTCTATTAATTGTGGCGGGGGTAGCAGGGGTCTTTCTGCTCGACAAAGAACACATTGAAGACGCAGGCACCCTTGTTCCCTCTCTTGGAAACAAAAAGGCTGAGATCATGCTTGTCGGCAAGGCCGGTTCCGAAAAGATAGACTTTCTTCAATCGGAAAAGATAAAAGATCTGCTCCTTGATCACGGCCTGCAGGTTAATGTGCGCAAGGCAGGCAGCGTGGAAATGATGGGGGAGACCACAGGCCTGGATTTCCTCTGGCCGGCCAGCCAAGTCAATGTGGATTTTTTTACCGGCTCTGGTGGTCGTGCTCTGGCCACGGAAAATATCTTCAACTCACCCATTGTTATTTATTCCTGGGATATTATCACCAATGCTCTGGTCAAAAACGGTATTGTTGAGCATAAAGAAGGAGTAAACTATATTGTTGATCTGCCCAAGCTCCTTGCGCTGATTGTTGAGTATAAAAGCTGGAAAGATATAGGCCTTAACCAACTCTACGGCAAAATGATCATTCGAACCACAGATCCCACCAAGAGCAACTCCGGCAATATGTTTGCCGCCCTTGTAGCCAATACCCTGAACAACGGTGAAGTGGTTACGACCGGAACCATTGACAGCGTACTGCCTGATGTGAAAAAATTCTATGCCCGTCTGGGCCATATGGAGCGTTCCTCTGCTGTACTTTTTAATATGTTCCTCCAGCAGGGAGTTGGGGCTTATCCCCTTATTGTTGGTTACGAAAATCAACTGGTGGAATATTCTCTGGAGCATGAAGAGGCGTTGGATCTCCTCAGAAAAAAAGTACGGATTCTCTATCCTGTACCTACTATTTGGGCCACCCATCCCTTTGTTGCCCTGACGGAAAACGGCAAAAAGATGATCCAGGTTCTCAAATCTCCAGAGGCCCAGGAACTTGCCTGGGAACGACACGGATTCCGCAGCGGGCTTATGGGGGTTGAAAACGATCCATCAGTCCTGGAGGTGGTCGGCCTTCCCCGGAGCATAGATGCGGTCATGCCTGCACCCAGCGCAAAGGTGATGAGAAAAATCACTGCGAATCTCAATATGTAACAAGTTATCAGCATGAACAGGCCTGGCAATTTCTCAAAAAATATGATGATAAAATGTGGAGCCTGGTTGACTGCTCCAGTCTTGTTGTTATGCAGGAACGCTGTATCAGCCAAGGATTTACCACCGATCATCACTTGGAACAAGCTGGCTTCGTGCGACTGTTAAAGTAACGCTTGAGAACTCTATTTTATATCATCGGCAAACGATGCGGATCATACATCCTTAACAAGAGAGGAGAAAATGGACAATTTACCGGCTCTGTCCTTATCAGGTCAGAAAAATGACTTGCTGTATACAAAGCTTGAACAGAAATCATCCAAAAAAATGCAGGCAGCCAGAGATATGGCACCAACCCTTGATTTCAGCAGGACCCAGTCCGTGCTGGCATTCGGAGTGAGCGACCAGAAAGGTCTGGTGGATTTCACTGACTCTGTGCTGACTAATATCAGGGCTGGCGATGCCGGGCCTGCCGGACATCTCATGGCAGATCTTAAAGGGAAAATTTTAGATCTTGATGTGCGCGGTCTGCCCAAGAGCGCAGGAGGAAAATTCAGTGCCTTTCTCGGCGGAATTCCGGTCATCGGTGGCTGGATGTCGTCCAAATTTGATGACGCCCGAGCCTTTATTAGGCGTTACGAGACCCTTAAGGTGCAGATTGATGCCATTGCGAAAAAACTGGAGGCGGAAAAAGCGAATCAGATTCAGCATGTCAACCGTCTGGACACTCTGTATGAACGCAATGAGGAATATTTTGATGCCCTGGAGATAACTATTGCGGCTGGCGAACTCAAGCTGGTAGAAATGGAGCAGCAGTTCGAGCAACAGCGCCAGACCCTTGCATCTCAGGAAACAGTGGATGCCAAGGAATTACAAAACCTGAAAGATTTTGGTGACAGCATTCAAGCCCTTGATCGTCGCTTGTATAACCTGAAACTCGCCCGTGCCTCAGCAATCACCTCCGGCCCCACCATCCGGGTTGCTCAGGAAGGTTCCAAGGCCATTGTTGAGATGATTCAGGACTCCATTCTGATGATGATCCCGGAATGGAAAAAACAACTGGTTATCGCCATCTCTTTATTTGATCAAAAAAAGGCAATGGCTATGGTGAACGAAACCAGAGATATGACCAATAATCTGATGATGTCCACGGCTGATATGCTGGGACAAACCCAGGCAGAAGTAAAAAAAGCCCAGGGAGAAGGGTATGTGAAGGTGGAAACCCTGCAAAAAATGACAGACAAACTGGTGCAAACTATTGATCAGGGTATTCAAATGGATGCCCAAAACAAGCAGAAGCGGGCAGAAGGTGTCCAGAAGCTTGCCGAAGCCGAAGGAAAACTCAAAGAGGCCTTGAAAGCGGCTAACGAATCCGTTACAGCCTAACCCAATTATGTAACCCACTATGTCTCCTGTTCAATTTTTTCGATCTCTTATTGCCTACCTGACCATTCCACCGCTGACTCTGGCAGTCTGCCTGAGTGCCTTTGCAGATGTTCATTGGTTTCGTAAGTCAAAAGCAAAGGCACAGATTTTTCCCAGAACCTGGGGGAAACTGCTTTGTCGAATCGCCAACATTAAGGTTCGGGTAGAAGGCCAGGAGCATCTTGATCCTGCCAAACCCTATATTTTTATTGGAAACCATGCCAGTATGGCTGATATTATGTCCTTTTCCGGCTATATCTCCCATGATTACCGCTGGATTGCCAAAAAGGAGCTTTTCGCCATTCCGATCTTCGGTTCTGGTATGCGGGCAGTGGATTATATCTCCATTGATCGCTCACGGGGCAGAGAGGCTGTGAAAAGCCTCAACCATGCTGCAAAACGCATTGCTGGCGGAGCCTCGGTTATCCTTTTTCCCGAAGGAACCCGCAGTACTGATGGTCACCTGCAACCCTTTAAAACCGGTGCTATTATGCTGGCTCTCAAGGCCGGGGTCGATGTTGTCCCGGTGGGATTTAACGGTACTCATCAGGTTTTACCCAAGGGCAAACTGCTGTCACGGGGTGGGAATGTGGTGCTCCGCATCGGCCAACCGATATCGACCAGGGATTTCAAGGCAAAGGATAAACAGATGCTGGCCGAACTCCTGCACCAAAAGGTAGCCGAACTCCTGGACGAATGTCATCTTCCTCTGCCGGAACCGAAATCCGATTCAAAACCGAATGCGCAAGCCATCCCGGCTGACGTAGCTTGATGTTGAGAGAGAATAGCCAGAGAATTTTCCGGGAAACGAGTATTTCTTTGCAAAAAAAGAGGAACATGGCATAATGGCCGTATCTCCTTAAAAAAGATGTTGTTTTATCATTAACTACACAGGAATACCCTATGAGTCATCCATTGCAAACACAATCCATTGTGAAAAAGGCCACAGGCTTATTGCTTTTTTTTCTCTTTCTTTTTGCCATTAGCACAGCTTCAGCCATTGCCCAGCAGACACAACAAATTGAGCAGAACACTGTTTTCCTGCCCCTGAAGATTAACGCTGAAAACAGCGAGACCATAGGCCAGCGGGTTGACCTTGCTCTGGAAGGTGGATTACGGGATAAAGATCTGATCATGCTCTCCCGGTTTGAGGCTGAACAAGCACTGGACTATAGCGGCCCATGGCCTCCTTCTCCTGCGGCACTCACCAAGGTGGCAGAAAACGCAGGAATGGATTATGTGGCTGTTGGTAGCCTGACCATGCTTGGTGAGCATATTTCCGTTGACATGCAGGTCATTGATCTCCTTAAGCCGGAATCACCCCATTCCTTGTATCGCGAAGGGAGTTCACTGTCTGAGATACACTTTATTATGAAGAGTATCTTAGTGGATGTGCTCAGCTACACCAATCGGGAATTTATTGTCTCTTCAATCACCCCTGAAGGAAATAACCGCATTGATTCCGGGGCAATCTTGCGAAAAATATCGACAAAACCAGGTGATCAGTATAGCCCGGATGCCCTGCGCAAAGATTTAAAACGGGTATTTTCCATGGGCTTTTTTGATAATGTTGAAATTGAAGTTAATGACTCAACAGAGGGGAAAAAAGTCATCTTCCGGGTGCAGGAAAAGCCCCTTATCAAAACAATCACTTTTACCGGCCTGGATAAGATTGAGGAAGAAGATATCCGCGATGCAGCTAATATCCAGGTAAACACCATCCTCAATCCGGCCGAACTCAATAATGCGGTCAAACGGATCAACGGACTCTACAGAAGCAAAGGATATTACGGTGCCCAAAGCAAATTTACCCTGGACCACCCGGATGAGCATTCTGTGGATGTGCAATTCATTATTAACGAAGGCGAGAAGATGTCCATATCCGGCATCCGCTTTGTTGGTAATGACTCCTTTAGTGCAGATGAGCTGGAAGACGAAATCCAAACCGCAACCTGGAACTGGTACTCATCCTGGATCACTGAGGCTGGAACCTTAAAATTAGATATCCTGGAACAGGATGCTGCTCGTTTGGGGGCTTTTTATAATAATCATGGATTCATAGAGGCCAAGGTCGGCGAACCAGACGTGGAAAAGGCTGGAGAGGATCTCTATGTCACTTTTACCATTCAGGAAGGCCCTCGTTATCAGGTAGGAACTGTGGAAATCCAAGGCGATCTGATTAAAGACCGGGGTGAGATGATTGACCTTTTGCAGGTACGCAAAGAAAGGTTCCTCAACAAAAAAATTCTGCGCGACGATGTGATACGACTCACGGATCTCTATGCGGAACATGGTTACGCCTTTGCCGATATCCGGCCCCAGGTTGAGAAATCTGAAACAGGTAAACGGGTCAATATCACCTTTCAGATCGACCAAGGGGAGTTGGTCAGCTTTAACCGGGTGAAGATTCAAGGGAACACCCGAACCAGAGACAATGTTATTCGTCGCGACCTGGTAGTGGAAGAAGGCGGAATTTACGACTCAAAAGCCATTCGTACCTCTACCAACCGACTACAACGTTTGGGATATTTTGAAGATGTCAGAGTCATTCCGCAGGAAACCATAAATAACGATCAAATGGACGTTATGGTTGCGGTCAAGGAAAAGCCAACAGGTCAGTTTAGTATTGGAGCGGGGTATTCCTCATCAGACAAACTCATGTTCATGGGAGAAATCTCAGAAGACAACTTCCTCGGCCTTGGTACCCGCCTGGCCTTTGCTGCCAACCTCAGCGCAGTCAGCAATAAATTTAACCTTTCCTACACCGATCCCCGTATCTTTGACTCTAATGTTTCAGCAGGAATTGACGCCTTTAACTGGGAGCGGGAATACACAGACTATACCAAAGGTGCAACCGGTGGTGGTCTGCGTTTTGGCCATCAATTCTTTGAAAAGTGGCGCATCTACTATGGATACACCTGGACAGACACCGAGTTGAGCGATATCTCCGAGGATGCCTCAGCCTATATCCTTGAATCGGCCAAAATCAACATCACCAGTGCGGTTCGCCTCTCCTTTGTCCGTGACACCAGAGACCGCCGCTTCAATGCTACCTCCGGTTCCAAGCATAGCCTGAGTATTAAATATGCTGGTGGCCCACTGGGCGGTGAAGCTGCCTATACCAAACTGGAAGGCTACACCAGCTGGTTTTTCCCCCTGCCCCTTGATCTGGTCTTCCATACCAAGCTCGCTGCTGGTCAGGCCTTTGAGAATGAAGATGGCAAGCTGCCGGTCTATGATAATTTTTATCTCGGCGGTATGAACTCCATTCGCGGTTTCAAATCTTCAACCATCAGCCCCATTGATCCGACTAACGATGAGAAATACGGTGGCGATAAGATGTGGTTCTCCAATATTGAAATATTTTTTCCACTTCTTACCGATGCAGGGGTTCGCGGAGTGGCCTTTCTTGACTTCGGTAACGTCTACGACATAAACGATGACTGGGATTTCGGCAATATCAAAAAATCAACCGGACTCGGTATCAACTGGCTCTCCCCAATGGGACCGCTTCGCCTGATCTGGGGGTATAACCTTGATTCCCAGGAAGGGGACGAGGATGCCCAGTGGGATTTCGCCATGGGCGGGAGTTTCTAAAGGGGAACGAAGCATTTTTAATCCGGTAGGGACACGGCATGCCGTATCCCTACGGCACCCCATAAACACGACGATTTCTCTAAAACATGAACGATCATAATCTTCCCGAATATTGCAGTGCTCTGAACGAAAACGAAAAATTTTGTTTTGCCTGCCATCCCGAGGTTCCCTGCTTCAACGAGTGCTGCCACCAACTGGACTTGGTTCTGACCCCCTATGATGTTCTGCGTCTCAAGAATAAACTCCATCGCCATTCTGGTATGTTTCTGGAGCAGTTCGTTATCATTGAATGGGAAAAAGGCATGCTCTTTCCGGCCTGTTACCTGACTATGGTTGATGACGGTAAGGCCAGCTGTGTTTTTGTCAAAGACTATGGCTGTCGCGTTTATGAAGATCGGCCAGCAGCCTGCCGGGCCTATCCTGTGGGGCGAGGTGTCTCCTGTAAACAGGACGGGACCATTCAGGAACAGTTTGTTCTGCTCAAAGAACCCCATTGTCGCGGTTTCGAGAAAGGCGAAGAATTCACCGCTACTGAGTACTTCAAGGATCAGGGGTTGGAAGAGTATAACCGCTATAATGATAAGATGACGGAACTTCTCCAGCATCCCAAAATCCAGGCAGGATTTCGTCCAACCAAAGAGCAGGCCGAGCAATACATCATGGCCCTTTATAATCTGGACACCTTTCGCCAGGAGCTGAAGAACGGCGATATCAAACTGAACAAACCATTATCACCCATGGAGCAGCAGACCATGGAGACCAGCGATAATGTTCTGCTCCTCATCGCCATCCGTTGGCTGATCCAGGAATACTTTGGCGAGTAAGGAAGAAGAAAGCCGGGAAGCCGCCGGAGAACCAGCTGTTGCGGTGGAACTGCTGGAGGCCCTGCACAGGATCAGTGCCCGCTACTGTCTTGAGGAAGGCGGTTCACACGGACCGGACCATAGCGAGCGGGTTTTCCACACCGCTATGAGCATAGGCGACAAGATGGGTGCCCGCCTGGACATTATCGCTCCAGCTGCCCTGCTCCATGATATCGGGCGCAAGCAGGAGAGCAGCAGCAAAGGCAAGGTCTGTCATGCTGAGCTGGGAGCAGAAATGGCAGAGCCGATTCTCCGCGACTTAGGATATTCCACAGCAGACCGGATCACAATCTGTCACTGTATTCATGCCCACCGTTTTCGCAGCAGCATTTCACCGAAAACACGCGAGGCAAAAATTCTCTTTGATGCAGACAAACTGGACTCCATCGGAGCCATCGGCATTGGCCGGGCCTTTCTCTTTGCCGGGCAGATCGGGGCCCGGCTCCATAATGCAGAGCTTGATCCGGCGCACACAGAAACTTACTCCACTGAAGATACCGCCTACCGCGAGTTTCAGGTCAAGATGTCCAAGGTTCGGGAGCAGATGCTCACGCCCTTGGGGCGGCAGATCGCCGAGCGACGGCACGCCTTTATGGAGACCTTTTTCAGCGAACTGCATCGTGAGATTTACGGCTCAGAGTAGGGGCAAATCCCTGTGTTTGCCCTTTCATTCCGGGCAGGCACAGGGACCTGCCCCTACGTAATTCTCCTGTCCCTCTTTTTTCAAACAACCATCAGGAAATACCCCATGTTGAAACTGGTTATTTTTGATTGCGACGGCGTTATGTTCGATTCCCGAGATGCGAACCGGGCCTACTATAATCATATGTTAGAAGCCTTTGACTGCCCGCTCATGAATGAGCAGGATCTTGGGTATGTCCATATCCATAATGTCTTTGATTCGGTCAACCATATCTTCCGTAATCATCATCAGGTGAATATAGCTGAAGTGGAAAAGTACCGCCAGCAGCTTGATTACAGTTCGTTCCTCAAATACATGACCATCGCCCCTGATCTCAAGGAATTCCTCCAGGTCATCACCCCGAAATTCCATAGAGCCATTTCCACCAATCGGACCAATACCATGGACCTGATTCTGGATATATTTGGTCTGCGGGACAGCTTTGAGATCGTCATGACCGCCGCCAACTCGCCCCGGCCCAAGCCTGCCCCGGATGCTCTGCACATCATTCTCAAGCATTTCGGCCTGTCAGTGGATGAGGCCATCTTTATCGGGGACTCCACAGTGGATCGCGATCATTGCGCCTCCGTGGGCATGAAGCTGATCGCCTTTCAAAATCCGCAGCTTGAGGCAACGTATCATGTGGATACTTTTATGGAGATTTTGGATTTACCGGAGTTTAAAAGAATCTTGACGCTGTCCGGGTAGCGGGATTTTTTACGTAACGGCGAAGGATTTAAAATTGCATCTTTTGCTGAAAATTTTGTATTGTCGTGTTTGGTTTGCGCAGTGTTATATTCCGGTGCAAGCAAAAGGATGTGCCGGAACAGTTGTCCTCGACTGAAATCGTGGAAGGAAACACTGTTCACAATCGCCAACAAGATGAAAGAAAAAGGAAATACTTACCACTATGCGCCACTTTCACTCCTACGGCCCGGTGGACTGCCGGTATCATTTCTGTGTCCAACGTACAGGACTGATCGCTCAAGGTGTCGAGCAGCTGGTCGGCATACCCGAACAAGGCGGTCATTACTTTACCATCTGGGCACCGCGCCAAACCGGCAAAACCTGGTTGATGCGGCAACTGAAAAAAACAATAGCCGAGCAGTACCCGGAACAGTTTGCCCTGTTGCATTTTTCCCTGGGAGGCCTTCGTGGCGTCGGAGTTGCCCGTGATGAGGGAACTGACGCCGTTCAGTTCCCGACAGACCTGGGAGAGCTTGTGCAGGAATGCTTTCCCGGAGCACCGTCTGTTGCGGGCTGGAAAGATCTGCGGCAGCTGTTTTCTAAAGAGCACGGCATATGGGACCAGCCGCTCATTCTACTGATCGATGAAGTAGACACCCTGCCGCCGCTGCTACTCGACGCACTGGTGGCCCAATTCCGGGAACTCTACCTTGCCCGTGAAAACAATCATCTGCATGGACTGGCCCTGGTCGGGGTGCGGGCGGTGCTGGGCATTGAAAGCCGGAGGGGATCGCCCTTCAACATTCAGAAGTCCCTGCATGTGCCCAATTTTAGCTTTGCGGAAACAGCGGAACTGTACCGGCAGTATCAGGAGGAAAGCGGTCAGGAGATCGACCCGCAGCTGGTTGAGAAGGTACACAGAGTGACGAATGGCCAGCCGGGTCTGGTGTCCTGGTTCGGCGAACTGCTCACGGAAACATACAACCCCGGACCAGACCGCCGCATCGGCCCGGAGACCTGGGAAATGGTCTGGCATAAAGCCCGCTTTGCCGAGCCAAATAACACGGTCATGAACCTGATCGCCAAGGCCAGAATACCGGAGTACCAACCTTTTCTCCTTAATCTTTTTTCCCGCTCCGACTTGCCGTTTTCCTTCCATGATCCAATCTGTAATTACTTGTACCTCCACGGCATCATAATCTCAGAAACCATTCGCAATGGTACCGGTGAGCTTACTGAAATTTGCTCTTTTTCTTCGCCCTTTATTCAAACCTGTCTGTATCATGCCTTGAGCAGGGAAATCCTCAATGATCGAAAAGCCATTCTCGCTCTGCCGCCGCTGGATGACTTGGCCGATGTTTTTTCCGGCCCACAGCTTGACCTGCCTGCTTTGCTGCAACGCTACAAAGACTACCTGTACCGCCTCAAAGAACAGGGGGTAAATCCCTGGAAAGAACAGCCCCGCCGTCGTGCTGACCTGCACTTAACTGAAGCAGTGGGCCACTTCCATTTATTCAGCTGGCTTCAGGAGGCTATAACACGACGTTGCGTAGTCAGCCCTGAATTCCCCACCGGTAATGGCAGGGTGGATATTCATCTTCGTTGCGACGAGCGTCGGGGTATTATTGAGGTAAAAAGTTTTACAGACCGTTACCAGATTGCTGCTGATCAAAAGCAGGCTGCAGAATATTCGGCCGACCTCGGGCTTGACAGCGTGACCGTGGCCCTGTTTATTCCTGTGCTGGAAGAAGATGTGCTGAAACAATTGTCCTCCACTGAGGTTGTGGAAGGGGTTACGGTTAGTGTTATTGCTATCGGATGGATGTAGAGATTAATCTGTTCACCACCGTGCTGGCGGTCGCCTGAGTTTTGCCTCTGGGTATATCGTAAACACCGTCCTGAATTTCTGATCACCTCAAACAATCGACAGCTTGCACCCCAAAGCCTCTACAACCTTTTTAACCGTCTCGAATCTCGGAGAACCGCCTTCAGACAGTGCCTTATAGAGGTTCTGACGACTTAAATTGGTTTTACGAGCTATTTCGCTGATTCCCTGAGATCTCGCTACCTGCCCGAGAGCCATCATAAGCTGCTCACTGTCTCCTTCCTCAAAGGAAATTTTAAGATATTCTCTGATAATTTCAGGGCTATCTAGATATTCTGAGGCATTCCATTTTTTCGTGGTTATTTTCTTCATCATTCCTGCACCAGTTCGATCATAATGTTTCTGGCCCGTTCAATGTCCTTGCGCTGGCTTGCTTTATCACCGCCGCACAGCAGAAAAACAACTTTGCGGTTCTTGATTGTATAGTAGGCTCGGAAGCCGGGGCCAAAAAAGAAACGTAATTCAAACAAGCCAGCGGTCAAAAATATCTGTTGTTTCAATTTCGTATTTCATGCTTTCACTGTCGCACAAAAAAGACATTTTGTCAATAGGCTACTGAAAAAACACTTGTTATTTTTTGGATGCTGCCTGAGTCAGCAATGTTTTTTACGTAATGACGGGAATTTTAAATTGCATCTTTTGCTGAAAAGTTTGTATTGTCATATTCGGTTTGCGCGATGTTATATTCCGATGCAAGTAAAAGGATGTGCCGGAACAGTTGTCCGTGACCGAGGTTGTGAAGTGGGTACGGTGAGTATACTGCCACACAACCTGTAACTTCAATGAATTCAATGGGGCCGACCACATAATTAACTCATTATACTTATAAGGAAGAATGATGGGCAAAGAACTGACTTGGCGAAAAGCAATTGAAAGAATACTCCAAGATGCCGATGGAGTTATGCATTATAAAGATATAGCTGAAAAAATCGTGAGTGAGGGATTGCGCCAAAACGTTGGAGCTACCCCTTCTGCTACCGTTAGTGCGAATCTTGCAACATCTATTGCCAATGATGGCGAAAAATCACCTTTCCAAAAAGTGGGGAGAGGTGAATATATTCTTCGTGAAAATGCAAAAAAGGTTAAAATAAAGAGGCTACCTGGCGAGGAGACATTAGAAGAGGCTACTGATAAAGAAAGTCAATATGAGATCATATCTTCATTCGGGATGTTTTGGCGCCGTGACTTTGTCGATTGGAATTCAACACCAAAAATACTTGGAATGCAGCAGTTAGGTGCATCCCCAGTTGATTTCTACAACCAAATCGGCATATATTTGCTCTATGATGGTAGAGAAATTATTTATGTAGGTAGATCAACAAATAGACCTCTGGGCAGACGTCTTTATGAACACACGGCTGACAGGCTTTCAACGCGATGGGATCGATTTTCGTGGTTTGGTTTGTTACCGGTATCTGACAAAGGCCAATTGGGCAAGCTTCCCGAGGAATACTCCGCCCCGAAAATTGTTCCGGCTTTAGAGGCTATTCTTATAGAGTCATTGGAACCGCGCCAAAACAGGAAAAGAGGCGATGATTTATCTGCCGTTGAGTATCTTCAAAAGGAAGACCCGGAAATTGATCGTAAAAAGAAAAAGGCACTTCTTGAGTCCGCACTATCGAAAGTATAACTTTGCTACTCCAGGAGAACGGCAAAAAATAGACCGCCGCTTTAAGCAACCCGTTACTCTGCAATCTTTGAGCTTGCTACTGCAACAAGCTCTCACAGCGGGAAAAAATCATCCTGCAAGAGGAGAATCCCTCGCTGCAAGGGGAGAAAATCTTCCCGAAGCGGCGAAAATCACCCTGAAGCAGGAGAAAGAGGCTTCGGAGCAGGCAGAACTCATCCTGGAGCAGGAAAAAGTCGTTCTGTAGCGGGAGAAAATGGTTCTGTAGCACTGCAACGCCATTTTTGCCGCCTGCACCAACATATCTTCCGAGAATTTTCTCCCTTCAACCCAATCCAGGAGAACGTCATTTCTGCGTCGTACCACTCTACCGAAGAACACCCGAAACTTTACCTGAATCATAAGGAAAAATAAGAGACGCCTCCCATGAACTTCAACACCGCCAACAACACCTTCCGCCAACTGATGGGCAACGGCCTGCTCTACCGAGTCCCAGCCTTTCAGCGGGATTATTCCTGGTCAGCAGACGAATGGGACGACCTTTGGCAGGATTTCCTTGCTCTGCACACGACCGATGAGGAACCCAGCCATTACATGGGCTATCTGGTTCTGCAATCCGCTGACAGCAAATGCTTTGACATCATTGACGGCCAGCAACGCATCACCACCATCAGTATCATCCTGCTGGGAGCGATCTCCCTGCTCCATGATCTAGCTAAGACAGACGCCATCAACGATAAACGGGCAGAGCAGCTGCGAAATTCTTATATAGGCTACCTGGACCCGGTCACCCTGACAGCAAAATCCAAGCTGACCCTGAACCGGCATAACGACCGCTTTTATCAGGATTATCTTGTTCCACTTGAACAACTCCCCCAACGGGGCCTGAATGCCTCGGAACATCTCCTGCGCAAGGCCTTTCTTTGGTTCAAGGCACGGCTGAAGGCGGATCTTGAAGCAAGCGGCGAAGCCATTGCAGGCTTTGTCGATCAGACAGTAGACCGCCTTTTCTTTACAGTCATCACTGTGACCGACGAACTCAATGCCTTTAAGGTCTTTGAGACCCTCAACGCCCGAGGGGTACGCCTATCTGCTACAGATCTCCTGAAAAATTATCTCTTTTCCGTGATCAGCAAGGAGGGTACACATTCCTCGGAACTGAAGACCTTAGAAGAACGCTGGGAGAGCATTATCGGCCTGCTCGGCAGTGACAACTTCCCTGAATTTCTAAGGGTCTTCTGGAACAGCGGTCATAAGCTGGTCCGTAAGGCCCATTTGTTCAAAACCATCCGCCAAGCCGTGCCTGATCGTGGACAGGCATTCGCCCTGATTCGTGATCTGGACCGTCATGCCCGGATCTACGCTGCCCTGAGAAATCCTCTGGATACCTCCTGGGAACGGGATGAACGAAACTGGCTGCAACAACTCCAGATGTTCAATGTCCGCCAGCCGCTGTCCCTGCTTTTGGCTGCCTTTGACCGTTTCGGTGATGCGGATCGCAACAGCTTTAAGCAAACCCTCCGGGCCGTGACCATGCTCTCCTTCCGCTATAACGTCATCTGCGGCCTACCAGGCAATGAGCTCGAACGGGTCTATAATGCCATTGCCATCCGGCTCACCGAGAGAACGCTCACCTCTGCCCGAACGGTTATCACAGAGCTTCAGCCTATCTATCCCCAAGATAAAGTTTTCAAACCCGCCTTTGCTGATAAATCTTTACGCACAAGCAACAGCCGAAACCGGAAGGTTGTACGCTATATCCTGTTCGAGCTGGAACGCTGCTGTTCCAAGACAAGCTATGCCTTGGACGACGCTACCTATACCATTGAACACATCCTGCCGGAGCATCCTGAACAGGGCTGGGATGCCTTTGATGACCGCCAACACGAGAACGGCGTCTATCAGCTGGGCAATATGACGCTTCTGACCGCAGCAGCTAACCGAGAATTGGGCAATGTACCCTTTCAGGGAAAAAAAGCTGTATATGCGGCAAGTGAATTCACCATAACTCAGGGGATCAGCAGACGTTATGAAAAATGGACACCTGAGAGCATTGCCTCCCGGCAAAACTGGATGGCAGGCAAGGCCGCTACCATCTGGAACATCTCCTTTTAAGCTCCCCTTCCCCTTCTTACGTTATCGATAATTCTCGCTTATCTCTTCCCTTTAGTGCGCCTCCACCTCGAATACCGGCATCTTCCAAAGAATCCCATTTGACTTTATCTTTTTATTTGATAATAATAATTATAATGAATTGATAAAAACATACAGGGAGGTGCCCTATGTTAAGCCTTACAGAACTCCGAAAGAACAGAACATTGGTGAATAGCATTGATTGGGCCATGACTCCGGAAAAAGCCGTGGAAATGTATCTGGAATGGGGAACAGGCTGGGTTCGTGGTAATGATTTTGTCTCAAGCTCTGATGATGAAAGCTATTATTTTGTCATCTATGATTGGGAAACAGAGCCACCACTGGTTACGCTCGTTCATCGCACCCTGGAAGGTGCTGAGGAATTGGCAAAAATTGAAGTTCCTAAAGAACTCTTTGATGCTGCCTGCAAAGAAGATGGAAAACGGCCAGGCGGGACGGTTCATCGCTTAAACAGAGGACTTCAGGACTGGCTCAACTCCCGGATTCAAGGACCGCCTGTTGAATTTTTCGGGACGGAACAGTAAGATTGGATTCGTTTCAGATAAAAGCTGGCTGACGACGCCGCTGAAGAACATTTGGCGACGTCGTCCTGGATTCTATCTACATACCATTACATCGGGCAAGACATCTGCCCTTGCATTGCTCCGGCTTTCCAACACATCTTTCCCGACACATCTCCTGACAGCATAGCCGTTTATCAAGAGTGCTTGTCAGCGGATCTCTTAATCGCAACACATTCGATCCTTTCGTAATTGTTGCAGCACAAATATTCAGCTGGCCCTGTCCTTTTCCGGTACGAAATTCGGAACCGGAAACAACAATTTTTTCCCCGACTTCAAAATGAAGTACCTCTTGACATTGCGCCATCAAATTCTCAGGAAATACATGGACAACATAGGTTCCGGCTGAGGTTTGCACGTCAAGCTGCAACCCTCTTTGATTCGTCCAAGAAGGTGAGTTCATTTCTACCTTTCTGACCTGCCCGTTAATCTCTGCGAGCGGAGGAGTCTTCCACGGTTGATTACATGATGATTCACTGACCGGAAAGGCCTGAACAGCTTCCCGTGCCTCTGGGCCTGGGCTTGCTGACTCTGCTTGTACATTTTCTCCAAGAACCTTCTCACCATCATCCTGCGATTCCGGTGGAACCGCATCATCTGAGGAAATATCCGGGTTCGCAGCCTGATCGCCGATTTCGTGAGTCGTCGTAGGGTCAGACTGAAGTTCCTGCTCGTCTTCATCTGTTTCAATACTGTCTGTTTCAGAAATATCCGGTTCTGGAATCTCTGATTCAGGAATGGGAGGCGGTTCGACCTCCTTCTCTTCACTATCTTGCACCATCGGTTGCTTACTAACCTCTCCAGCTGATTCTTTTTCCACTGCTTCAGGTACAGATGCAGCTTGTTGCACCTCTTGCCCATTCTTTGAGGTAAGCTGAGATGATGCTATGGAAGCGGTCGCCTCTTCCTCCTGATTGCTTTGCGTGGCTGACGATTGCTCAGCACGTACAGCAGAGGGGTTCTCCGCCTCTTTATCTCCCGTCATCTTGTCTTCATCACCGGAAGCGACAGGAGGAGTATCGCCTTTGTCCTCCTGTTTATTTTCGCCAGTCGGTTCCGGTGTTTTTGGAGCAGAAGTGGAACTCATGGCTTCGGCAGACTGACCAGTTCTGCCACCTACGGCAACCTTCTTTGTCGGCTTCAGTACTGATATCTTACGGGGATCCGAATGCTCATGACCAGATTCTTCAGGAAGGGGTAACTTTTTCTCTATATTCTGTTTCTCGGGAGCGAACGAAACAGAAGCGGGGACAGATCCTCCGGTTGCTACACTATGGCTTCTTGACAATTCAATATCATCAGAAAGAATATCTCCCTGCTCGGGCGACGGATATCTGAAATCCAGATCGGTCAATTGCCGGGAATAACGCAAGCGGGCCAACACCTTACCACGTCGATCATAAAGGCTCAGAATATCACCTCTGATGTTATATCTTCGCGTATTATCCAGGGCCTGCAAAAAGGCATCTTCAACTTCCATACCAAGAGGACAGGCCATACGGGTTGATGTAATCCGACTGAACACAAAATCATTATCAGCAAAAAGCCAGCTGCCGGTAAAGTTATTACATCCGGCAAACCCCTGAATCAGCTGCTCACCGCTTTGCACCTTCAGAAAAGGCGGCCTGCTCACGCTCTCAGGGGCTAAGGTTTTTCCTCCCACTTCAATCAGGTACCAGCGATTATTGGCAATCGTGGCTATTCGGCGTGCTTTTCCTGTACAGGAGCGGTACGGATCAATATTGACGGAATAAACCGGAATCAGACGATCCCCTCTTCCTGCATGAGCAGAGACACGCATATCCAGAGTAACAAAAAGAGGTTCTGAACGGCCATGAAGGATATTCTGATAGGCCTGCTCCACTTCAGCCAGGCCTCCCATCTTGCTGACCAAGGGAAAGCTCGCCCCGCTCAGACACTCCCGGAATATTCCCCGCCCACGTTTACGGCTGTACATCCCCTGCATACGGACTACGCCCTGATAGCCTGGCTCTGTATTGGTCAAGGTAAAGTTATATCGGAGCAAGGGGGGCATCATACCACCGGAAACCTTGATAAGCTTCAGGGTCTTTTTTCCTGTGACCGCCAACACTCGAAGAGCCCTGTCATAGCTCAACAGGCGCACAATATTTTTTTCCTTGTTATAGCTCCATGCCCCGATCTCAGCCTGAACCGGTGCATTAAGAGGTTTTTTTCTTTGCATCTGAAGGAAATAGAGACCGTCTGGGCGTAAAACCAATTCAAACGATGTGGGTGGGCACCGCTTCAGTGCAAGATCAGCTTGAAAGACAGCAGGAAGAGGATGAATGAATGATTGTGTGGTCTCCTTTTGAATATATTTTTGCTGGGGAGCACATCCTGCCAACAGCAAGATAAGGAAAGAAAAAATACGGAGGTATAAAGGCATGGTCTTACGTAATGTGAGTTGACTGATAATAATGCGTTATGAATCTTCAAAAGCGTTTTTCACAGCCTGCCCCAATTGCTCAGTGGAGTAGGGTTTTTTGATAAAGCCATTTGCTCCTAACTGTAAGGCAGCCTTCACGGCCTTGCTATCAGAGAAACCACTGACAATAATCGCCTTTTGGTCAGGATATATCTGAATGATTTCCCGATAGGTTTCATACCCGTTCATTCCTGGTTCCATTTGCATATCTATGACAATAAGATCAACAGGTTTTTCCATAATATACTTTATCGCCAATTCACCAGAGCAAACCGAATCAACGGTATAACCTATGGACTGCAACATGCGAACAGCAAGATCACGCAACTGGGGTTCATCATCAATAATTAAAATGGTACCGCTCTGTTCAGCTGTTTTTTCCTCTTGCCTGTTCCCCACCAGTACATTTGTTTCTTCCTTACTCACCGGAAAATAGACATGAAATTGCGAGCCTTTTTCATCGCTGGTAACGAATATTTTACTTTCATGATCCTGAACCGTATTCCAAACCACTGCTAAGCCCAGGCCTGTTCCGCTCCGGCCCATTACCTTTTTGGTATAGAAAGGCTCAAAAATATGCTGCAGATCTTTTTCAGAAATACCTGAACCTGTATCTTCTACGCAAAGAACAACATATTCGCCAGCAGTTATCTCATGCTCCAGAGCCTCTTGGTCATCAAGAACCTTATTTGAGGTGGTAATGCGAATAGTCCCTTTATCAACAACAGCTTCAGCAGCATTCGTCACTAAATTCATCAGGCATTTTTTTATATGCAACGGCGAACAAAAAATATCAGCCTGAGTGGCTTCCAATTGATACTCGTATACAATATCTGAATATACCGTATGTATTTCTTTCTGCTCTGGCGAGTCCAGATATTCCTCAATCAATTCATGGAGATTACGTACTTCCTTGGCAACAGCAACACCGCGTGCAACCGTTAACAGATCTGCAACAACCATTGCTGCCCTTTGACCGGATTCTAAAATAGCCTCCAGAGGCCCACGGAGGCTACTGTCCTCAGGTATAGTTTTGAGAAGTAATTCCGGATACCCGATGATTCCAGCCAAAATATTATTCAGATCATGGGCAACACCACCCGCCATCAGGCCTATGGACTCCATCCGTTTTGATCGAAAAACCCGTTCTTCCAGCTTTTTATGATCCCGCAAATCTCTCAGAACAAAGATGGCCCCATGTGTCCAATCTGAGTCATTATAAATAGCAGAGGCAGAGGCAAGAACCGGAATACCTTCACCACTCGCTGTATACAGAGTTGTCTCTGTATTCTGCAAAGGCGCAATCTCTTCATCAATCATAAGACGTTGCAACCAATTCATGCAGATCTCCTCACCCAGGAAGGCATGCAATGGTTGGCCGAGAATATCGTCCTGCTCAGAGCCAACAAGGAACTCACTTCCCTGATTGCAGATTTCAATATACCCTTGAAGATTAATAACAAAAATCGCATCAGTCATGGAAAAGAGAATGTTTTCGAGATAATTCTTGGTCTTTTCCAGTTCAACAGCTTTTTCCAGAGCCTGCTTTTGCTGGTGCAACTGTAAAAAAAAGTTCACCTTGCTGAGCAAAATTTTAGACGCATAAGGTTTTGTAATAAAATCAACGGCTCCAGAATCATACCCCTTAAAAACATGATAATCATCATGATAAACAGCTGATAAAAAAATAATGGGGAGATTTTCTGTTTTAGGATCGCAACGGAGCAATTCAGCCAATTCATAACCGTCTATATCAGGCATCTGCACATCCAGTATAGCCAGCGCAAAGTCATTATGCAGGGTTGCCTTGAGAGCATCATTGCCATGAGTTGCCTGAACAAACTCCACATTAAGGTCATCCAGAACCTTTCTCAAGGTGAACAGGTTCTGTTCCTTATCATCGACGATAAGTATCTTTTGCATAAGAGGCTCGTTCTGTTATAGGGCTAGCAAAGAAATATCTGCCGAATGTGAAATTACTTTTATCACGAAAAAAGGTAAAAAAAAATAAATTTACTCTATAATAAGCTCAACCCAACTTTGCGATACCGAGAAAATAATCCTTTTGAAATCAGCATGTTAAGTGTTTTGGCAATTCGTTCTTGGCACCACAGATTTTTTTATTTTCATTTTTTTTCTTACTGTCCCGCCAGGATAGTACGACATGTCAAGAGCATCATATATTACCTGTTGTCTTGGTTCCGGAGCTGTACTTTTCCTGATGTGAAGCATTTCACCACCTTCACATTTCATTGACGTTGTCGTGCGAACCTGACCATCAAGCTGTCTTCTTAAACCATTCCATCCCAAATGAATATCCTTTTGTTTCAAACGGTAACGAATTGAATGGACAAAATGATACGCGAGCAGAGTAATGAATAAATGCCCGGTCACTCTGCTTGTAATCTGATGATGAACAGGACGTAGGCCCAGCTCTGATTTAAGACATCGAAAAACGGCTTCCAGCTCTGTCAACATGGTGTACGTGTGCCATAATGCTGATTCATCAAGCTGAGTATGATTCGTTCGAAGGCCGTACACACCAGGATGCGTAGCCTGTGTATTTTGTTTATCTTTCCGTTTCCAGGCAACCTGTGAGGCATTGCCGGTTTTCTCGTCCTTGTCCACAGTTATTTGA
>JAABTP010000217.1 GCA_011389815.1 Desulfobulbaceae bacterium | reverse complement strand
TGACCCTTAAACTATCGTGATCTTCTTTTTTTGTCCAATCTTTTTTTGTGTGGAATGAGGGGGGTGAACGGTTACTCCCCGGTGTGTCCACAATCATGGCCCCGGAACCCAGCCGGATCAGCTGCCGATGGGTTGTGGCATGTCGTCCCTTGCTCTCCTTGCTGCTCACTGTTTTGGTTGTATGGAGTGCTTCGCCAATGAGGGTGTTGAGCAGGGTGGTCTTACCAACCCCTGATGAGCCCAGCAGGCAATAGGTTTGGCCTGGTTGCATCATTGCTTTGATATCGTCCAGGCCGGAACCATCTTCACTGCTCAGAGACAGAATCTCAATGTCTGGGGCAATGCTTTGCACCTCGGCAATTCTGATGGCAATGTCATCATTATCCAGCAGGTCACTCTTGCTGAGCAGGACCACAGGATTAATCCCGGCCTCGTGTACCATTACCAGATAGCGTTCCAGGCGGCGGAGGTTGAAGTTTTCATTCAGGGACTGGACAATGAAGGCCGTATCAATATTGGCGGCAATGAGCTGGAAGTCCACTTTTTTGCCTGGAGTTTTCCGTTTGAGCAGGGAGTTGCGCGGTAAGAGTTCATGGATGATGGCCAGGGTATCATTATCATAAAAACTGGTCAGAACCCAATCACCCACTGCCGGGTAATCCAAAGGTGAGGAGGCGTTGAAGAGGATCTTACCCACCAGTTCCGCAGAGACATTATTTTCTCCGGTGGTGACGATATAGCTGTCTTTATGCACTGCTGCCACCTTTGCCAGCTCGAAATGCTCCAGGTCTTCCGCTGGCACGTTGTGCAGGAGGGACTGGTCAAAGCCGATGGCTGATAATTTTTCGGGGATACTATGCATTTGATGTCGATGTATCGTGTTCCTTGTTCAATGTCATGGATAGCAGCAGGTATGAGCTCGTATCTTTTTTATAAGGTAATATACTTTACCGAGATTGAAAAAAAAAGAAAGTGTTTAGCTGGTTGTTGCAGGAGTTCTTGATTTGTTCTTCTGCCGTATCAAGAGAGAGAGAGAGGAAGCGTAACAGGGAAATACTGCATAAGCTCTGCAAGGTATTCCCTTTCGTGTTTATCATCATGCGAGTGAGACAAGTGAATCAGAAAATTTTTTGCATGAAGCGTTGTACCGACAGATCAGACTTTTTCCGCCGCTCCAGGTAGTTTTCATAAGAAGGATATGAAGCATAGGTTTCCGCCTCTTCTTCGCTCATATCCATTGTGAATGAATACCAGGAATTGGTTTTCAGCACATAGTATGTTCCTTCCTTCCAGGATTTCCCCTGAAAGTTTTTTGCAAAGGAGAGTGTGGAATAGTAATCCTGGATAGCCTGATCGGAAATGACCTGATCAGGTGGTGTCTCTTTCCAAGGTTTTTCTTTATGCGTCATCGCACTCAGGGCCACGGCGGAATGGTTCACATAATGATCAAGGATGAATTTCAACAGCTCTGCATCTTCATCCGCTATGTGCTGCTGTGAAGGGGTTGCAGGGGCTGGAATAGGCTGCTTGCTGAACTCCTTATAGGAAAAAAAGATAGGTCTGTTCACCGGGCCGTATTCCCACCGCTCAAACAGGGCATCTGTACACGGCCTGCCCGCAACAAGTGACCATACCTTTGCGTAGTAGGCAAGTTTCTGCAATTTCATCGGAGTGATATTCTTATCAGGATAAGAAATCAGGATGAATTCAGCGAGTGTGGCGGCGTTGACCTGTTGCATAATTGAGAAATAGTTTGTTGCGCGGATTGTGGGGAAACAGTTAGTTCAACATAACTATTGTATCCTGTTGTATATGTGTTGTCAATTGTTCTGAAAGAATGCGTGAAGTTTTAGGAAGTTACATTGCGTCGTTGAACTGCCCGCCTGAAGTGCGTACTCAGAGAGGTTTCAGGGGGGAAACCTAAACCGAAACCTGTAAAAAAAATCTGCTCAAATAGTCCAAAATGGTCAATGATGCTCTTATATGCTCCTGAATACTCAGCCGGGTGGAAAGTTTTGGGTGGGAAGAAAACGAAACTTTAAGGGGGCATTCTTGGGCTTTCATCTGAACTTTAAGACAGGCCCGGAGTGCATTTTTATAAGTCCCAGGTATGGGGGTTTTGGGTGGGGGTTTTTGGAAAGAGGGGAATTGCTATAAAAAGACACCCCGTTTCCGGTGTCGCCCCCCCCCCCCTGTCGCCTTTGGTGTCTCCCTGCTCTTGATAACTGAGGACAGAGGCATATCATGTTTTTTATTGACCACAGTTCGTTCCCTCTGTAATTTGTTCATTGCCTGCGGCAAAATCCGTAGGCCGGGATTGCAAGCCCGACCACTAAGAGGACAACCGCTTTTTCATTATTCACAGGCGGTACTGTGTCTTATTTTCAGCGCACTCTCTTTGGCTGTTGAGTGGGAGACCTCCGGGTCTGCCGTTCTTAGTGGCGGTCTTGCAACCTGCTTAACAGCCATTTTTCGTTTGCAAGCGAAGAATGGTGAAGCTTTTCACTAAGGAGACCCACCATGAAAGACCTCTCAGCACACCTCACCGCCACGAATTCCAGAATGACCCGTTCGGAGATGCAGGAGGCCGCAGCATGAAGAAGGAAAAGGACAACACGGCCCCCAAAAAAGCAGAACAGGAACATCTTGAAGATATCCTGCTTGAACTGTTCGTTTTTTCCGCTTCTCTGGGATTTATCGGTAGATTACTAATTGATGCAAAACGCAATACCTTCGCCAATCAATTGTCAATCTCTTCTGGATGATTATTATTGTGTAAACGATAAATCATTCAGGAGAAC
>JAABTP010000216.1 GCA_011389815.1 Desulfobulbaceae bacterium | reverse complement strand
TTTGGGGTACAAATCCCCTGAAGATATTCATTTTTCCTGATGTGATGCAGTCAAACAAATATAGGAGGAAATCACCAAATAAGAGAGTTTGTTGTTAGCCCGAAATCTATCTTAAATTATGCCAATTTTTGTGTTGACGATGGGGTCCACTTTAGGTTCGTCCTATGCCGGTTATTGTGGATACCCCGATGGCGCGAATTGACAAGGGGAATCAGGAAAATTTGCTGCGGCATTATTATCCGGCAGTGAGTGAGCAGGTTATTTTATTGCCCACTGATTCGGAAATGGACGAGCGGAAGTACAAGCTCTTGAAGCCGTATATTTATCAAGAGTATGTTCTTGAAAACAAGAGCGGTAGCAAAAGTCGTCCTGTTAAAAAAAATATGTATCCTGCTGTATAGGGAAGGAATTCAATGGCGGATATTTACACAAGTAAAAAGGATGAGGAGGTAATCAGCCGTGTACTTCGTCATGGCCTGAAACTTTCAGGGAATAAATGGAAAGTTTTGCGCATCGCCCTAGCGAAATCATTACAAATTGATACTGAGCCGGATGATTCGCTGGATAGAGTTCCTACTGACGGAAAAAAAGAATATAATTTGCAACAAGTGACAGGTAAAGGCAAGGAAAGCACGCTGAAGACGCAGGACTGGGATGCTGCCTGTCGTGCCATGCTTGGTGTCTATCATAAGCAAGATTTTTTTAGCGATGAGGCCGGTTATCGGAAACACTTGCAACGGCATATTCGACGCGGTTTGCGGGAAATAGATGTCAGCTGGAAATCAGGCAGTGATTTTCACGCCTGGTTGAGCCATGAATTCTTTTCTAACCTCCAGTCCGCCCCGGTAGAAGTAACAGAGCATCACGACCAACTGGTTGCCGCATTTTCCGAGATAGGTATTCAAGCGGAAATCAGTGAGGTATCAACCGGCCCTCGCCTGATACGTTATAAAATTTACCTCGCCGATATCAACGAGCTGGATAGACTGAAGCGAGGTGGCCTGGAAAAATTGGCTAACCTGCTGGGGGTGCAGCAGCAGGGGGTTATCCAGGGAAAGAGTGATGAGCCGAAAACAATATATCTGTCTATACCCCGACCAAGAGACAGCTGGAACTATGCTGCCGGAAAAGATTTACGCCAATGGGTGGAAACGTTTTTACCGGAAAATTATAAGCTACCAGTATGGATCGGTACAGATGTTGTAGATCAACCGTATTTCTTTGATTTGGCCGACACCCCACATCTTTTTGTTGCCGGGACAACAGGCAGTGGTAAGAGTGTTTGCTTGCATGCTGTGATTATCTCGCTGCTGGAACGTATGGCGGCAACCCCGCAGAAAATTCAATTTGCGTTGATTGATCCCAAGGAAGTAGAACTTTTTGTCTACGAGTCCCTGCCTAATTTATTCATGGATAAAGTTTTCGGCGAAGATGTTGCTGAGGTCATGGAGTTGCTTCGGCATTTGATTGAGGAGATGAATGAACGAAATGCTCTTTTTCGTAGTATCGGCGTAACCAATATTGACGAAGCTATGAGCAAAGGTGAGGAGTTGCCACGTATCGTGGTGGTGATAGAGGAGCTTGCCGACCTTGTTATGGAGTCTAAAGAAGTTCAGAATGATATTGTTCGATTGGCCCAAAAGGCAAGGTCGGCGGGAATTCATTTAGTTTTGGCAACGCAACGCCCGGATTCCCAAGTGTTCAGCGGTTTGTTACGCTCCAATATTCCTTCACGCATTGCCTTATCGGTGCAAAAATCCACAGAATCAAAAATCATCCTTGATGATGTCGGAGCTGAAAAACTGCTCGGTTCCGGAGATATGTTAGTCAAACTGAATTCGGAAGCAGTACCGAAACGTATTCATGGTGTTTTTGTTAACCGAGACGACAGTATGCAGGCCATAAAACATTTCACAAAGGCTTTACGGCAATGAATGATCTGACCATTGAGTTATTTCAGCCAGTACGTCTGCGGATAGAGGGAGCTGGGCCTTTCCCAACAATCCCATACGAAATAGATTTCACCGATGAAGAGGGCCAGCCGTGCAATGTCTTTTTGCTCATGTCAGAGAACGGCATGGGGGAAGACCACTGTACTGGAACTTATGAGTGCCATGATGGGGTTGCTCGGCAAAAAGGAAATACATTCATATGGTATCGAGAGTTTAGATAACGGAGAGCTTGCTGTTCAATGGGATATACTCGTTCGTTTTTCTGATTGGAGTCCAATAACGGGGAAATTGGAACAACGGAATATAATTCTTTCTTTGCTTGCAGGTAAATTTTCAGGAGGAAGCCTTGTTCCCTTGACTGAAGAAGATTTATTGAAGCATGAGGCAGATAGCCAAGAACTAATAGGTTTCAAATGGGAGCGATCTGTTGGACTGAAATCCCTATCTACCAGCGAAACCATTCTGAAATTACAGAAGATTTTTAGAGAGTGGGAAGGAGAAGCACCAGACGGCTTTGAGGATAACTCTTTAAATCTGCCAACGCTGCTGCACTTCAGCGCATATCGCGACATCCCGAAACTATCCGAGCAAAGGCGACGGATTTCAGAACCTGATTATTGGGGCTACAGCCCTGTCCGAAAATTTTCCTCCCACAGCACATCATGGGAAAATTCTTTGGATAACGTGCTGGTCTGGATGAAATGGCTGGACGACGGTCGATTAGAAAAAGCCGTTGATATTATCAATAAGCGCGTTTTTCAGGGCAGCACAACTTTTCTTACTCAAAAACGACACCTTCTTGATACAAAATCAACAATAACCACTTGAAAAGCAGAATAAAATGATCATATTTTC
>JAABTP010000215.1 GCA_011389815.1 Desulfobulbaceae bacterium | reverse complement strand
GAGAGAGCCTCCAACCTGAGGGCTGTCGGGTTATTGCGCCTTATGTCCATTTTACAGAAAGGCTGTCAGGGGCCTGGGAAAAGGAATCTTTTGAAAAGATTTTGAAATACTCTTGCGAAGAGAAAGAAAATGTAAAAATTAAAGGTTTTGAAAAAATCGTATCTAAAATCAAAGAGATTAAACCTGAAAAAGATATTACGTGTCATTATTGCTCCCAAATTGGTGATGCCATAATAACAGTACTTTCTCTCAATCTTTCTGATTGTACATTAGAACATACAGACTATGCTTTTAATTTCTTGTGCCAAGCTTTAGCACAAGAGCATCGATTACACTCAAATGACGTTAAAATTCTTGAAGAAGTAGATTGATATTGATGTTATATCCCCTTTCTCTTACGTAATCTTTTCACTGTCTTCACTGCCGACATCTTCTTGGCGCAAACCTTGGATAGCCGTGCGTTTGCTCTGATATTTCGCCTTGGAAAATCGACTTCAGCATTTCCAACAAGTTAGACTATGAATCTCAAGAAAGCTTGCTCTAACCTGTTTTAGGTATTACGAAAAGCAAAAAATCCCCGCAAATCCTTATGGCTCTAGGGATAGCTGGTGCAAGGTGTCGCTTTTGAGTTTTTTTATACTGGTGCCCAAGCTCTGCTTGAGCACAAACACCGTGAAACTCGGCTTCATACAATAAGCAGAGCTTCAGGAATAAGAGCACCCAAGCCGGAGCTTGGGTGCCAAGGCAATCGTCATGGTTACGGATGACCTTGTCGAGGTCGAGGCGTTGCTGAATCCCTCGCAGTCAGGATGAGTTTAATAGAGAGAATAAACATGACACAACTGATCGTCAAATCACCAGGTGCCGCAAATGTGCGACCGCTTATTCAGGCCGCCCTTGACCATGAAGCCCGTGTCCTCAATATAGCTATTCAGAAAACAACACGTCGTCTTCAGGACTTTGAACAACGTTTCGGAATAGAGAGCCGGAAGTTTTATCAGGATTTTCAGGCCGGAAAGATGGGAGATGATATGGAGTATATGAAGTGGGCCGGGGAATATGAGACGCTGCTTCAGCTCAGGGAGGACTATGCCGAAATCAAGGAGATCCAGGTGTGCTGATTGAAGAATACTTCCGGTACATCGGACAGGCGGTTGAGGAATCCTGCATTGTTGTCGATTCACCGTGAAGCACCGCTTTAAACATAAAGCAAAGCTTCATAAATAAGAACATGACTGACTGATGTAAGGCGTTTAGCAGCGCAATGAACTAAATACCATAAAATAGAGGAAAAATTTTGAATCCTAAAAAAGCATTAAAGAAAGGATTGGCAGGTATAACAGAGGAAGACTTCATCAATACAATGATGTTGTATGTAAAAGAGCATTCGAACCAAGATTCGAGCCAAAATAGCAGTGTACTGAATGATAATGAAATGCTTAAAGAAAAGTATCCTTTTTATAGACAGATAGTGAAAATGACTGTTAGTGCTGCTAAAAGTGGAGATCGAACACAAATAATACATTTTTCTGGTATGTCAGTGGCATATAGGATTTTGATCCAAATTGCTGAAGATAAAGGTCGTTAGTCGCATAAGAGATGTTATGTGAAACTTCTTCACTTTCCCTTGTTCCACACCGAGGAATTGTTTCCCTTTTCTCCAAGCACCGTGACCTGAACAGAGGCAATAGAGGGATCACCCTCGTGGCCCCTCTAACCTCCTTTTGTTCTCTCTGGTTATTCCTCCCCTGCCTCTTCTTCGTCAATACGACGTAAACCTTCCATGATCAACCCCATAAAGCCTCCCAAGATTGGCAACTTCTTTTCCTTTTGAGAAAGCCCTTTGGTATACGAAAACTGACCGTTTTTTTTGGCAAGCATATCAAATATAGCCTCTTTCCCTGTACGAGCACCGCATCTGCAAAAAACTATTTCCCCTTCATTGAACAAAACCAGCCCCTTGCATTCAGAAAAAACAAAGTCAACCTTTCCGGTTTTCCCTCCTGAATTAATCAACTGAAAAAGCTCCACTGTATTTATATACGAAAGCTCTCCGCTCATGCCAGAGGTAATATTTCCTGCCCGGAGTGTATTTTTCTCTACGCGATCAACCAGAACCCGATAAAAAAAGACCTGCAACACGGGATAAAGAGAAAGTATTCTTTTAAATTCTATTGCTTGTAAGGTAGCCACCTCCACTGGAGTCTTTGAATGCACTGAAGAGTAAGTCGATTCACCAGAGAGAAGGCTCATTTCTCCAAAAATCTCCCCAGGACCCAGCTCAGCAATCACTCCGTTATCGTCCCGCACCACGTCCACTTTTCCAGATAAAAGAACATAGAAATGCGTGCCCGTTGTGCCTGACTCAAGGAGTATAGTATTGGCTGGATATTTTTTCAGCTTCATCATTTGAGCAAGATCCTGCAAGTCAAAATCGTCAAGAGGTTCAAAAAGCTCCATCCCTCGAAGAAGGCTATAAAACCTCCCTACAAGCTGATTTTTTGCCCGCTTTTTCGAGGCCTCAAGAAGCTTCATCTGTAAGGTCGAATGGGTTGTTTCCTTTTTGTACTCAAACCGAACCAACCCGGAGCATCCGCCGCACTCAAATTTAACATTACTCGCTCCAGGATGTGCAACACGGCGCTTAAGGAGATTCTTATCACCCATTGCTCTTAACAGTTCCTGTACCAACCACACACAAAGCTGCTTATTCTGTCCTGCTGCGATTGTTGAATCACCAGCAATTCAGAGCCTAAACTTTTTTCAATATGAGAATAGCGCAATGAGAAATTTTGGGCGCAACTATCCCGCCTC
>JAABTP010000214.1 GCA_011389815.1 Desulfobulbaceae bacterium | reverse complement strand
TACGATTACGATGCAGCAGGCAATCTGACCTCGCGCATTGATGCGGACGGCACAACGGTGCAGTACACCTACGATGCTTTGAACCGCCCTCTCACGGTTTCCTTCAACCCACCGGATACAGCGCAGAATCTCACCTTCACTTATGACGAAGCTGCTGCCCTGCACGGCAAAGGCCGTCTGACTTCTCTCACCGATGCTGGCGGCGGGATATCCTGGCAGTACAACGCCCTCGGCAATGTCACCCGTGAAAGCAGAACAACGGACGGTATCGCCTATCACACCGTGTATGCGTACAATGACCGCAATGAAATCACCGGCATCACCTACCCGACTGGTACGCAGGTCACGGTGCAACGGTATGACAACGGCGATATCTCCGCCATCCTGATTGACGGACAGACTGCGACGCAAAACCTGAGCTATCTTCCCTTTGGCCCGGAAGAGGATTTTGTTTTCGGCAACAACCTGCTCACTGTGGACCGCAGCTATGCGGACGGCTATTTCCGCATCAGCCGGATCAACGCACAGGTGCTTGATTATCAGTATGAATATTACCCTGACGGCAGCGTGAAATCCATTGACGGTATCACAGAACCGGAGATTTCCCGAGGCCGCACCGAATACGTGACCGTAAACGGTAATAACCGCCTGAACTACGTCACCCGCCCGGACAGCTCCGTGCGCAGCTATGTCCACGACAATAGCGGCAGAATCACCTCGGACGGGGTGTACACATACAGTTACAACCCACTGGGCAGACTGATCAAAGTCGAGCAGGATGCGACGACCGTTGCGGAATACGCCTATGATCCCTTTGGCAGACGGGTGAAAAAGACCGTCTCCGGCACAACCACCCATTTCCACTACGACCTCCAGGGCCGCCTGATCGCCGAAACCGTTGGTGACGGCACCCCGCTCCGGGATTATATCTACCAAAACGGCAACCTCGTTGCACTGAAACTGCACGGCACGCAGGCCGGGGTGTATTACGTTATCAGCGACCGCCTCGGTACACCGCAACAGATCGTGGATTCAACGGGTACGGTTGTCTGGAAAGCCGCCTTCCTGCCTTTCGGCAAGGCGCAGATTCTCACCGAAACCATCACCAATAATATCCGTTTTCCGGGCCAGTATTTTGATGCAGAAACCGGACTGCATTATAATTGGAATCGGTATTATGATCCTGATACCGGGCGGTACCTGGCTCCTGATCCTATTGGGCTTGCGGGTGGGCTGAATTTGTATGTTTATGTGGGTGGGGATCCGGTGAATCGAATTGATCCGCATGGATTAAGCGAGGCCGATGTCAGAAAAATCATTTCAGCAGGCAACAGGTCAATAGTAGAAATGAACAGAAAAGGTCAGCGTCTTGGAAATTACGGAAGGACAGGTAATGCGACCTCTGTTTTAATATTGACTCCCGCCGATTTTTGGACAGGCGGTATTTTTGATATTACACCGTATTTGAGTTGCGGCGAGCAGGCGGACAAAATATTGGATGATTTGAATCGCCTATTGAAAGACAAACTCGACGATGAATGGAAATTTTATCGGGCTTACGGCGCATGGGGCGACAAGGAGCCTAATGGTGATACGCTGATATTCCCGCACGTTTACGGCATAGGAGAATCAAGTAATCCAAACGATCCGAAAGTGTTGATCGATCCTTGGAAAGGTATAATAAAACCAATAAGAGGTGATACAAAATGAAGAAAAAAAATATTGATCATGAACAAGATCCTCGACTCAATGCCATAAAACACCAAAAATATATTAATGTCACGGGTATTTTCCTATGTTTTATAACTATTATTTTGCTTGCTGTCGTTTACCCGAGCATGATGTCAGTCGGCGATATCGGAGACAGTTTTTCAGTCGATACCTATAACAACATTACCGAATTAAAAAAAGTGGTAACAGAACTGGAAAAAATAAACAAAATTATGCATAAGAATCAGAATGTTGTCTTGAGCTTTTTTCTGTTTTTTATATCACTGCCGTTGTGCTTATGTTTTATCAATCTGTGCTTTACGAGAAAAATAACGAGGCTGATAGCTCATAAAGAGTGACAACTTTACGTGATCAGCGATCACCTCGACACACCGCAACAGATCGTGGATTTATCCGGTACAGTGGTCTGGAAAGCCGCCTTCCTGCCCTTCGGTAAGGCACAAATTCTTACCGAAACCATCACCAATAACATCCGCTTTCCGGGCCAATACTACGATGCTGAAACCGGACTGCATTACAACTGGAACCGGTATTATAATCCTGATACGGGAAGGTATATTACTGTTGATCCTATAGGACTTGCAGGCGGGATGAATTTGTTTGCTTATGTGGCGGGTGATCCGGTGAATTGGATTGATCCGGATGGATTGCTCGTAACACAAATTATAAAGGCTGCTCAAAAGGTTGCCCCTATTAATGACGGAGCGGTTATTGGAGGGATGATGGTTGATGGTGCAATAGCAACGGGACTTGAGGCAACTGGTGCCGGACCGAATCTTTCGGGAAAGATAGGCATGGTAGAGGATGCCATGCAAATGCAAGGCGGTTATCAATTAGGTGTTCTTGGGACTGTACTCGCTGGTCAGGGATACGTAACTCTGCCAGCTATGTTATCAGGAGGAGGTGGATATTTAATGGGTACAGGATTTAATAAATTGTTGGAAGATTTATTTGGACAACCCATGGGAGGAAGTATATATGACTGGTTTCACCCGGTGCCTTGCAATTAATGGTGGTGGAGAATATGAAAGTTTCTTGTAAACATTATATATTAGCTATAGTTGGGCTTGCTGTAACGGGCGTCTTGTTTATGGCAAAGT
>JAABTP010000021.1 GCA_011389815.1 Desulfobulbaceae bacterium | reverse complement strand
GCCATAGGAATAGTCAAAAAATAAGCAACTTGTTGTTTTTGCATAACTTTGACTTTTTATGTCACGAACTTGGGTTAGGGGTTCGCACAAGCGGTTCTGGTAAGGGCGACCGGCGGTCGCCCAGCTAACACAGCATCATAATATCTCCATAATGCCACTTCCTTCCTGGACCGTCAATCAGACAATCAAGGTACCCTCCTGATCAATACTCTCCTTGGCCCCGATATGCTCCACCCGGTGTTTCCAGTTGGAACCGAGGAAATAAAAACGCAGGCTGTCCACATCCTTATCAATCTCATTAATCAACCGCTCCCGCATCACCACCCATTTATCCGGCGAGACAATGCACTCGAACACGGAATACTGAACCCGCTGTCCGTAATCCCGGCAGACCTTGGCCACCCGGCGCAGGCGTTTGGGCCCGGTTCTATCGCTTGTTTTTACATCATAACTGACCAGGACAAACATATTTTCCTCCTTACGGTGATTGTCGTAGGGGCGAACCCCTGTGTTCGCCCATGTCCTGTTGGGCAGGTCTTGCCCTTACTAACCGGGCAGGCACAGGGGCCTGCCCCTGCTAACGCTGTATCATGGGCGGATATCCGTCCAGATCGCCCCGAAGAAACCGGGCCAGCAACAGGGCCTGGGTATGGAAGAATAATCCCAGGGGCATCTTTACCTCAAGAAAAGGATGCTGGAGCACATCCTGTTTCCGTTCCTGATAAGCTGCGAGCAGGGTCTTTCTGCCCTTATCCTTCATTCGTACTGCACCGTTTTCACTCATCACAAAATCCTTGGCCTGTAACTGGCCCCGGTTGATCAGGGAAAGGACCAGACGATCAGCTAAAGGCCGAAATTCCTCCATCATGTCCAGGGCCAGACTTGCCCGGCCCGGTCGATCCCGGTGGAGAAACCCCACTGCCGGATCAAGTCCTGTGCATTCCAGGGCCGAGCGCACATCATGCATAATCAGGGTGTAGAGAAAGGAAAGCAGGCAGTTGACCAGGTCCAGGGGCGGCCTTCTGCTCCGTTTCTCAAAGAAAAAATCCTCTTTATTGCGAATGATGAGATGGTCAAACACGGAGAAATAGACATGGGCCCCGTCGCCTTCTGTACCCCGCACTTCATCCAGGGGCAGGTTCCGGCCCAGGGATTTGAGCAGACCGGTGAGGTGACCTGCTGCGCTGTTCACGGCCTCACTGTCCAGCTTCTCCGGGTGATCCCGTACAGCCCGATGCAAAAGAGCGCGGCAGTTGGCAACCTTGCCATTAACAAAGGCCCTTGCCATGCGGGCGGAAAAATCCAGGTCATCGGCCCGACGGTATTGTTCCCGCCGCAGGAGCACATTGCCGGAAACCGGTCCCTGCACCCGTGCGAGAAAGCGGCCGTGTTCTGTCAGGAAACTGATCGTCACATCCCGTTCCGCACAGAATCCCATGAGAAAGGGACTGCATCCCACATTACCGAAACAGACGATCCCGTCCAGGGTATGCACGGGCAGGCGCAGCCTGACCTTCTTTTCCACCCGCACAGCAACAGTTTCCCCTTCTTTGGCCAGATAGGCCCCCTGGGTGGTCACAAAAAGCGTGTTCAGATGTTTTTTCATGATTGCGTCATCCTGGTCATATAGTTGCGCACCTGATCTTTCTTTCCAGCAGTTTTGGGCAGACAGGTATCAATAAAAGAGCAGCTTTCGCAGCGGCGGCTGTATTCCGGGGTGGGGGTGACAGTGGCGGCAAGCAGTTCGTGCAGGTGGGCAGCAGCCTCTTCCGTGACCTGGCGCAGGCGATCATCAAACTGCACCGGTGTCCGGCGTTTTTTCTGACCATAATAGAGCGCACCTTCCGGGACCGTGCAGTTCAGCATCTCTTCCAGACACAGGGCCTGGGCGCAGAGCTGGACCCGGTCCGTGTCGTCCTTTTTGGGTCGTCCCCGCTTATACTCCACCGGAAAGGGCAGCCAGGAATCATCTTCCTGCTGATGCATCTCCACGATATCCGCCCTGCCAGACAAGCCCAGGCGCAGAGAGCGGATGGGCATATCATATTCCACCCGCACAGTGCGGCGGGAGTCCGTGGCAGCGGTATGGACCCGCTCGTGGAGAACCCGGCCTTCAGCAGTAAAGCGGTTTTCTGTCCAGGCCTGTTCCAGATGAATCAGGGCGCACTGGCGCGGACAGAACAGGAGATGCTGGAGCGCGGACAGCATGAGGAGGTCGTCTTCCGTGTACATGGTGTGTTCTCCGGTTGGTTGATGTGATTTCGGATATATGATGGCGCAGTATACTCCGCTGATGCAGTTTTACAAGAAGTTAACATGAAATATTAAGCAGTTCTTTCTCTTTTGATGTATATTTGACAAAGTGTACATGATAAAGTAGTTTGTATATACGGACATTCTGGACAGGCGACATGATCATTCAAGACGGGAAAAGTTATGGACACGGAAGCAAAAGGAATCGGGAAAAAACGACTGGTTATTGAAATGGAACCTTGGGAGCACAGAGCTGTTAAAGCCAAGGCTCTGCTTCTGGGAATGTCAATGAGGGAATACGTTTTAAAAACATTGCGGGAAGATGATGTCTTTGATATGGATGATGTCAGTGCTTCTGTTGCGGAGGCGATACAGGAGGTGAAGCAGTACAAAGAAGAATCTGTCAGACCTCGGGGAAATCCGGAAGCAGCCCGTTCCTTTCTTGATTTTTGAAGCTCTGCTTCGTTTACTGAAGTTGAGCTTCTTTCAGGATACCCAAGCAGAGCTTGGGCACCAGTAAAACCTAACCGCTCTCCGCAGCAGAATCCCGCACCTCCTGCCTCTTCCTTGCCTCCTCCACTAACTTTATTGATCCCTGCCACGCCTGCCTGCACAGCTCCGTAAACGGTTCCAGTTTATCCGGTTCCGGCAGCAATTCTTCACCGGCTTTGATCTGGCTGGCAGCAAAATGCCATGCTGACAGGGCATCAGTATATTCTTTACGCTGTTCCCTTGGAATAATGATGGGCGGCAGCCCAGCCCCAAGCACGGGCAGGTTAGCGACCAATCGGGCCAGGCGACCGTTACCGTCCGCAAAAGGATGGATACGGACAAAAGCGGCGTGGAGCTGAACATAGGCGGTCAGGGCAATATCTGGATTTTCCGGTGCGACCTTGTTTTTCTGCATCTGCTTCCGGTACAAGGCAAACCAGCTTTCCATCAGGGCCGGGATGTGGGCAGGGGCTGCATACTCGAAAATGACTTGCCTGCCATCCACTGTCCCGGCGGTGGAGTTGGGTTCGTTTTTCCAGGCACCCACAGACTTGTAATAATCAAACACGGCCTCGGTCTGTACGGCTTTATGCAGAGCAAAGAGTTCGTTTTCACCCAATGTGCTGTCCTGCTGAAGATACTCGTGCAGCAGGTCAATTGCCCGTGCATGCCCCACCACCTCCTGGTGATCCTTGAGCGGCTTGCCCGCAACGGTCAGGCCCTCTTGCAGGACAAAGGCGGTATCGCCCAGACTGAGGGTGTTGCCCTCAAGCGCGGTGGAGGTGTGGGTCCAGAGGTCGCGCAGCTGGGTGCGCAGGGCTGCGCAGGGCTGCGCAAAGGTCCGTGTCGAGGTTGCGGAGGTAGTGGGGCATGGTAGCAGTTAAAAACCCTCAATAATCTCCGGCTCCAACCCTTCCAGCTTTTCAAGCTCAAAGCTACCGTCAGGATGTACTGTCAGGGTGCGGTGTACCTTGGCGGATGAGTATTGCCCGGACTTGCAGTTATGCTGCCACCAAATTACTTTTTCCACGGCCATACTTCCTTCCGGCCTGGCTGAAGAGGCATCGCCTTCAAAGAGCTTGGGCAGGACTGATTTAATGGTTTCTGCGTCATTGTTGGTAAAGCCGGTACGTTCCGAAAGCTGCGGATTCATACTGCCGTAAGTGACATACACTGCCTCATCCACTCGGTGCTTCATGCCCATAGTATCTGAACCTTTTTTACTCCCGTCGCCTTCGCCGCTCACGCTCTTGGTAATCTGGATACTGGCCACACTGACCGGTTCTACACTGAAGGCTGAGTGAATGGATACCGGCCCCCGAATAGGGATAGATACTCCGTCTTTTCCGCTGCCTTTAAAAGCGAAAAGCTGGCCAAAGGTGCGCACATCCAACCATTTTGCGCAGGCTAGTTCTGCCGCCTTGCCGGGGCTGGTCTTCTTGCTGTTAAATGTATCCTTACCCAGTCCGAATTCCTCGGACTCGGCTCTGGCCTTGAGGCTGGGCAGGCCGTCGATTTTCTTTTCATCGCACTGGACAAAAATCGGCTGTTGATTATCCTGCAAACGGTCTCGGATTTTTCGTTTCAGGCAGACATCGCTGATCTCTCCGTAGCCTTCATAATCCACTCTGGGCCGGTTGCCGTTCAACGGATCTCCGTTGGGATTGGCATGTTTTACGCTTAATATCACGGCAAAATCAATTTTATTTTCCAAGCTCATGGTCAGTCTCCAATTATTATTCTTTGCTGTTATTTTCCGCAGGTTCCTTTTCAACCTTCTTGCGAAGCTCCATCCGTTGACAATGGTAGCCTAAGAGGAATTCACCGGTCAGGGATTTGTCGCTGGTAAAGTCATCAGTTGTAAAAGCAGCATGAATTTCATCCAGCTCTTTTTTACGATTGGTCAGAAAGCCTGCTCTGTTCCCCTGCAATCGCTGCATATAGGGCTGTAAACTCTTTTCAATAGTCAACCAGGTGGAGAATGGACGGTCTGCAAAACGCTGCATCAGTCTGGCAGCACTGGTCGGTCTGCTTTCTCCGCCCACATACAGCGCCACTTCTTCGATTTTTTCGGCCACAGCAAGTAATCTGCCGTACAGATAATCTCTTTCTGTCCTGTCTTTTTCCAATGCCATCTTATAGTTTCTCCTTTTATGCTGGGTTGTATGCCGCTCGTAATATCCTTTGAACAATGCACAGGCCACCCCAAGGTTTCTTTCCCATTCCCAATGCTCGCAGTTATTTCGATTACCGGCTCGGCGCACCGCTGACAGCATAATGTCTTTCGGGAACGGGCGACCGTCAACAATGCAGGGCAGTATGCGTTCCAGAACACTCTTTTTCAAGGTGTCATTGCTCTTGAGAATGTCGCCGTAGGCTGCTTCAGCAATAATGCGGGGCACCGGACAGCTTTTCGGCCAGATTGTTTTTCTGATGGGTTTCTTTTTCCCCTTGGGATCAGGGAATTCCTGTGTATGCCGCTGGGGCCAGGCAAATTGCTCGTGCCAAGCATGGAGTCGATCCAGAAATTCACTGGCAAGCAGTTCCCGATAATAGATAATCCCCATCCTGCCCGGCGTGGCTGAATCCAGGCCCATAACCACAATCTGTTCACTGGCTTCAAGTTCCTGACGGTATCCTGCGATATATTTATTGAGTCTATGAGCGAAGCCTTCTCCTATGTCTACAGTATGATCAACCTGATGTTCTTCTTCCTGTTCGTCTTCCGGCTGCTTGGTAATTTCAGCGGTAGCAAGCATGGTCCAAGTGTCTGTCAAAGGTTTCGGGATCTTTTTTCCCGACACTGCCCAGGAAACATAGACCTGATCAGCATTGCGATACCCTTGGCGTGCAATAAGCCAGCGCAGGGCATTATGGGCCTTCTGGGTGACTTCCAGGCTGATGCCGACAGCCTGACTGCCCCCTGATTTTATGCTGTTAGAGGTATCCGTAAATCGTCCGCGAAAGGTGAAGCCGGACATATCATTGGCGGAAATAAGCTTGGCCTTATCGCCTGTGTGTCGTAATTTGGCCGGATGGCTGGCCGTCAGTTTTTCTTCCTGACCGAGGATAAAACACAGTCCTTTGGCCCCTTCCGTCATGCCGTCGAAATCAGCCCAGCTTTGCTGCAGGCTTTGATCTTCCCATGTCTTACTGTCAGCGTCGCCTTGATTTTCGACTGACCAGCAGACAAGGGCGTTGCCCTGCTCAGTTTTTCCTTTGGTTTTCGGCAGCACCTTAAAGATCAACGGCTCCGTTTTTTTTTCGTCGAGGTCGTCAGCAGGCCATTCCTCAAGCAATTTCCCTTGCTCATCAACATGGAGAATATGGTGGGCAATCAGGTCGGCAACAACCTGGCCTTTTGTGATATATGCATGCACAGCGCAAACTTTCGGGTGGGAAAAGGGCGACTCACACCAGCGGGCTAACAGTTGTTCGTATTCCTCGAAAAACGACTTTTTAAGTCCCCCGTAATCAGAATAGTCCTTAGCAACATACTGGATTTTATCAGCCAACGGATGAGGAGGAGCTTTTGTGCCTGACCTGCCGGCGGATTGCTCAGTTGCTGGCAGAACAATCTGTGTTTTCTCAAGCACGGCAGCCCGTTTAAAATTCCCCTGCTCATCAATGACAATATGAATATGGGCATTCTGCAGGGTGTGGCTTACGGGCATGAGCCGTTCTTCAAACGGCACGGCAGACTGGTCAATCGTCAATCCTTGTTCATAGGTCTTATGTAATTGGGCCAGCCAACTCATAACGCAGCCTCCTCTTGTTCCACCGGGCGCATATTTTCATCCAAGGCAAATTCCTTTGCAGCCATCTTGCGGACAAACCGCCGAACCGTACACCCTTCCGGTCGGGGAAACTCCAGGATACCCTTGCGCATGACAGGCTGCCAGAAACGACTGCCCAGTTCATCGGTTCCTGTTTCATCGGGATAATCAAACCCGTGGAACATCATGCCGAAAGCGAGTTCGGGGACATCATCATAGAAACCCTTCTCCTCTTGATTATTGAATTCGCACGGCTCGACATAGGCTTGGCAGTCACGAACACCAAGAAAAATATCCTGCCGCCCTCCTTTCTCCAGCATCCGTTGAGCAATACTGTAATGTTTGCCGTCAATACGATCTTTAGTAAGTTCCGGGCGGTGTCCGTTCCATTCGAAATGGGCCTTGACCTGATACTCCACCTCGTGGAGAAAGGTATAAATCGCCAGGGAATTGCCGCCGCCCCAGACAAGTGGTTTGGTTCCTTTGGTTTGTGTTTTTATTTGTTTCATCACCCGGACTTTATCCACATGCCAGATAATGGTGGGTTTCCAGTAGATGGACTTTAAAACGCCCTTGATGGCCTCATAGGTCGGCACATGGTAAGAGCATTTTTCTCCGCCGGTCTTGGTCACCGGGTCGGTAAATAGGGCATAACGTCCCCAGAGCCGAAAACTGATGCTGTTTCTCATTCTGTCACCTTATAGCCGGTATAAAGAAAAGTATGTGCAATGTAATGAAGACAGACATCGTAAACGCTAAAACTGGACATTGTTTATAATAATTTAATATTATAGCAAAATCACTAAATTTGGACACTTGCTACAAGACAAAATGTCCAAATTCTATTAATCGTATATAAAATCAAATCATTATCAAGTAATTATCATTTTGATGTTTACGATGTCTGGAAGAGTAAATCGGGGAGAGACTTACTCCCATCCTGTTGTTGAGTGACCAGATGAAGAGTCAAAGATTCAGTTTGTGTGCAATGATAACAACAGGAAAAGGTATGCTGTTCGTATAGATACAACTTTTGAAGAATATTTCAACAGGAATCGTTAGAAATTTTATAAGAGAGAACAGGACGTGGTGAGAAGGCAAAGAAAAATGCCCCCGTAACGGGGGCGACAATTAATATGATACAGTTCCTGTCAATATTTCAATCCACACCCCCGCAGGGATGAATTGCTGCCAGCCATAAAATGACTGATACAACCTCGTAAAAAGCTACTACCGATGAATCCCCCAGAATGGGTCGGAACTCCATCCGGTGTGAAATCCCATATCCTGAATCGGTATTCCTTTATTTTGATCAATTAAATCAGATAAACGTTGCTGCCATCCAGAGCCATCAGCAATAACATTGAGGAATACATTGAGCACCGCCATTTGAGCGTACAATTTGTAATTGTTACAAAAATGCTTTCGATATTTCTTGAATACTTTGGGCCGTACAGTAAAAGTTCGATTCCATAGTCGCGAATGATGGGCACAAAGATTGCGAAGGTAAGTAAAAGAATGTAGCCAGGATATCATCACTGTATAGTGAATATTATAAGAGTGTGCCCTTTTTGTGTGAGGGTTGTTCTCCTTTAATATCAAACTATTAACTTTGGGTCTTTTCAGCAAAATTCTACAGAATTCCCCGATTTACCCAAAACATTTTTTGAAGGCAGAAGATTTTCTCTTTATGTAAATAGGAATTAATATTGTTAATAAATATTCTTTTTTATATTAATATTTTATGAAGCAGCAAAAGATTTTGGCAGAATTTTATAGAATTAAGTTTGCTGAATAATCATATAATGAAAATCATCTTTAAATAATTAAGATTAATCAGTTAAAGGTCTGATTGGATATTTTTCACACAAAAAGGTTGCACTCATATTATAAGGTCTGCTGATTTCAGTTTGTAGTTCTCTTGATTTCAGGTGACGAAAAATGTTAGACCAGACTCCAAAGGACAATTCTTCAGCAACTTCCCAGGCAGGCGGATTTGCAGATACTTTCTCTTGGATAATACTTATCAACTGCTGATGATTGTAACACCGAACAAATAACTCCGAATTCAAATACCAGTGCGCATCGTAATGTTCAGATAAGGTATTGGATATTGTTGCCCGAAGAGCAATTTCTATACGCTCCACAGCATCCATAACCAGCAGGCGGAGTTTACGGTCAAAGATGTAACAATTTAAAATTTGGTCAAATGAGGTGTTTTTTTGAAATTGCCCGGATGAATCAAGGAACGGCGGAAAGTAACCAGACAGGCGATAATACCCGATGAATTTAAGATAATGGAGGGTTCTTTCCGGATTTGGCAGAACCAACCCTCTTTTTCGCAGCAGATCAACCTGCTCGTGTGGACTTAGGGCAGAACGTCCATGAAATGATAGTGCTTGTGAAGGCATAAAAAAAACCCGCCGGGGTGCGCATTGTAAAGAGGCGTGGCAGGTATTGTTACTTTTTATCTATCATCCCTGCTTACGCATGTCAATATGAAATCAAACATAACTTAAACATTCGGCAAAAAAAATGTCAAGTATTTATATTATATATTTCCTTTCTATGAACAGATAATCACCTTACAAGGAAACATGGACACTTCATCATTATTTCGTTTTTTAGCCAAACAACATATCCATACCGCTGACCACCTCTGTGGATAACCCGAAGTCCTCATTATAGTGCTGCTCATACAGGCAGTAAATCTCTTCACCGGGCTGTACGGGATAAACCGCTTGTGCCTCTTTCAGCTTTCTCCAGACATTAGGAAAGACATTCACACTGTACTGCTGGGCCTGCTGCAACAGATCATAAGCCTTTGACGGTTCATAATCCGCGCAAAGATCGGCGATGATTTCCTTTCCCCTGCCATATGGCACAATCACAGCCTGGGTCGGTGCGTCAATGGCCTTGAAAGCCCGGCCCGCTGTTTGAAAGGATTGCTGGAGCATAATGGAGTTGGCTGTCCGTCCGGTATTCAGCTGATTGTCACTGAGCAGACTCAGAAGAGTATCTGTCCTGCCAGCCTGTTTTTCGTTCAGAGGATAGGACATGATATCCGCCCGATCATAAAAATAATAGCGGAAATACTGGCTCATCATTTCCGGGTTCAGCAGATCGCTGTCTTTTGCCTCCGAGAAAATACGCAGGGCCTTGTCACGACCAATCTTGATATCCTCCAGCATATCAATCTGCTCTTCCTCCGGGTTCACCACTATGACTTCAGCGGTGGGCAGGTTGCCGTTGCGATTGCAGCGTCCTGCCGCCTGAGCAATGGAATCAAGCCCGGCCAGAAAACGAATGACTGAGTTGAAATCAACATCCACGCCAGCTTCAATGAGTTGGGTGCTGATGCAGAGCACAGGCAACCCATTATCAAGACGCTTTCGCACCTCGGCGAGAATTTCTTTTCGATGGGCCGGGCAAAGACTGGTGCTGAGGTGAAAGATTTTTCCTTTCTCAAGCTCATCCGCACAGCGTTCATAGAGTTGCTGCGCCCATTTCTTGGTATTCACCACAACCAGACAATTGCCTTTTTCCTCCAGTTCTTCCAGGGCAAGTTCGGTGATTTCCTCTTCCGACCATCCCGGAGTCCGCACCTGATTGTTTACCTCCACCCGCTTGAGTTGACGAAAAGTCTCGGCCACATCTTCAACCAGTTCATGTCCTGCCGGTATATCCAGCTGCCCCTTGTCTCTATGCCTGAGATCATCCAGCAAAGGCTGGGTCGCTGTACAGAGCACTGCTGTGCTTCCGGTATGATCCACCAGAAATTGTAGCGCATTGCAGAAGAGATGCACACAGTTGACCGGCAGACTCTGGATTTCATCAAAAATCAACACCGAATTGGCAAGGGTATGCATTCGTCGGGCACCACGGGTGCCACCGCCGAACAGTACTTCCAGGAATTGCACCATAGTTGTAAAGATAACCGGAGCGTCCCAGTTTTCCGTGATAAGTTTTGTCCGCCAGTCCAGTTCTTCCGGCTCAAGACTGGAGTGATGTTCCAAGACCCACGGAAAAGGATCACTTTCCTGCTCAAGAACCTTTCGGATCTCCTCGGCATTCTGTTCAATGATTGAAGTGAAAGGGATGATGTAGATGATGTGTTCCAGCTTGTGTTTTTTTGCATGATGCAAGGCATAGCGCATGCTGGCAAAGGTCTTGCCGCCACCGGTGGGTACGGTAAGGGTGTATATTCTCTGTTCGTCTTCAGCACGTTTCCGGCATTGCTCAGAAATTGCTCGTCGTATGGTATCAATTTCATTGCGGATGGTAAAACTTGCGTTTTTTGCTTCCATCCGTTCAATAGCCAGCTGCCAGTCCACTGCTCCTGTTGAGCGGGCCTCTGCTTTGGCCGGGTCTTCAAAATCTGCGCTGTTGATCCGGTCAGCATCAATCAGACAACTGAAAAGAAATCTGGTGAACAGACCAAGCCGGAATTGCTGCATGACAGGTGATTCTTTCTTTTCCGGTGCAACAATCTTAACCAAATGTGCCCAAAAGTTTTCAAGAAACCGTTTCCCGGAAAATTCTTCAAGCTGCTTCAGTACCTCATTGTCACCGACCTGAAGGCATTCCTGCAAATTGGTCTTGGTATCCTCTTTGGCGATTCTTTTTTGAAAGCCGTTTTTCCCGTCCACCTTCAGGCAGTCCAGCAAACCGCCGTGATGGGAAGCAAGACACACTGCAAGTATCTGGCCGACCAGTTTTCCCTGCGGTCCATACTCGTTGAAGCGTTGCCAAATCCATTGGGCACCGGCTGTGGAGTGATCAATTTTGCCCTTCAATGCCTTGGCATCAACATATTCGTTGTCAATATCCGGGTTGAGCATACCGGTTGCCGATTTGATATACTCTTGAAAGTCTGTGCTGTATTTGCCCAAATCATGGAGCAGACCAAGCAGGCATCCCGCTTCCGGCGTACCTGCCTTGCCAGCAAGTCTGCCGCATATTGCAGCAACTTCAAGTAGATGATCGGCAACAGTTTGTTTGGTTTGATCAGTACTGCGACGGTGGGCTATATAGTTCTTGTTGCTCTTGTTCATGATGCTTTATCTTTGTGGCTGTCGAAATGAAACAGGGCAGGGATAAATTAATACAAATACAACTCCTGGAAAATATTGACACGAATAACAATCGTGCCAGCGTATGTCAAATAAAAACTTCAGCCTAAAACATTTGCCCAAGGTACGGGGTGAAAGACCGGGTTGCGCAATATCACGACAACGGTTATATTTTCCCTATGAGCACAACAGACAATCCCCATGACAGCGTAGTCAGGCAGACATTGGGACGGCCGGAGGTGGCAGCAGGATATTTCCGGTACAACCTGCCGGAAGAACTGCTTGCGCATATTGACCTTGCCACCCTTGAACGGGTGCAGGATAGTTTTGTCGATCCTGAGCTGCATCCGTCAGCCTCGGATCTGCTCTTCACGGTGGATTACCTTGCGCAAGACGATAATGCGGATGGTGAACCGAAAAAACTCCTGCTTTATCTGCTGATTGAGCACAAGAGCTACCCTGACAGGATGACGCTGTTCCAGCTGTTGCGCTATATGGTGCGAATCTGGGAACAGTATTGCGCAGGAAACCCGAAGAGTAAAACGCTGCCGCTGCTGTATCCGATGATTTTGTACCACGGTGGACGGCCTTGGCCATATCCCCTGAATTTTCACTCGCTCTTCAGTATACAGGATCAGGTTTTGTTGCAACATCTGCCGGAGTTCTCACCTGTGCTGCACGACGTGGCCCGGAGCGATGACCAGGAAATCAGCGGTGAAACTGCTGCCCGGACTCTGCTGCTCCTGCTCAAATACATCTTCCGCCCCGATCTGGTGGAACGACTGCCGGATCTGCTGGTTCAGGCAAAGACACTGCTGACTGATGAAAACGGTCGCGAAATCATGTTTACTCTGCTGTACTACCTCACTGAAGGTACAGACAAGGTGGATGAAAAAACACTGCGTACAGCCCTTGACCAGGCTGTTCCAGGAGGTGACACCATGAAATCATTTCTGAAAAAATATTTTGATCAGGGACGTCAAGAAGGACGGCAGGAAGGGCGGCTTGAAGGAGAAATCCGATTGTTGCTCCGACTGCTGCGCAGGCGATTCGGTCAGTTGCCTGGATGGGCCGAGGAACGATTGCGACAGGCTTCTTCCGCAATGCTGGAAACCTGGTCGGAACGGATACTGACAGCTTCCACTCTGGAGGAGGTGTTTTCCGAGCAGTTGTAGAAAACGATTTCCGCATCCAGCCGGGAGAGCGACGGCAGAACATAGTGATGGTTTGTCCGTTTCTTATTCCTGATCCTTGGGCTGGCATAGCTGGCTCTGGGTATTTTTACCCGCAACTTCCTGGCAAATATCCGAACAGAGATTTGGGATATCCATGATCTCCTTTTGGATATGCAGAACGACGTTTCGAATGTCTAAAATATCGTTCGGAACATCCGGGATAAGCCTTTGTACATACAAGAGCTCGTTCTGTACGTCCGGGACGAGCTCTTGTACATCCAAAAGCTCGTTCAGAACGTCCCAGATGAGGTTTTATATATCCGAAACCTCATTAAGAACATCCAGGGACTCATTCTGAACATCCAACATCTCGTTTTGTATGTCCAAAAGCTCGTTCAGAACGTCCGGGTTGTCGTTTTGTATGTCCGAATGCTGATTGCGAACGTAGAGGGGTGGTTTGCGAACCGCCCGTACTTACTCCTGTTCCTTCAGTTTGCGCAATTGCTTCCAGACAGTGCTCGGCTCGCAAGGGCATAGAGAGATCGTGGTATTTATCTGCGGCCTTTTGCCAATATTCCGCTGCCTGCTGAAATTCTCCTTGGGCCTGATGGAGTTCGGCAATGCCTTCTGGCCGTTAAATACTTTCAGAGAGAGCTAACGCCTGCTTATAATATTTCTGAGCAGAGGGCCAATCACTAACCTATACCTTCAGATCGCCGAACGATCTGAGTCGGGTAGGTCCGCTTGAATAAACGAAAGCGGACTGTCTATTTTCCGAATAGTCTGATGGACGGTTAGCCCGCTTTGATTTTCCTTTATCATATTTTATTGTCGTTATACCAGCCAATAAGAGCTTATTCTTCAACACGTAAGAAGTATAGTCCTCCTTAAACCTTAAACAACATCACCAAAGCTTGAGTTGTTGTCCATGTTTCTTGACCTGTTCTTCTTCCTTTTTCTTCCTCTTCTTTTCAGCAATCTCTTGATTTATTTCAGCCCGACGTTCTTTTTTGGCCTGAGCAGCTGCTTCTTCCTGCTTTTTCTTTTCAGCCATGAACTGCTCAATTTCCCTGGATTCCTCTTCGTCCGCCATTTCATAAACGACTTCGTCAACCAAGGACTCAATCTTGGTCTCCACTTCTTTTTTCGGAAGAAGAAAGCCCCCCTTGGTCACGACAAAGGAAAGGGACTCGATAATCTCGTTGGTGCAGAACTTCTTGTCAGCAAGAGAAATATTCAGCGTTTTTTCAATAACAGTGGCCTTATTAGCTGTCGTTGTTTTGTTGGTACCGAAAAAATCACATATCACATCAGCGGTCAGGAAGTTTTCATTTTCCTTATCAAAAAGAAAATTTGCTCGGGCTATCACATACACAATGGAAGCAGCCCAAATCTCTTTCTTTCCACGAGTGATTAACAACTTACGATTCTTACCCAATGCAATGCATAAACGTATTGAGCAGGCTATCAATTCCTCGTTGAGATAGCGGGTACCAAAGGGCTGGACCAGTTCAATTATTTCTTTTGTTCTTTCTTTGTTCATTGAACTATTGAAACTGTTATGATTTGTTGTCCCTCCCCGCAGAGTAGGGAGTGAGTATCTACGTAACTTCGCCCTGCCGAACCACCTCAAACATAATCAAAGCAGCAGCAACCGAGGCATTCAGTGAATCAAAATCACCAGCCATAGGAATAGTCACCAGCTGATCACAATGCTTGCGCACCAAAGGACGAATCCCCTTGCCTTCACTGCCAATAACCAAACCCAGCTGTCCGCTAAAATCCGTTTTATAGATGGAAGGAACCTCTTGCTCAGCCACAGAGCCATACATCCAAAACCCCTGCTCTTTGAGCAATTCCAAAGCTGCAACCAGATTCACTGCCTGGGCAATACGAAGATGGGCAAGAGCACCAGCAGAGGCACGGGCCACGGTTCCGGTGAGAGGGGCACTCCGTTCACGGGTAAGGATAATACTCTGAAAACCTGCTGCCAAGGCAGAGCGAAGAATAGAGCCAAGATTACGGGGGTCCTGAATGGAATCCAAGATCAGAACCCGCCCATTATCAGCCACAGTCTGGTCCACCAACTCCTCTAAAGACAGAAGCTCAGTTTCAGTCTGGCGGGCCACGACTCCCTGATGTCGGCAATTACGGGGCACAGGCAGGCGTTCTGCATCCACAAAACGCACCTTGAGCTTATGCTGACGGGCAAGATCAATAATTTCCTGGACCTTTGGCCCGGCCTTCCCTTTCTGCACCAGCAGCTCACTCAGGCTCCGGGCATTTCTCCGTAAAGCCTCATGCACCGCATTGATTCCCCAGAGTAAATCATCTGTTTCCTCCTCTGAAGAGGATTGATGTTCCTGATGCTTTTTCTTTTTGCCAGACCAAGCAGTCTTTTCATGCGATGCAACCATAATTATTCAACAAGTGAACGGAAAAGGGGGGAAGTTCTGATAGTGTGAAAAAAAAATCAGGTGCGTGCAACGGTTCTGTTCACCTGGGGTGTATTCCGGCGACGTCGTTCTGCGGCAATAATGGCCTGCAAATCACGAACAGCCTGCCCCAGCTCATCATTGACGATCAAATAACGGTAGTTCTTTGCTGCTGCCATTTCCTTTTCTGCATTGGCAAGGCGAACAGATAAACTTTCCTCACTCTCGGTTCCACGTCCCCGAAGGCGTCGTTCCAGCTCAGCCAAGGTCGGTGGATTAATAAAGACCGTCACAGGATCAGCATTCTTCCTGACCTGTTCAGCACCCTGGATATCAATATCAAGGATCACATCCTTGCTCGCAGCTAACAAGGCATCCACTTCCTGACGGGCAGTCCCATAAAAATTACCATGCACCTCAGCCCATTCCAAAAAACCCGAGGGCTGCTGATCACGAAGGGCGAGAAACTCTTCCTGACTGACAAAATGATAATCAACCCCATTGACTTCTCCTACCCGTGGTTGACGGGTCGTATGAGACACGGAAAACTCCAGCCCGGATATCTTTTCCATGAGCTGTTTCAGGATCGTGGTCTTCCCACAACCAGAAGGTGCAGAGATAACCAAAAGAATACCCTCAGCCATTTTTCTCTCCTTCCTGACTGCATTTTTGTAACATCCCTAAACCGCTGTGTTCCCTATCCAAGGCTGCCATTCGCTGATTAATGGTTTCTGGCTGCACAGAAGAAAGAACCAGATGGCCACTATCCAGAATCACGATGCCACGGGTCCGCCGCCCCTCTGTGACATCAATGAGTCGCTGCTCCTGCCGGGCCTCTTCCTTCAGCTTCCTGATCGGTGAAGAACCGGGATTCACGACAGCTAAAATCCGACTGATTTTTATGGAATTCCCAAAGCCAACATTAACAAGCCTGTTGTCCATTATTGTCTCTTTACTCCGATGTTCATAAAAAAATACTCACTCAACACGCATTGTACGTTATTCAATGTTCTGAACCTGCTCACGCAATTTTTCAATCTCGTTCTTCATTTCAACGCCAAGGTGGGCAATAGCCGAATTGGAAATCTTAGATGCCAGCGTATTGACTTCACGCAGGAATTCCTGCAAAAGAAAATCAAGGCGTCGGCCCACTGATTCGTCGCTTTCCATAAAACCACGAAACTGATCAATATGACTGGCCAATCGAACTACCTCCTCAGTTACATCAGCCTTATCTGCCATAATTGCTGTTTCCTGGGCCAGACGCACAGGATCAATATCCATCCCTTCAAGCATTTTATTCACCCGACCCTTCAGCTCCTCCTGACGCCGGGCAAGTACTTCGGGGATCATACCCTCAATTTTTTGCACCAAAGTGGCAAAATTATCCAGTCGTTGCAAGAGATCTTGTTTCAGGCTACCACCCTCTCTCTCCCGCATACCAGCACAATCAGCAAGGGCTGCAAGCAGGGCTTCTTTGAGCTGAGGCCATTCCTCGTCAATATCCGGATTCTGCTCCTGCACCGTAATCAGATTCCGCTGGGTCAACATATCAGCAAGCTGGATCTCTGTTTCCAACCCCAGCTCGGTATTCATCTTTTCTAAACAGGCATGGTATTGGCGGGCCAAATCCAAATCAAGATGCAAACGAGAACCGCTGACAGATTCACCACGCAGGGTCACAGAAATATCAACCCGACCGCGTTCCTGTTGCTGTGCAACGGTCTTCTTGATCCGTTCTTCTAAGGCGGTAAAGGCTGGGGGCAACAAGACCCGTTGATCAAGAAAACGATGGTTAACAGTTCGGATTTCCACAACCCAAGCCTGTTCAGCAGTGCCGGATTCACCGCGACCAAAACCGGTCATACTACGTGGACGCATATATTTGTAAAAAAAAAGTACGGTTACCCAACCAGTTGATAGGTAACACAGAAAGGAGAAATCAAGAAAATGCGTTGAGCAGTTCGTCACAGCTCACTGAAGCTGTCCCAATCTTGCCCACCACAATACCAGCTGCATAATTCGCCAACACAGCTGCATCAGTCATTGAGCAGCCTGCGGCCAGACCAAGGGCCAAGGTAGCAGCAACCGTATCCCCTGCTCCGGTCACATCAAAGACCTCCTGGGCCATGGTCGGAATAGTAATCAGTCTGTCGCTTTCCTCTTCCAGCAAGGCCATACCAGCCTCACCACGGGTAATCAAAACAGCACCACAGGAAATATCTTCCTGAATCTGACGTGCTGCGGCCAGCAGGGTTTCTTTATCCCGGATATCCATACCACTGACACGGGATGCCTCAAAATTATTCGGAGTAATAACGGTTGCGCCGATAAAACGATGGAGGTTTTCCGGCTTAGGATCAACAATCAAAGGGATGGGCCTGCCAGTGGAACGACGCACATCCTTCAGTAACCGATGCAAATGGGTCATCAGCTGCTCGTTGACAACCCCTTTGGCATAATCTGAAACAACCACAGCATCAAAATCCGCAAGATGTGCGTCCAGATACTGGAGCATACGCTCCAAAGTCGCTGCACCAGGTACTCCAGCCTTTTCCCGGTCATAACGAACAACCTGCTGTCCCTGGGCCACCACTCTGGTCTTGATGGTGGTGGGTCGTTCTCCTTTAATCAGGCCATCCACAGGAGCTTTTACCTGCTCCATCAAGGCAAGTAACTCATCTCCCATAGGATCATCCCCAATAATACCGCACAGGGCACAGGAACCACCCAGAGAAATAATATTGCGCAGGACATTAGCGCTGCCACCGAGCAGGAGTTCTTCCTGAGTCACATTGACCACGGGTACTGGGGCCTCGGGAGAGATCCGGGAAACATTGCCCCAGATAAACTGATCCAAAATCACATCACCGATCACCAGAATCCGGGTCTCGGCAAAACGTCCTACCTGGGCCTGCATGTCTTTTCCCTTGTTCTTCAACTATCCAACTCCCTGTCCAGTTGGAGGAGGCGTTCTGCCATCCGTTCGGCGGCAAAAACCAGGGATTCCAAATCAAGATAGTCCATCACATGCTGATCAAACAAAATTTTTACCCGGGCCTCAAAGCCGTCCTCCAGATCCTGATCCCAAAATAAAAGATACAGCGGGACATGGGGAAGGACCGGAAGAATTGCGGCAAAATCTGCGCTCTGGGTCTGTTCATCCTGAGCTGTTTCTGCTCTGATCTTTTCGCAGACCTGACTCAACATCTCAACACGGCCGGCAAAGTGTTCTGCCAGCCTTGCTTCACAATAGGTTGCCAGGGTACGGATCTTGGCAATGGAATTGGGCAGACTTTCCATACCCACCCAAGTATCTTTATCTTTGTTATCTTTGGGGAGCCTTGCTTCTGAACAAGCTGCACTGCTGCCCGCCTCATCCGTAATATTGCCAACATCACTGCCAGCATTACCGCCGAATGCAACATAATTATAGAGCAAGATCTGATCCCTGGGATCCACAAGCTCCTCCCCGTCCATCACCACCTTATCCCGTCCTAAACGAACCAGGCAACCAAGGTAGTTAAACCTGAGCTGCTCAGGAGTATCTGCTGACCAATCCGTTCCCAGACGTTGACTGAGCCGGGAAAAATCAACCGACTGTATTTTGGATTTCAGATGAGCAACCAAGGCCATATCCCGCTCATCCTGCCCATGTTCCACATGATCCAGACCAGCTTCGCTCTTTACAGAACCCAATTCAGGAGGAAGCGTATCTTTTTCAATATAAGGACAAAGGTTTGGAGAAACACCGCCCTTGGTCACAGCAACAGCAAAGGCGAGGCAGGCAGCATAGCCGCATTCCCCACAATTGGTGGCTGGAATATATTTTAAAAATTCATGGGGTGTCATCTCAAAGAGTCTGGGGACAGGAGACTTATTTTACTTCTTATTCAAGGCCGCTGTGATCTCATTAGTCATATCAACACTTTTGTCGTGATAGAGCACAGCAGTATTGGGGATAATAACAGAAACCCCTTTGTCCTTGGCCACTTCCTGGACAACCACTTCCAGTTTTTTCATGATCGGAGCCAGATATTTTTCCTGCAAATTCCTCATTTCCAGGTTTGCATCATCCTGCTTCACTCTGAAATCACGCTTCTTCCGTTGCAGCTCAAGTGCTTTTTCTTTTTTTGTTGATTCATTCCAGACATCGACTTTTTTCTGCATATCCTTTTGCAAGGCCACCAGTGCTTTTTTTTCTTTATCAAGAGAGGCTTTTAACTCTTTCATCTTGACCTCCATCTTCTTCTTGGCAGCAACTCCGGCACTGGATGTATCCAGGACTTTCTGGAGATTAACCACACCAACGCTGGCTGCGGCACTCGCCGAAACAACAGTGAAAACAGTGAAAACAGTCAGGAAGAAAAAAACAGACGCTAAAATCAGTATACTCGTTCGTTTCACAGTCAAGCTCCTTTTTAAAAAACATGATAACATCCACCCCTCCCTTTGGGGAGAGGTAGCAAAATATGAAAGTTATAGCTGAACGGTTGAACGACTCCCAAAAGTCAGCCAGGCTTTTCATATTAAGCATTCCCATTCTTTTACAAGCAAACGTCCCATTATACCGCCATTCTCTCCAGCGTGGGAGACAGTACTTTACTCCGGTATCGGAACAATCTTTCGCCCCTGCTATCCTAATCGAACAGAGAAGGAATTCAAGATCTTTTTTCAGGGGTTCCACTCAGTTCAAGCACGGTTTTTTCTTGTTTGTCAGGGCTATAACTATCTCATTATTCCTTGTCAGCCAATTTTACTGGTGCATTGCAAGAAAAGCCCTTCCACTTCTGAAAAATATCATACCTGTTTTTCTCTTGAAAATTAGAAATTCACTTGCAAAACCACACAAGCCCATCTACTTTACCAGTATGCATATTGTAGACATCTCAGGTGCTCATCGCAGAACAAAAGCATAGCTTTTCCAACAAGCACCTACTGACAAGTAAAAACAACGTAACGAGGCATTCAGAACAAAACGTGAGCAATAACAAGTTGATCAACATCAATTCTGTCGAAGAATTAAGCTGTAGTAATAAGTTCGGTACTTTTTTTGGCGTTCCCCAATCGGTTTTTGACCGGGTTTGGCAGGAACTCAGCAGCCCGAAAAAAAACTCTGTGGCCTATGTCTCTATGGAGATCGGTGCAGATCCTGATATTTTTCATCCAGTCCAAGATTTTCTCCAGGAAGAGGGCTTTACCCAGAGCCCAGAGCCAGCGATTCAACAGGTACTGGATAAATATCTTCACGGCCCACGAAAAATACCCAATTACAGTGGGGGGTTAGGCGTGCTTGCTGGTGACACCCTCAAAAGTTTTGCCGATACCCATATCCCGGTCATAGCTATTTCCCTGCTCTACAGAGAAGGCTATTTTTCTCAGCTTGTTGACTCACGGGTCGGGCAGATTGATCAGGCCACCAACTGGTCTCCAGAAGCAACCCCCACCCTTTTTCAATTGCAGGATCCGGAAGATCCAGGCCAGCCCCTTGAAATCACTGTCCCCTTTTTCAATGAGTATGATCATCCCACTGAGGCCAAGGCCCATGTCTGGATGAAAATGGAAGTAAGTGAGGAGCTGGATTATTTTGTCCCGGAATTTCTTCTGGACTACTTCATCCCTTCTTCACCGCCTTGGGTTCGGGAAGCAGGACTTCGTCTTTATAATGCCACCTCAGCTATCATGAAGGCTAACCAGCGCCGCATGCTGGGATCTGGCATTTTACCCCTGACCGAGGCATTGGGGTTGACCCCAGGAACCATTCATCTCAATGAACAGCACGGCGTCACAGTCACCCTGCACCTGATCCTCCGCCATTTGGAAAAAACTCTGGGCAAAGAGTACAGAAGCACCATGAGAGATGAAGATATCATGGCTGCAGCTCGTGAAGTTGCCGAGCATATTGTCTATACCATCCATACCCCGGTCAAGGCTGGTCATGATCGCTTTGCCCGTTCACTCTATACAGGTATCAGTCATGAAACCTGCCACCAGATCCTTAACCTGCTGGCCATTGATGCTGACTCACCCCACGAGTATAATTTCACCGCCTTTGCCATGCGGGTGAACCGGGCCATCAACAGCGTCAGCCGCCTCCACCGCGATGTTACCAGAAAACAGTTCCCTGATGTGGCCGATAAAATCAAGGCCATCACCAACGGTGTCCATCACCTGACCTGGATCAGCGAAACCAGAGCTGAACTCTTTGACAAAACCAAGGAACTCAAAGATTGGCGCGATGATCCTGGTGTTTTTGCCCGCATGCAGCTCTCTGATGAGCAGAATTTTTGCAAGCAGCTCCAACAGGCATGGTATCAGGATAATCAGGTTTTGGTAGAGTATATCAACACCATGCTCTCAGAGCACCGTACCCAGATGGACACCACCTGGATTGATCCGCCTAACTATCTTTCCCGCCTGCCCCCTGAAGATTCCTGCCTTCAGCCAGGAGTCTTTACCGTGGGCTTTGCCCGACGATTCTCCACCTATAAACGGGCAGATCTTATTTTTGATGATATCCCAGCCTTAGCAGATATTCTGGTCAGGAATAACTGGCAGATTAATTTCATCTTTGCAGGCAAGGCCCATCCTCAGGATGAACCTGGAAAATCTGTCCTGAAACTCATTCTCGATAATCAAAAAGAACTCTACAAACGCAGTAACGGGCTGGCCCAGCTTATCTTTGTTCCTGGTTATGACATGCGGATTGCCAAGATGATGGTCTCTGGCGTCCATACTTGGCTCAACAGCCCTAAACGTCCTCTGGAGGCATCAGGAACCAGTGGTATGAAAGCAGCCATGAACGGGGTTCCCAACCTCAGTGTCATGGATGGCTGGTGGGTGGAAGGCTACCATGATGGAGCAACAGGATGGAAGTTCGGTTATGAAGGCCCGCTCAATGCGGACAGCCTGAGCGAGCACCCCGACACCCTGCTCTATGCTGAAGACTCGCAATCCTTTTACCAGCTCTTACCTCAGGTTCTTGAATTATTCTACGAACGTCCTGACGAATACATGCAGCTTGCTCTGAATAATCTGCGGCTCAATGTTCCTATATTTAACACCCATCGAATGGCTGCTGAATACGTCCGCAAATACGACCTTGAGCTCCCGGCTCAGACAGAAGCACGTATCAAGGACTTTCAGAACTTATATCAAAGTGAGTCCTCTGATTCCTGATTGCGGAGACAGGATGTGGAACTCAGGAAACAGATAAGGAGAAAAAATCATGGCCCGCCATATTAACCCAAGCAGATCAACCAACAAAACTATTGATGCCCTTGATCGGAAACGAGAAAGAGAACGTCGCTTTATCCTGAATAAGGCCAGAGATAATGCCCCTGAACTGGCCATCATACTGGTCCAGCGGCTTATGGATGATCATATCATCGAAACCAACGATGTCCATGCCATCCAACAAGGAGTGGAGCGCCAGTTGAAAGAACCTGCTGATATGGAAGAGTTCGAGATCCGCCTCAAAATTGCTGATATTCGAACCCTTGTTCCTGATCCTAATATTCTAAGCCTCTACCTCACAGCCTATATCATTGAAGACCTGATTAACCATCCTAAAATCCAGGATATCTTTGGCGATGATCTTGATGTCTATAAGGCTGTTGACACTGTTCTGAGCAAGTTAAAGAAATAAGGTGGGAGCAAATACACCAGCCTTGGTTTTTGCCAATAGCCAAGGGGAAATCATAGACTATAGCGGTTTGACCATGGCCGGTGCCAGTGGCAAAGGTTTTCACTGCCCAGACCATGCTGAACTGATTGAATTGCCTCCAGGAAGTGAACTCTTTGCCCTGCCTGGCCGTCTGCCAGTGGGCATTGAGCCAGAAAATGGTGAACCTGCCCTGCTGGACTGTGATCCCCATACCGGGGAGAGTGGCATCTCTGCTGTTGCCGCCTTTATGGCTCCGGCCCATACAGCTATCTATACAGCGGCCTATCAGAGCCAGGACAAGGCACCACTCCTGCCCCTGTTTGCTTACACGGCTGTGGGTTGGATGAATGGCAAATTCTGGGTTGCTGCCTTTCGCAGTGATCAGGACAGCCGTCAGGATGCTGGGGAGTTTGACCAGGATCTTATCAATAAACGGACGGAAAAACAGCTCAGAAGACATCAGGAGAACCGTCTGATTCAGCACTTGGGTACATGCTGCCTCACCTATGGTTGCCCGGCTGCCCGTAATTATTTCCTTGGTCGTTGGGAAGCCCCCCTGCCCAGCTCTTCCCAATGTAATGCTGACTGCGTTGGTTGTATCTCGCTCCAGCCGTCTGGCTGTTGCCCCTCTACTCAGGATCGGATTCGTTTTACACCAACAGCCCGTGAAATCGCTGAAATTGCGGTTCCGCACCTGGAGAATGCCCCCCGGCCCGTGGTCAGCTTTGGTCAAGGCTGTGAAGGTGAGCCCCTGCTTCAGGCAAAAATTCTGGAGCAATCTATCCAACTGATCCGGCAGCAGACTGACAAAGGTACCATTAACCTGAATAGCAATGCCAGCCTGCCTGATGCGGTGGAAAAACTGGCTGCTACGGGCCTGGATTCCATCCGGGTTTCCATGAATTCAGCACGCCCGGAATTTCATCAACGCTACTATCGGCCTTCCGGCTTTTCCTTTGCAGAGGTTCGCCGCTCTATTAAGGTCATGAAGGCTGCTGACAAGCATGTTTCTCTGAATTACTTCATCCTTCCGGGGTTTACTGATGACCCTGAAGAATATGATGCGCTCTGTGAACTCATCGCTGCAACCGGCCCTGATTGTATTCAGCTCCGTAATCTGAATATGGATCCAGAGTATTATCGAAAGGCTGTGCAGCACACACCCAAAAATCCACCTTTGGGAATGCTGCGATGGCTGGAGAACCTGAAGGAGCAGTTTCCGGCGCTTCAGTTTGGTTACTTCAATCCCTGCTTAAAAAAATAAGGCAAAAGTAATGCGTACATGCAAGCTTTCAACTGGACTGATAAGCTAGAGAAATTCTTCATGAATCTACCGTCCGTAATGAAAAGCGCCGGAATGGGTCATAAAAACTCGAAAAGGAAACACAATGGCGTATTCAGATTACACCTCACTGCATAAATTACAAAAGGAACTCAACCTTACCCACCATAAGGAGCTATTATTTCCTGATATACACCCAATTGAACCTTCGCAAAAACTACAGGAAGACCTTGAAGAGGCACGGAACTATAGCCTGCTCACTGAAAAAGCAAAGTCCGAATTTTTGATTACCCCTGTGCTGAAGGAGGTGCGACGCAGTTATCCTGCTCAGGTCGGCGTTTTTTCCGGGGTCAACTTAGATATTGCAAGCGCAGGCTTGAGCGGTTTTTGTGATTTTATCTTAAGCCACGAGCCAAACACCATTGAGTTGACCGCACCGATTTTTTGTTTGGTGGAGGCGAAAAATCGCACTTTGGAAGAAGGATTTGCGCAATGCGCAGCAGAAATGTATGCGGCAATCTTGTTTAATGAGGAAAACCAAACTCCACTGGATTTTATGTATGGTTGCGTGACGAACGGTTATGATTGGAACTTCATGCGGTTACAAAACAAACGTATACAAATAGACAGCGTTCGTTTCTTTCTGAATGAAATCGAAAAAATCTTAAGCATTTTCAAAATAATCGTAAGCAGCTACGATCCTCAAACAACTGTTAAACCTGCAACAGTTTGAATACGATCCATAATGCGTACCCTACCGGACTTCAATAACTATCCGACACATCTCAACTAACCGTTTTTCCTCTCCTTCCTCCGCCTCATCTGCGGCCCTAACCAGTAATTGATAGGACAAAGGGCTTTCCTGCTCGGTTCGAACAAGAATTCCGTTTTTTTCAGCAGAGACAAACTGTGTAAAAAATATACTTACTCTATTTATTAAACTTGACTTCTCAAAAAATAGTTTTATAAATGATACTTACTATCCTATTTAAATGGTCAACTTTTTTAACCAGAGAGAAACAGGTTATGAATACTCCACCGTCCATGGTTCGCCTGACAACGCAGCGTCAAATCCTGCTTGAAGAACTCTCCAAAGTCAACACTCATCCAACGGCCTGCGAACTCTATAAAATGGTACAAAAACGTCTGCCCAGAATAGGGCTGGGTACCGTCTACAGAAACCTCGAAATCATGGTTGATTCGGGCATAATACTCAAGCTTGAACTTGGAGGAGAACAAAAACGCTTTGACGCAACAACGGAGCCTCATTACCATGTTCGCTGCACAGTCTGCGGCAAAATGGATGATGTCACGCTTCAGGTACAGGAAGAAATCACAAAAAAAGCAGCTGAAAAAACGTCCTATAAAATAATAGGCCATCTTCTGGAATTCACAGGCGAATGCCCGGACTGTCAAAAGGCGCAGGCAGCAAAAACAAAGGAGGCTGACACAGCCTGAGCATTCATTCAGAATTACTCAACCGAATGGCCTCCCTCTTTCTCTTGTGATCCGAGCTTAGAACCTGGAACCTTACTGTTATTACTGATCAGGAGCAAAGGAAACCTTACAGAAGCGACGTTTTCCCACCTTGAGAAGCACTTCAGCATCAGTAGGGATTTCTGCGTTCACATCCGCAACCTTTTCCCCATTCACAGAAACCGCGTTCTGCTTCACCATCCGCCGACCATCAGAGGTTGATTTGACCAGCCCTGCTTCCAATAAGAGTTTGGGCAACCATATGGTTGCGCCTTCTGCATTAAGCTGTTTTTCCAGTATATCATCAGGAAGCTCATGGCGCTTAAAAACCTGCTCAAAATTCTTTTCCGCAGCATCAGCCGCATCCTGATCATGAAACCGCACCACCAACTCCTTGGCCAGCTGGACCTTGACCGCCTTAGGATGCACCTTGCCCTGCTCCATGTCCTGTTGCAGCTGACTGATCTTTTCCTGACTCAGATCACTGAGCAACTCATAATAGCGGAACATGAGTTCATCACTCATGGACAGGATTTTACCAAAAATATCATCTGCTGATTCAGAAACACCTATGTAATTACCCAGAGATTTACTCATTTTCTGGACACCGTCCAGCCCTTCCAGCAGGGGCATGGTCAGGACCACCTGGGGCACCATACCACGGGTCCGCTGCATTTCCCGGCCCATGAGCAGATTAAAAAGCTGATCTGTCCCGCCCAGCTCTACATCAGCCTTGAGCGCTACAGAATCATACCCCTGAATCAGGGGGTAAAAAAACTCATGAATAGAGATGGGACGATGGGCTTCAAAACGCTTTTTAAAATCATCCCGCTCAAGCATACGTGCCACAGTAAGCTCAGAGGCCAGATGGATCATTTCATAGGAAGAGAGCTCACCCAACCAGGCAGAGTTAAACACCACCTTGGTCTTTGCCGGATCAAGAACCTTAAAGACCTGTTGTTTATAGGTATCAGCATTACGGGCAATATCATCACGGGTCAGAGGTAGCCTGGTTTCCGACTTGCCAGTGGGATCGCCGATCAGGCCGGTAAAATCTCCGATCAGAAAATGAATGGTATGACCAAGCTGCTGAAACTGGCGCATCTTCTGCAAAAGGACTGTATGGCCCAGATGGAGATCAGGAGCAGTGGGATCAAAACCAGCTTTAATCACCAGGGACTCATCTTTTTCAATGGCTTTTTTGAGCTTTTCCTCCAGATCTTCCCGAGAAATAAGCTCGGCACAACCGCGCTCTATAAGAGCTATTTGCTCCTTAACAGATTTCATGCTCTTCATAGCTCCTTACTTGGCATACTCAACTGCTCTGGTTTCCCGAATAACTGTTACCCGAATCTGACCTGGATAGGTCAGTTGCTCCTCAATAGACTTGGCTATATCACGACTCAGCAGCATGGCTTCATCATCATGCACCTTCTGACTGTTCACAATAATCCGTAAATCCCGACCAGCCTGAACAGCATAGGATTTATCAACTCCATCAAATGAACTGGCTATATTTTCAAGATCTTCCAGACGCTTCACATAACTTTGCAGCATTTCTTTGCGGGCACCAGGGCGGGCCCCGGAAAGGGCATCTGCAGACTGGACCAGGACATCAAGCACACTTTTGGGCTGAAGATCTTCATGATGGGCTCCAACAGCATAGACAATATCCTCAGCCTCACCATATTTCTTGACCAGATCCCGACCAATGATTGCATGGGAGCCTTCAACTTCATGATCAACAGCCTTGCCAATATCATGGAGCAGGCCAGCCCGTTTGGCCTTTTTCACATCCAAGCCCAGTTCTGCTGCCATAACCCCGCAGAGAAAGGCCACTTCCAGGGAATGCTGGAGAATATTCTGTCCATAGCTGGTCCGGTATTTCAGGCGACCGATCAGGTTAACCAACTCCACATGCACTCCGTGGGCATTGACATCAAAGGTAGCCTGCTCGCCCACCTCTTTTATTTCCACGTCCAGTTCATCAGTAACCTTGGCTACGACCTCTTCAATCCGGGCAGGATGAATACGGCCATCAGAAATCAGCTGAATCAGGGACTGACGGGCAACCTCACGTCGGATAGGATTAAAACCAGACAGAATCACCGCTTCTGGAGTATCATCAATAATAATATCAATCCCGGTGGCTGCCTCAATGGCTCGAATATTACGACCTTCCCTGCCGATAATCCGCCCCTTCATCTCATCACTGGGCAAGGGCACCATAGACACCGTTTTATCAGCAACATAATCACCTGCATAACGAGCAATGGCCAAGGCAAGGATATTTTTTCCTTTTCGATCTGCCTCAAGCTTCATCTCATTTTCAATACGGCTTAAACGCTTAGCTGCATCCATCCGGGCTTCGCTTTCAATGGATTCCATAAGCCGTTCTTTGGCCTGGTCACGGGTGATCCCGGAAATACTCTCCAGTTCATAGCGCTGCTGCTCAATAAGATCATTCAGCTCATCTTTCTGGGCTTTAGCAGCCTTTTCCCGATCATATATTTTCTTTTCTCTGGTCTGAAGGGATGATTCTTTCTTTTTCAGATCATTGAGTTCGTCATGAAGCTTATCAAGCTTGCGGTCAATTCGACGTTGCTCTTCCTTAATCCCTTTTTGCGATTCTTTTATTTCTTCTTCAGCTTCTTTTTTGGACTGATAGACCTCTTCTTTGACCAGGAGCAGGCGTTCCTTCTTAATCTGCTCTGCTTCCTGAATAGCGTTTTCAACAATCAGACGTCCCTGGCTCTCAATATCTGCCTGATTCCCCTCAACTAACTTCTTTCTCAGCACAAAACCGACAGTTACCCCGGCAATCAATGCCAGAACAAGGAGAAGTACTGTCACACCACTCATCATCATAGTATATTTACCTGCTCCGTTATGCTGTATTGAAGGCAAAACGCACACCTCCTGACCAGCAAAGTGAACAATTTACTTTTCAATATTTTTTAAACGTTACACCAAAAACCGTAAATTCCTGGAACGGAAGGAGAAAGGAAGCAATACACCAACAAGGGACGCCGATGAAAATCTGCTCTCAAACGGATCAGAAGGACGCAGCTGAATGTGCTGCGAAAAGACATTATATTAAAAAATCTTTACAGATCGGAAGAATATATATATCCGTTAAAAGACCGGTGAATCATAATCCTCCAGACATTACGCTTACGCCGGAAAACGCCCCTCTCTTGAAGCATACCTCACTTTCCCGGAACTCTTTGTCGCACCGGACCCCCTTGAACATCTACGGTTCAAGGATTATGTAGAACGGGACTATGCAGTCTGTGCAACTGCCAACGGTCCCCGATAACCGCTGTCAAAAAAAATCCCCCGCCCTGCCGTGTCAACGCAATGATTAAACCTAAATAAATAGGTGGGTGACTTGATACTGCCGTTAGGAAAGCAATAAAGCCTTCCAGCAAGCAACAGGGAAGTCAACCCTATCAATGAGAGTTGGCTCAATACTCCGCTGATCACAAACAGCGCAGGGAAAACATTATATTAATCAAAAAATTCGTAGGAGAAAAGATAAAAAAGCAAATTATGTATGCATTATTTATCCAAAGCCGTAGCAACTCGTTTAATAAGCCCTGAAATCAACTCGTTTCTTCCTTTATATTTTTTTCGCTCGTCATGAAATTTATCAAATTCCCGCTGTAGATTCACATGGCGAGCCGCTATCCGCAAACAAGCCAGCACCAGGAGGGTGCTGGAAGGAACCGTGGTTGTTGGGCCACACTCTTCGGGTTCACCCAACTCTTGACGCAATATGGAAACAGCCTCCTGCACCTCGTCATCCGGCACATCGCTATAGAACGAAAACTCCTGCCCGTAAAGGGTAAAGCTGATAAGACGCTCTTCCATATTCCTGCAAATAGGCTTATTCTTCAACGGCTCACAGGGCGGTTGCGTTTGAGACGTGGTGTTCCTCTCCTTTTCCCTGCTGAACCTCCATCTGCTCACCCATGCCCTGGTCTGCTTCCCATTGTTCTATCCGGCCCAGTAAACCGGAAACTCGCTGGGCGACCTCTGAGCGTTGTTCCTGCAACTCGGTAAGCTCCATCTTTAACAGCTCACGTTCTTCTTCACTCTCTTTGAGATTTTCCTTCAGAACACGATACTTTCCTTGTAACTCACTATATCTATAAATCAATGTATCGACAAGCTGTTCCAAGCGAACAAACTCTTCGTTTTCCATACCGCAAGTCCTTTTTTATATGTCTCTCTGTATCAGCTATAAACAAAAAAAACAATACCTAGCGACCAAAGCACTTCGTATAAAATGCAGCAGCCTCTTATTAAGAATATACTTACCAGCTCACGCAGGCAAACGCAAGGGTTTTACCCCATGCCAAGGAATTCCTCTTTTAGCGAAAATACTGCCAGCTCACAGGACGCCCTTTTTCATAGGGCATATGTCCATGAAACGGGAGGGGATCTTTATCAAAGACCAAGGGAAGAAAATAGCGATCTCCTTCCCACATAGGAAGCTCTGCCAGCTGATCCAGCCGGTGCCAGGCAAGCTTACCTTCCTCGTTGGTTTGGCGAGGCACCCCCACAAAAGAAGTGATCAAAAAAATAAAGCCCAGCCAGTGTTCTCCAGCAGGGCCAAAACCGGGCCAATTAATGGTCCCGCGTAATTGCATCTTCTGGCAAAGGATCCCGGCCTCTTCCTGAATTTCCCGAACCATGCAGCTCTGGACATCTTCATCAGCCTGCATTTTTCCACCCAGTCCGTTATACTTGCCCAAATGCTGATCATCCTTGCGGGCATTGCGATGGACAAGCAAGACCTTTTCAGCGTCTGGGGAAAGGATATAACCAAGCGTTCCGATTATAGGCGTATACATTCCTTTTTCCTGTTCTGATTATCGCAGCTTTTCTGCTACCGCGCTATACGGTCTCTTTCAATCCTTGTCAAGTACCATACAACTCTCTTGTTTGTAAATAATCAGCATAAACTTTTCTTTGAGCTTCCAAGGTTTGACAGAATCACCATATCCTGCTATCTATTCGTCAAGTTTTTCAAGTTTTCACTCTTCATACTCAAAGATATTCAGGGATATTATTAATAATGAAATCAAAAATATTATGCAGCAGATAGCAGATAAAGTAATCGCCGGAGAGCGCATCTCCGGCAAAGAATTCCTCCTCCTTGCCGACAAGGCCGACCTTTACCAACTGGGTTTCATGGCGGATAGCGTCCGCAAGCGGCTCCACCAGGAACCTGTGGTTACCTATATCATTGACCGCAATATCAACTACACCGACATCTGCATCTCGGCCTGTAAATTCTGCGCCTTTTTCAAGCCCCCGGAAGACCCGGAAGGCAAGATCCTGAGCAAGGACGAGTTGCTGCAAAAAATCCGCAAAACCCAGGAACTGGGCGGCACCCAGATTCTCCTCCAGGGCGGACTCCATCCCGATCTCCCAATCGAATTTTACGAGGACATGCTCCGCTTCATGAAGGAGACCGGCATTCATATCCACGGATTTTCTCCACCGGAAATATGCCATTTTGCCGAGATATCAGGTTGCTCGGTTAAAGATGTACTGCAACGGCTCATGACAGCTGGCCTGGATTCCATCCCCGGCGGCGGGGCGGAAATCCTCTCTGATCGGGTCCGGGAGCAGCTGGCCCCGCGTAAATGTTCGGCAGATGCGTGGATTGCGGTCATGGAAACAGCCCATGCCCTGGGAATGCGCACCACTGCCACTATGATGTTCGGGCATATCGAGACCTGGGAAGAACGGCTGGAGCATCTTCAGAGACTGCGGGATCTCCAGGATCGGACCGGCGGCTTTACCGCCTTTATCCCCTGGCCTTTTCAGCCGGATAACACCCCGTTGGCCGGAACTATGCACGAAGAAAAAAGGATGAAAAAAACCTCCGCCTTTGCCTATTTGCGTATGCTGGCCCTGAGCAGAATTTTTCTTGATAATTTTGATAACATTCAGGCATCCTGGGTCACCCAGGGGCCGAAAATAGCCCAGCTCTCCCTTTTTTTCGGGGCCAATGATTTCGGCTCCACCATGATTGAGGAAAACGTGGTGGCCGCCGCCGGAGTGCATTTCCGACTCTCCGAGCAGGAAATCTGCCACCTGGTCACCGATGCTGGCTTCAGCCCGCAGCAACGGCTGATGGATTACACCCCGGTGAAACAGAAAACAGAGCAGGAGCAGTGACAGACCGGCTGATAATCCATTGCGCTCCCTGGCTCCTCCCCATAAGCCATCCACCGCTCCGGGACGGGGGGCTTGCAGTGCGGGCAGGAAAAATTATCGGGGTGGGCAGGTTCCAGGAAATCGTTCGCCGTTATCCGGGGGCAGAACGTGTTGATCATACCGAGAGCGTGCTCATGCCCGGCCTGGTCAACGCTCATACCCATCTGGAACTCTCGCATCTCGCCCATCTTTCCCAGGAGCCTGTCCCTGCGAGCTTTACCCAATGGATCAGCCATATGCTGGCGGAACGAGCCAAGGCCGATGCTGATAAGAAAACAATCCTGGCCGCAGCCCGTGCCGTACTTGCGCAACAGCAGGAACAGGGCGTGGTCGCCCTCGCGGATATTGCCAATACCGGCTTTATTCAGGAACTGGCCCCGGAGTTTCCAGGGCACCTCCTCTGTTGCAAAGAGTATCTCGGTCTGCGTTCCGATGAAGTTGAAGCCTCACTGCAAAACCTGGAAACAGCAGGAGAAGCGCAGTGCTGCACTGGCCATGCCCCCTATTCCACGCATCTTCAGCTCCTGCAAACCCTGAAGGACAGGGCAAAACGGCTGGGGCATGTTTTTCCTGTCCACGTTGCCGAATCTCCAGCAGAAAATGATCTGATTCGTTTCGGGACAGGCGAGATACGGGACTTTCTCGAACAGCGCGGCTTCTGGGATAACAGTTTTCAACCCACAGGTACAGACAAGAAAGGATCGGTTTCCTATCTCCATCAACACGGTCTGCTTGACAGCCGAACTCTTTGTGTGCATGCTATCCATGTGACAGATCAGGAGATGGATCTGCTTGCGGAAACCAGGGCCAAGGTCTGCCTCTGTCCGGGCAGTAACCGTTATCTCGGAGTGGACACAGCCCCGGTGGAGCACTACCTGCGCAAGGGTATCCTGCCTGCCCTGGGCACAGACAGCCTGACCAGTAATCCAGAGCTTTCCATCTGGCGGGAAATGCGCCTGCTGGCTGAAGAGCATCCGACCGTTGATCCGGGGGATATCCTGCGCATGGCAACCTTGGGCGGGGCTGAGGCATTGGGTATGGAGAAGACGCTCGGATCGCTGGAAGCGGGCAAAGAGGCCCGAGTATTGGCTATCCGAGTCCCGGCCTCAATCCAAAACACAGCACAAATTCAGAGCTGTCTGGTGCATAATAATGCCGAGACAATAGCTGACTATACAACTGATCAGGAGCACAAGAGCACATGATACGCCTCGGCATGGTGAACTACATCAACACCGCTCCGATTTACGAGATATGGAAGGAGCAGGTGCATCGCCCGGACTGGCCCGTGACCGAGGCCCCGCCTGCCCGGCTCAATCAACTGCTGGCAGCCGGGGACCTGGATCTCGGTTTTGTCTCCTGCTACGAGTATGCGGCCCGCCCGGAACAGTACCGAATCCTGGCTGATCTTTCTATCTCCGCCACCGGGCCTGTGGGCAGTGTGTTTATGTTCTCCTCGGTTTCACCCGAAGAGCTGGATGGCAAACTGGTGCTCATGACTGGCCAGTCCGACACCTCGGTCTGGCTCCTGCGCATTATCCTGGAAGATTTTTTCAAGGTCAAACCGCAGTATATCCGGGGTGAAATCTTTGCTCCGCGCACCCCGGAGGACGAACCCGCAGCTGTGCTCGCCATCGGTGATGAGGCCCTGCGACTGGCAACAGCAAAAGACTCGCCCTACCCTGTCCAGATTGACCTGGCTGAATTCTGGCACCAGCAGACCGGTCTCCCCTTTGTCTTTTCCGTCTGCGCAGTGCGTGAGGATTTTCTGGCAGGAGCAAAAAAGGCTGCACAGGAACTGCACCAGACCCTGCTCTCCTGTCGTGACCAGGGGCAAAAACGCCTGCCAAAGATCGCTGAACAGGCGGCCCGACGAATTCCTATGGACCCAACGGCATGTCTTCATTATCTCCAGGCCATGGAATATGATCTCGGGCCGGCAAAAAGAGAGGCCCTGAAAGAATTTTTCAGCCGCCTGATTGGCCATGGTGCGGCATCAGAGAAAGCGCTGCCTTTGAAAATATTTCAATGAGGTACCGAGCGCCCCGTTTGTGAATCACCCGGCCTTCTCCCATTTTTCCATTTTTTGACTCCTAATACTTTTATTTTTCAAAAATCCGATTATATTGCTCTTCTGCAACGCACCCTTCTAACGAAGCAACATGAACCTCTTGTGCGTCATTGTTATTTGTAAATGATTTATAGATGTTGTCCCGGCCACAAGTCAGGAGAGCATTATTGATTCACCCAAGACTTTTAGGAAAAAAAATGCTGATTCGCGGAAAACTTATTGCTGAGGCCCCGATTTATCGCGGAAATGCCCGCAAGACTCTGTTTACACGGGACGGTGACGGGCGAAACCGGATGGTTTCCCTTGCCGGAGAGGTTGATGGCACTGCCCAGGCCCTGATGGATGCCTTTACCGGACAATCCAAAAACGGGCGCAACAAGGGGTTACTCAATCGTCTCTGGGAACGTCTTTATGGACAGCCTATGCCGGATAAACTCTTCAAATCGGTTCATTGCATCCTTGCCGATCAATGTTATGCACCAGATCGTTTTTTTGATCTTCGCATGGGCATCCGTCTGAATGAAGACCGTTGGGCAGTTGAAGCCAATGGCAATTATAAGATGGAGACCACCTTTAAGAATTGCGTGTTTGATTTTTCTCTGGCAATAAATGATACACTGATTGAACAGAACGATAATAAGGCCAGGCTGTTTTATCTTTTGCGCGAGCTGGAAGAAGGGCGTTTTTGGTTTGGGGCAGGAAAGACCAAGGGGCTGGGTCGTTGCCGTTTGCAGCCAGATACGCCATTGCCATTGACCAAGGCTCCGGCCTTGCGCTCAGGCTGCAACCATCTCAGTATTGAGCTTTCCTTTGATGCGGAAAATCCTTTGCTCGTGGGCTGGAACTGGGGCAAGCTGGACCCGGATCAGCCTTCATTCAAGGAAACAAGCGGGGCGTTCTATCTTCAGGGTGTCAGGCAGATTCCTGATGAGCTGAAAAAACGGATTGAGCTTGCCCTTGGCGGTACAGTAACCGATCTGGATGATTGGCTTACCCGCCTTGACGAGGCCCTGCCAAGAGCCATAGCAGCCTGGATCGCTCGCGGCTCAGAAAGCAGTTCCAGCAGCTGGATTCTGCCTGCAGCTCAGGTTGCGAAAATGGGCAAAGGCAAATTTCCTATTTCCAAAAAACTGCTCAAGCAGATGGAACCGCTATTGGATAAGCCTTTTGCCAGCAAAGAGGCTGTTGAGGATGCTTTTGCGGAAACCATGGGAAAAATGGCCAAAAAAGCCCGCCGTGCTCTTCAGGCTGTGGAAGAACAGGAACAGACAGAACATAGCCTGGACCCGGATTTCTGGCGGGAAACAGCGGAAAGTATGGGGATGCCGGCTGAGACATCTGCAGAGCAGATAAACGCTGTGCTGGATGATCCCGAAGCTCTGACACAAACCATTACGGCACTCTGTCAGCAATACACCTTGCCGGACATCCATGCTGAAATCAAACAGCGGAGCAGAATGCTGCAAAGTGATGCCTGGGTGGATGGAGAAATCAAAACACGGGAACAACATCTTCGTATCAAGCAGATGCTCCTGCAAAGAGAGATCAAGGAAGAGCAATGGGGTGAACCGGCAGCTGTCCCTGCCGGGGTTGATGATGCTGCCTGGCGGGAATTTATCCACTCCCATGATCGTGTGCAGTACCGTCACATGCTCAATGATCGCAATCTGCGCAAATCCATTACCAATGATGAAAACGCCATTGCCTTTTTACGGGGCTATCGCGACAAGGCCAGGATTGAGATTTCCGGGGCAGAATCATGTGATTATCGGGCCGGAGGCCCCTCCCGCCGTCATATCTCCAAGGAATACGGCAAGCCCTATGATACGGTCTTTATGCGTATGCTTTCCTGGTCTCCTTCAGCTGGCAAGGCTGGTACCTGGGAAGCCTATATACCGGGCAGCACTATAAAAGGTGCGTTCAGAAAACGGGCCGCTATGGTGCTTGGCGCATTATGGGGTGAGGGCAGGGATACCAGCGACGTTCTGGATCGTCTGTTTGGTAAACAGCGACAGTCAGGTCTTGTCAATTTTTCCGACGCTTATCTGCGCAACCCGAATGCATCGGACCAGCCCTGGTGCTCTCTGGACGCAGTTCGGATGGACCCGGCATCCGGCGCACCTGTGGACGAGGCCAAACTTGACCTGCTCTATGCCTATGGCAGGGATTTTCAGTTTAAGCTGCGCCTTGATCTTGCTGACCTGAATGAACAGGACATGCAGGCTGTGGAGGTGCTCATGGCCTTGCTGGCTGATTTTCAGGACGGCGATATTGTCCTTGGTGGTAACAAGACCAAGGGACTGGGCTGGGTCAAAGCGCAGACAGATGCGGTCACCTGGCTCTGCTCTTCTGCTGATCGACTTGGGGCCAAATTGTTTCAGGACGCTGCTCCAGAGGAGCACGGTCTCTGGCAGAAAACACAGCTTGAAAACAAGGCTGCTGATGCCTTTTGTCGTCGTCTTGCCCGGATCAAGGCAAAGCAGGATGTGCCTGCTACCCCGCCCCAAAGTGCTTCCGGCTATATTTCCCATCGCATCCTTGGCGGGCATAACGGTATCCTGGTTTTGGAAGGCAAGCTGCTGACCCCGCTCCATATCAAGGAAAGCGGTGAACCATCGCACAGTATGATGCTGGGTAATGAACCAGTCAATGGCTGGGATTTCTTCAGCATGACCCCACCTGATGCGGAGAGGCGGGGCCAGGATCGCTGCTATGCCATTCCTTCCGGCTCTCTCAAGGGGATGATCCGCCATATCTATTCCATTGCCACTGATTCTGCTCAGGAGAGCCCTTCCCTTGACCGGCTCAACCCCACAGACTCCCTGTTTGGCTGGGTCGGCAACGGACCTAATCAATCCATTATGGGCAGGGTTGTTTTTGAGTTTGGCAGGTTTGAGCAGCCGGAATTTGGCTGGTTCAAGACACCCTATCCCTATGGGGGCTGGCAATGGGACCAGGGCAAGTGGAAAGACATTGGCAAGGGACAGGTCAAAATGCACCGGATTGACAATCAATGGCGGATTTTCCCGCAGGCCCCGCTTGCCCCTTGTGTGGAACAGCGTGCTGATTTCAACCCGGATGAGATTGACGCATCGTATCAACGTGCAGTCCTTCCTGGCTCCACCTTTACAACTCAGATCAGGTTCTGGAATCTCACAGATCAGGAACTGAGTCGTCTGCTCTGGTGTCTTGTCCTGGATAACGATATGGGCCATAAGGCCGGAAAAGGCCGGTATCTTGGTTTTGGTGCCCTGCAACTGCGCCTGTTACCGGAAAGCCGACTGATTGACCTGAAAGCCCGGTACAGTGAGAACCGCGACAACAGTGGTGTTCCGCTTGATCTGAACAAGCTGCTGCAGGTTGACCTGATCAAACATCACAAAGATCTGCGAAAATTGCTCAATGTTAAACCTCTCTGATAGGTTGTACCGCTGCTGCACCGGCCCTGAGTTGCTCGGGGCCGTGCGCTGGTTTCGTCATCATAAATGTCATTATAACAATGACACTCTCCCGCTGCCGCCGGTACGAACGGCTCTGTCTTCACTTTGTGTTCGTTGCAACCTTGATGCTGTAGCAGCAGACGGGAACATGAAAAATGAAGAAATGTTGTGTCCTTTTTGTCTGGCTGTCAGCAAAGAGGCCCGGCAGGTGCAAAGGCAGATCAGGCATTTTTTCTGCATTCTCGGTCGGACAAAGCATATGCCCTGGAATCTGCGACAAAGCTCTCCTGTACCAGCCTATAAGGAGATCATTCAGCTGGAAAAAGAATATTTTCTCTTTATGCTTGAAAGGCACGACCTTGGTCCCTGGTTGAGCGAACTTTTGCTTGAGCATGGAGAAGAGTATCAGGCTGTGTTGACCCTTTTTCCGACCACAGGGAAAACATATCCTTCCATGGGGGATTCCCTCCGCCTTGCCCGCCATTATACGGCCCGTATTCCTTTGCCAGTAAGCGGGGTTTCCATCTGTCTGTATGCCCATTCCCGCCATATTCTCCGTAGTCCTGAGTCTGAGGTGGCCCTGAACAGTCCGCTTGAGGAGTTCCTGCAATACATAAATATGGCTGTCCAGTTTCGCCGTTATATTCACCCGGGTGATCAGGAGGAACTTCAGTATATTTTGCTGGAGGATCGGGAAAATCTTCGTTTTCACTACGGTCGTTTGCTCAGTCGTCTGCAACCGGAAGCCAGGGAGATGCTGGAGACCTGGGCTGTTCGGCAGTGGACAAAAGAGCAGGTCAGTCATTTTTTCTCCATGTTGCCTTTTGCCCGGTTTTCAGCCCCATGATACAAATACTTCGCTACTTGTTTGTCCTGCGCATCAACCGTTCTCTGATTGAAACGCTGAAACAGCCGGACCAGGAGATCCTACATAATCTTGCGGCCCTGATTGCGGAAAATATGGGAGGAGCTGATGGCAAGGCCTGGAAAAAAGCTGCGCGACGCCTTGCCAATGCCTCTGTCGATGTATCTCTTGATGCTGTTCCGTTGGCTGGGCCACCGCCCTGGCCTATTGATGCTGTTTTGTTGGCTGAGAATCCTGGTACCCGTCTTTGCCTTAATGAACTTTTTTTCTTTGAACTTACCGTGCTTGGCGACAGGATAGGGCATCATTTTATCCTGGAGTACCTGTTACCTGCTCTGGAGCAGGCCGGGTACAGCAGGATGGAAAAACAACCCAAGTTTGGTCTTTGGGGGAATTATGAGATTGTAGGTCTGTTTTGCGCCCACGGTGCAGACTGGGAACCAGTGATTGATGAAGGGCAGTTGAGCAGTGATTATTTTCCAAAACCTGATCAGTGGGCACGGGATTTTATGATGAATGGAGCTGGAAAGATTTTTACCCGGCTTGACTGGATCCGTCCTTTGGCTCCTGATGCGGCTATGCCGGAAAACGGCCCGGATATGCCTTGGCTGCTTGCGGCCCTGGAGCGCAGGATGACTGCACTAAAATTATTGAACAAGGGGAGTGCAGATATGGACACCCTGGTTCAGGGGATTCCTGGCATGGAGAAAGCAAGCTGGCAAGAGGCTGTTGATGCTGCGCAAGCTATGCCTGCACCGGTTTCTGTTCTTCGTCCTGTTGAAAAAGAACATCCTGCAAAGGCTGTGATTGGCAGACAGCATTTCAGTGCTCTTCCGCCTGTTGTCCTGCCCTGGCTTGAACTGGCCTCTATCCTCCATCTTGGCCTGCATACCCATTATGGCTATGGCGGGTTTTCGTTGGCATAGCTATGACTGATATATCTGACAACGGACTCAACATCAGCAGGCCGGTTGCCGTCTGGAACCGGGAGATCAAGGCGGAACCACGCAAACTGCTACTTGGTATCGGCAAGATGGTGGTTGAAGGAGTCTTCAAGGACTGGAGCGACTTTGGCGGTGCTGCTCTCGACACCCTGGATGCCCTTGGTCTGGCCAAGAAACCGGGTGAACTGGCTTGGTTACTCATCTATCGTGCCCTGATGACAGCTTTGACTGAGTTGGTGAAGAATTACCAGGATTTGTTCCGTAAGTCACCGGAATCAGACAAGCTGGAAGAAATTTCCACTCTGTTTGAACAGGCAATGGCAAAGGCGGATGTCACCATCACCCTGAATTTCTTTGACCGACCCGGTGAGCTATCCCTGCTCAAGGAACTGCACGCCCCTTTGATCGAGTGGTTGCACGGACTCGGTGCTTCAGAAGCTGATGCTGCCCAGATCGCCTGTCGTCTGGCGGATTATTTTGTCTTTGCCCTGCACCAGACCTGGCGCAAGGCCCCACAAGATTACGCAGCCCTGACCCAATATTTTGACAGCCCGTTCACCGGGGCGACTGAAGAGGTACGGAACTGGCTGCTCTATGCGCAGCATCTGCAACGGCAGGTCAGCGACCGGATGTTTGCCGAGGCATTTGGCGTGGATAAGGTCTATGTGCCGTTGCGGGCCTATTATGAGGAAAAGGAGCAGGAGGATGAGCGCAGGCAGGAGCTGGAACCGCACCGAGACAAGGTAAAACGGATCGTGGTGGATCTGGAAGACGAGTTCCGCAGTTGGCTGGACAACTTCACCGCTGCTCAAGCAGTGCGCTTTATCAGCGGCGGGCCGGGTTCGGGCAAATCCACCTTTGCCAAGATATTTGCCGCCAAGATTGCCGCAGAAAACAAGATCCCCTGCCTGTACATTCCCCTGCATCTCTTTCATGCCACAGACAACCTGATCACGGCAATGGAGAGCCATATCAAGAACAACCCGTTCCTGTCCAGCAATCCGCTGGCTGCCAAAGAAGGCAAAGACCGTCTGCTGATCATCTTTGACGGCTTGGACGAGCTGGCTCTGCAAGGCAAGGCTGCTTCGGAGACAGCGAACAGCTTTGTCGATGAGGTGCTGCGCCGCATTCACGAGGGCAACAGCTATGGCAAGCAACGGCAGGTTATTATCACCGGGCGGACGATTGTCATTCAGTCGGTGGCGGCCAAGCTGCGCGATGCCAAGCAGATCAGCTATGTGCTACCGTATTTTGTTGCAGAATGGGAGCGGGAGGAATACCACGACCCGGCCAAGCTGCTTGCTGAAGATCAGCGGCAGCGATGGTGGCGGCAGTACGGCGACGCTGCGGGCAAAGGCTATGCGGGCCTGCCTGATGACTTGGCGCGACAGCATCTTGCTGAGATCACGGCCCAGCCGCTGCTGAATTACTTGGTTGCGTTGAGCTATGACCGCAAGACCATCCAGTTTACCGACGAGACCACGCTGAATCAAATCTATGCCGACTTAATTAAGGCGGTCTATTGCCGTCAGTATGAAGATGGTGGCCGGGTAAGTGCTTGTGCGGGCGGGCTGGATGAGAAAGACTTCATCCGGGTCTTGGAGGAAATCGCCTTGGCAGTATGGCACGGCGACGGGCGCACCGCCACAGTTGCCGGGATTCGGGAAAAACTCAAGGCGGGCGGCATTGAACGCTATCTGGAGCAGTTCCAAGAAGGGGCAAAAGCGGGCGTGACTCGTCTGCTCACCGCCTTCTACTTCCGGCAAAGCGAGCACCGCCAAGACGGCGACCCGACCTTTTAATTCACGCATAAGAGCTTTGGCGAATACTTGACAGCCCTGCGCATTGTCCGCCTTTTGCGCCAGATGCAGAAGCAGCGCAAGCGGCGACAGGAAGACCCGGATGATGGTTGGTCGGAAAAGGAGGCGTTGCAACATTGGACTTCCTTTTGTGCGATCATATATGGATGAAGACCTTCTGCGTTTCATCAGCAATGAATGGCTCTTCGCAGATTAGTGGGAAACGCCATATTCTGCATAATTAGAATAGACATTCTGGGGAGATAATATTATAATTTGTGAAAAAAATCAAAGAGGTTTTTCCATGAAACTACTTTCTCTTGCTTATATTAAGGATGCGGCCCGATCCGTAAAACGAATTTGCGAAGAAATGTTTACCGAGGCACCTGATTCTGTTTTAACAGAACTTCTCGGAATTGCTGCTCTGAAGGTCAACATGTACTGTTTACGCTCGGAAGGTGAGGAAGAGGTGCTTCATCTACGATGCTCTCATCGTAATGATATAGCTGTCTGCTCCCGTTGCGGCACTGTTTCTGAAGCTGTACATGAAGAAAAGGAGCGATGTGTTCGACATCTTGATATTTGGGGAAAAAGGACTTTTCTGCATTTTTACTCTCGCCGTTTCATGTGTGAACAGTGTCGAAAACCGTTCACGGAATCTTTGGGCTTTGTTGAAAAATTCAGAAGACATACAATAGCATTTGAACGATATGTTTATCCCAAGTTCGTGACATAAAAAGTCAAAGTTATGCAAAAACAACAAGTTGCTTATTTTTTGACTATTCCTATGGCACT